>JBIOUF010000268.1:0-39182 GCA_044866695.1 Nocardioidaceae bacterium | reverse complement strand
GCGATCGAGCTGATGCCGGTGCACCAGTACGTCCAGGACCCGCACCTGCTGCACAAGGGGCTGTCGAACTACTGGGGCTACAACACCATCGGGTTCTTCGCCCCCCACAACGCGTACTCGGCGACCGGCAGCCGCGGACAGCAGGTCCAGGAGTTCAAGGCCATGGTGCGGGCCCTGCACGACGCGGACATCGAGGTGATCCTCGACGTCGTCTACAACCACACCGCGGAGGGCAACCACCTGGGGCCCACGCTCAGCTTCCGCGGCATCGACAACGCCTCGTACTACCGCCTGGTCGACGACGACCGGCGGCACTACTTCGACACGACCGGCACCGGGAACAGCCTGCTGATGCGGCACCCCCACGTCCTGCAGCTGATCATGGACTCGCTGCGCTACTGGGTCACCGAGATGCACGTCGACGGCTTCCGGTTCGACCTGGCCGCGTCGCTGGCGCGGCAGTTCCACGAGGTCGACCGGCTGTCGGCGTTCTTCGACCTGGTACAGCAGGACCCGGTCGTGAGCCAGGTGAAGCTGATCGCCGAGCCGTGGGACGTCGGCTCCGGCGGCTACCAGGTGGGCAACTTCCCGCCGCTGTGGACGGAGTGGAACGGCAAGTACCGCGACACCGTCCGCGACTTCTGGCGCAGCGAGCCGTCCACCGTGGGCGAGTTCGCCTCGCGGCTGTCCGGGTCGTCGGACCTGTACGAGCACTCGGGGCGCAAGCCGATCGCGTCGGTCAACTTCGTCACCGCCCACGACGGCTTCACCCTGCGCGACCTGGTGTCCTACAACGAGAAGCACAACGAGGCCAACGGCGAGGGCAACAACGACGGCGAGCGTCACAACCGGTCCTGGAACTGCGGCGTCGAGGGCGACACCGACGACACCAAGGTGCTCGCCCTCCGAGCCCGCCAGATCCGCAACTTCATCACGACGCTGCTGCTGTCGCAGGGGGTGCCGATGCTGGCCCACGGCGACGAGCTGGGCCGCACGCAGCGTGGCAACAACAACGCATACTGTCAGGACAACAGGATCTCCTGGGTCGACTGGGACCTGGAGGGCTGGCAGCAGGAGCTCCTGGTCTTCACCCGGCGCGTCGTCGCTCTCCGCCAGGAGCATCCGGTGTTCCGGCGGCGCCGCTTCCTCTCGGGGCACAGCGACGGCGAGCTCGGCGACATCGTCTGGTTCAACGCCTCCGGCGAGCACATGGGCGCCTCGGACTGGGAGACCGGGCACCTCCGCTCGCTCACGGTCTTCGTCAACGGCGATGCCATCGACGAGCCGGACCGGCGTGGCCGCACGGTGGTCGACGACTCCTTCCTGATCGCCTTCAACGCCGGCCCGGAGTCCAGCACGCTCACCGTCCCGGGGGAGACCTACGGCCACGGGTGGATCCCCGTCCTGGACACCAGCGACGACGAGGTCGGCTCCGTGCCCCTCGCCGACGAGGACTGGGTCCTGGCCCCCCGATCCGGCCTGACCCTCGAGTCCCGCTCCATGGTCGTCCTGCGCCGGGTCCGCGAGGTCTGACCTGACCTGACCTGACCTGACCTGCGCCGAGCCGTCAATCTTGGTGGGCCGAGCCGTCGAACTTGGTGGGCCGAGCCGTCAATCTTGGTGGCCGGGCACGTCCGCGCCGGCTCGCGGGCATCCGGCGGCGACCTACACTCGACGCCGGAGGCGGGCGACGAGCGCAGGACCCGACGCGGGGAGGTCTGGCCATGGACGGGATCGGCACCGGTCCCACGAGGAGACGCCTCCAACGCCTGGCCGTTGGCATCGCCGCCGGGCTGGCGCTGGTGCTCGGAGCGACCGCCTGCAGCGACGACGACCCGCCCGGCCGCGACATGGGCGGCATGCAGGGCATGCACGGGAGCGCGTCACCAGGCGCCGTGCAGGACCACGTCGAGGCCGACGTGACGTTCGCGACCGACATGATCCCGCACCATGCCCAGGCGCTGGCGATGGTCGACATGGCCGAGGGCCGCGAGGTGAGCGGGGACTTCGCCGCGCTCACCTCGGCGATCGAGGAGGCGCAGACCCCGGAGATCGAGCAGATGTCCGCGTGGCTGGAGGAGTGGGGTGAGCCGGTGCCCGACACCGATGGCCACATGCACGGACAGGGCATGGCTGGCATGCAGGGGATGATGAGCCCGGAGCGGCTCGACCGGCTGGAGACCAGCTCGAGGTCGCGGTTCGAGCGGATGTGGCTGCGCATGATGATCGCCCACCATCAGGGCGCGATCGACATGGCCAGGACCGAGGTCGACGAGGGGGAGTACCCTCCCGCCGTCGCGCTGGCGCGGTCGATCATCGCGTCGCAGACCGCCGAGATCGCGACCATGCGGGAGATGCTGCGGTCGTGACCCGCCGGGTCGACCTGGTCTCGGACTGCGCGCGCTGCGTCGGCCTGTGCTGTGTGGCTCTGCCGTTCGCGGCGTCCGCGGACTTCGCCCACGACAAGCCGTCAGGAGTGCCGTGCCGGCACCTCGACGGCCACGACCGGTGCGTCGTGCACGACCGGCTCGCCGGGGCCGGCTACCGAGGCTGCGCCGCCTTCGAGTGCTTCGGTGCCGGGCAGCGGGTGAGCCAGCAGACCTTCGCCGGGCGCACGTGGCGCGGAGACGACGGCGAGCCGCTCATGCTCACCGCGTTCGACGTGGCGCGGCAGCTGCACGAGATGCTGTGGTACCTCCACGAGGCGCTGGACTGGCCGTCGTCGGCACCGATGTCCGGTGAGCTTCGTACGGCGCTGGGGCGCATCGACGCGCTGGCCGCCTCCGCCGCTCCGGTGCTGTGCGACGTCGACGTGGCCGCGCACCGCCGCGCGGTCGCGCCGCTGCTGCGCCGTGCCGCCGCGTCGGCGCAGGCTGCTCGGGCACCGCGCGACGTACCCGGGAGGGAGCTCGCCGACGCGGACCTGGCCGGCGCCGACCTCACGGGGGCGGACCTGCGCGGCGCATGCCTGCGCGGCGCGCTGCTGGTCGGCGCGCGGCTGGCCACCGCCGACCTGCGGTACGCCGACCTGCTCGGCGCCGACCTGCGCGGGGCCGACCTGTTCGGAGCCGACCTCCGCGGGACGCTCTATCTCACGCCTCCCCAGCTGGCCGCCGCGCGGGGCGACGGGACCACCCGGCTCGACCCCGGCCGGGCCCGCCCGGCCACGTGGCGGGCGGCTTGACCACCGGCAGGTCGCTGGCGGTCTCGACGAGCCGGGCGTGCCCGACCGTCAGCGTGGTCGAGGCGAGTGGTCAGAGCTCGACCACGGAGCGCAGCACGTCTCCGGTCCGCATGCGCTCGAAGGCCTGCTCCACGTCGCCGATCCCGATACGCTCGGTGACGAACGCGTCGAGGTCCAGCCGCCCGTCGAGGTACAGGCCGACCAGCATCGGGAAGTCCCGCGACGGCAGGCAGTCGCCGTACCAGCTCGACTTCAGCGCCCCGCCCCGGCTGAACACGTCGAGCAGCGGGATGTCGGGAATCCGCATCTCCGGTGTGGGCACCCCGACCAGGACGACGGTGCCGGCGAGGTCCCGGGCGTAGAAGGCCTGACGCCAGGTCTCCGGGACGCCGACCGCGTCGATGACGACGTCGGCGCCGAAACCTCCGGTCCTTGCCTGGACCGCCGCCACCGTGTCCTCGCGACGCGCGTCCACCGTGTCGGTGGCGCCGAGGTCCGCCGCCCACGACAGCTTCTGCTCGCTGACGTCGACCGCGATGACCGGGTTGGCTCCCGCCAGCGCGGACGCGGCGACCGCTGCTGCTCCCACGCCGCCACAGCCGATGACCGCCACGGACCGGCCGCGCGTCACGCCACCGGTGTTGATCGCGGCCCCGATGCCGGCCATCACCCCGCAGCCGAGCAGGCCGGCGACCGCCGGCGCTGCGGCCGGGTCGACCTTGGTGCACTGTCCTGCGTGCACAAGGGTCTTCTCGGCGAAGGCGCCGATCCCCAGCGCGGGGGTCAGCTCCGTGCCGTCCGGGAGCCGCATCCGCTGGGTGGCGTTGAAGGTGGCGAAGCAGTACCACGGCTCCCCGCGGTTGCAGGCCCGGCAGCTGCCGCAGACCGCGCGCCAGTTCAAGATGACGTAGTCGCCCGGCTCGACCGTGGTGACTGCGTCGCCGACGGCCTCGACGACGCCGGCCGCCTCGTGCCCGAGCAGGAACGGGTAGTCGTCGTTGATGCCGCCCTCGCGGTAGTGCAGGTCGGTGTGGCACACCCCGCAGGCCTGGACCCGCACCACGGCCTCCCCCGGGCCGGGGTCGGGCACGAGGACGGTCTCCAGCGAGACCGGAGCACCCTTCGCGTGCGACACCACTGCCTGAACCTGCTGCATGGAGCCTCCTTCACCTCTCCGGCGACCCTACCCAGCCAGGGCCCGGCGCCGTCCCGGCCAGCGGTCACGACCGGGTCAAGACTTGCCCGCCCGGCTGACAACCCAGGTGACCGGGGCCGATGATGGGCCACCGGGGGCGTCGGCGTCGGGAGGGTGGAATGAGCCAGCGGAGCGAGCCGAGGAGTCTGCCAGCACGACCACTGGACCCCGCACCGCGGCGCCGGCGACCGCGCGCGCGGCCAGGCTCGGGTGCGCTAGGCGACCACCGCTGGCTCCCGGCCCGGCGTCGATCCGGATGGAAGGCGGACCGATGAGCGAGCGGAGCGATCCCACGAGTGATCCGGTCCGGGAGCCCGAGGCGCAGCTGAAGGCCGGCTCGATCGGCTTCGTCGACGCGCTGGTCATCGGGCTGAACGCGACCTCGCCGGCGTACTCGCTGGCCGCGGTGATCGGCCCGATCGTCGCGCTGGTCGGCGTCGCGGCGCCCGGCGTCCTGCTCGCGTCGTTCGTGCCGATGCTGCTGATCGCCTCGGCGTTCTACTTCCTCAACCGCGCCGACCAGGACTGCGGCACCACGTTCAGCTGGGTGACCCGGGCGATGGGGCCGTGGTGGGGATGGCAGGGCGGCTGGGCGATCACGATGACCGGGGTCCTGGTGGTGGGCGCGCTCGCCGACACCGGGGTGCGGTTCGGGCTGTTGATGTTCGGCCTGGACGACCTGGCGGCCAACAAGTGGGCCGTCATGGTGGGCGCCGTCGCCCTGGTCGTCGTCATGACCGCCATCTGCGTGATCGGCACGGAGCTCTCCGCCCACGTGCAGAACGTGCTGATCATCTTCCAGGTGCTGGCCCTGGTGGTGTTCGCGGTGGTGGCGATCGCCCGGGTGTACGCCGACGACGGCACTCCGGACTCGCTCACCCCCTCGCTGTCGTGGCTGAACCCGTTCGCGGCCGGGGGTGCGGCGCTGACCGGCGGGCTGCTGCTCGGGGTGTTCGCCTACTGGGGCTGGGAGAGCGCGGTCAACCTGACCGAGGAGACCGAGGACTCCGCGACCGCACCCGGCAAGGCCGGGCTGCTGTCGACCGTCCTGCTGCTGGCCACCTACGTCTCGGTGGCGTACGCGATCGTGGCCTTCTCCGGCACCGACTTCCTGACCGCGAACGCCGACGAGGAGGAGTTCATCTTCGGCCTGATCGCCAGCGACGTCCTGCACGGCTGGGACTGGGTGGTGGCCTTCGCGGTGATGACCTCGGCGGTCGCCTCGACCCAGACCACGATCATCCCGGCGTCGCGCACGGCGCTGTCCATGGCCAGGCGGTACGCCGTACCCCACACCTTCGCCCACATCCACCCGCGGTTCCGCACCCCCGACGTCAGCACCTGGTGGGTCGCGGTGATCGCCATCGTCTGGTACGTGATGATCAACCTGCTCAGCGAGAACGCGCTCTTCGACTCCCTCACCGCGCTGTCCCTGCTGATCGCGTTCTACTACTCGCTCACCGGCATCGCGTGTGCCGTGTTCTTCCGCCGGCACCTGACCGAGAGCGTGAAGAACCTGCTGCTGGTCGGGGTCGGCCCGGTCGTCGGGTCCCTGCTGCTCGCCTGGCTCCTGGTGGAGTCGATCATCGACATGTCCGACCCGGCGAACTCCTACTCCGGGGTGGCCTGGCTGGGCGTGGGGCCGCCGCTGGTCATCGGGGTGGCGATCTTCGTGGCCGGGCTGGTGCTGATGTTCGTGTGGCGCGTGCGAGACGCCCGGTTCTGGGAGGAGCGGCCCAGCGTCGCCGACCCGGCCGTCCTGGGTGAGGAGAGCACCAGATGAGCATCGTGGTCGGGTACGACGAGTCGCCGGGCGCCGACCGTGCGTTGGACGTCGCCATCGACCTCGCGGGGCGGCTCGGCGAGTCGCTGGTCCTGGTGTTCGGCGCCGCGCCTCCTGGGTACCTCGGCGAGGAGTTCACCAGCCACCTGGCCGCCCTGGAGGCGCTCGGTCACACCGCGGTCGGCCACGCCGTGGAGAAGGCCGACCAGCGCGGCGTACACGCCGACGTCGAGGTGCTGCGCGCCAAGCCAGCCGAGGCCCTGGTCGAGGTGGCCGACCGCCTGGACGCCTCGATGATCGTGGTCGGCTCCTACGGCGAGTCCCCGCTCCGCAGCGCCCTGCTCGGCTCCACCCCCCACAAGCTGCTGCACCTGACCACCCGCCCCGTCCTGGTGGTCCCTCAGCCCCACCACTAGCCTCCGCCGAGCTCCCCAGGTGGTTGACGGCGAGCGTGCGACCCCCCCGGTGGTTGATGAGGGCGTGCCTGCGCCCCCCCGGTGGTTGAGCCAGGAGGCGAGCCTGCGCCCCCCCGGTGGTTGAGGAGGGCGAGCTTGCGAGCCCGTCTCGAAACCACCGGCACCCCCTGGCGGCCCGAGCCGACCCCGTGTACTACCGCCCACCAACATTGACGGGTGAACGCACCAACATTGACGGCTCGACACACCAACATTGACGGCTCGGCGGAGAAACAGGTCAGCTGGGGCGGCCGAGGAAGGCGAGCAACCGTTCGGAGGGGGAGGCGGCGGGGGGGACGGGGACGGGGGTGGCGAAGCGGTGGGGGCGGTCGGCGTCGGTGACCAGCGCGTGCGCGACCGGGAGCAGGTCGGTGGCGAGCGCCCACGGCAGGTCGCGGGCCGGTCCGAGGGAGGCGGAGACGTCCCAGCCGTGGACGGCGATGTCGAGGGCGCCCGCCCGGCCGAGCACCGCGGTGGAGATGTCCGCGCCGCCGACCGTGGCGCCTCGCGCCGGACCGCCGCCCGGAGAGCCGGTGGCGGCCCAGGCGCCGAGCAGGGCGCACGCGCGGGCCTGGAGCCTGCGGACCACGGGGACGGCACCGCGCGGAGGCGGGTCGGCCGGGCGCAGCGGGACCCGGTGCAGCTCGGCCGCCTCGGTGAGCGCGAGCAGCGAGTCCTCCATGTGGTCCAGCAGGGCGGCGAGATCCCAGCGGTCGCAGGGCGTGGGGCACCACAGCAGCTCGGGACGCACGCCGACCAGCACCCCGCGGGTGTAGGCGACGGCGCGCTCGAGCAGGTCCACGGGCGCGGGCAGGGGGAGCGCCGGCGTCGGTGCGGGGCCGGCGGTCATGGCGTGACGCCCCCCGGCTCAGGCGGGCGCCGGAAGGCGGTCCGGCAGCCCGAAGGCGCCGAACAGCGACAGGTCGAAGAACGCCACGACGTGGGCGACCCGGCCGCCCTCGATGGTGAGCACCTGGAGGTGGAACGGCGAGAAGGTCCCGTCGGGCTGCCGCATGTAGAGGCCGAACGCCGGCTGGCCGTTGGCCGTCGTGGGCACCAGGCGCATGTCGTGCACCCCACCGGGACACTGGGTGTCGATGAGCCGGCCGATGTTCGCAGCACCGGCGTACCAGCCGACGAACGGCGGCATCTCCCAGATCGCGTCGGCCTTGAGCAGCGCGACGATCGTGTCGACGTCCTTGCGCCAGAACGCGTCGACGTACCGCTCCAGCAGCTCGCGCTGGTCCGGCGCCACCTCGTCCACGACGCCGTCCTCGGTGAGCTCGGCCCGGCCCAGCTGGGCGTGGGCCCGCTGCAGGGCGCTGTTGACCGCGACGGTGGTGGTGCCGAGTGCCTGCGCCACCTCGGCGGCCCGCCACCGCAGCACGTCGCGCAGGATGAGCACGGCGCGCTGGCGAGGTGGCAGGTGCTGCAGGGCGGCGACGAACGCCAGCCGGATGCTGGCGCGGGCGGTGACCGCGTCGGCCGGGTCGGCGGTCATGCTGTCCGGCACGGGCTCGAGCCAGGGCACGTCGGAGGCCTCGACCAGCGGCTCGCCGGCGTCGGAGGACGGCTGCCCGAGCCCGGTCGGCAGTGGCCGCCGGCCGCGCTCCTCCAGCGCGGTGAGGCAGACGTTGGTGGCGATCCGGTACAGCCAGGTGCGCAGCGACGAGCGGCCCTCGAAGGAGTGGTAGGCGCGCCAGGCGCGCAGGAAGGTCTCTTGCACCAGGTCCTCGGCGTCGTGCGCCGAGCCGGTCATCCGGTAGCAGTGCGCGAACAGCTCGCGCCGGTACGGGTCCGCCAGCCGGGGGAACTCCTCGTCGGCGTCGGGAGGCGGTGCCTGCTCGGCGACGGCCGGCTTCTCGTGGGTCCTCACCTGTGCATGCGCCATCACGCCACCTTAGGCTCGCGGGTCCGGGACTGGCGCTGGCTACGACCCCGGGACCGGCCAGAACTCATCGCTGCGACGCAGACGCGACGCCTGGGACCCCGGCGCCGGTCCGGGTGGCGCCGGGGTCCCAGGACGTGACCGGTCAGGGGGCGACGGGCTCCCCGCGCAGCACGCGGAAGGTGTACGCCTGCGCGATGATCACCACCGGGATGGCGACCAGCAGGCCGACCAGGCACAGCACCGCACCGACGATCACGGCCAGCAGGCAGGCCAGGAAGAACCCGACCAGCGTGCCGAGGTAGCGGTTCACGAAGCCGAAGCTGGCCTTGATCGCGTCGATGGCCGACATCCGCTGGTCGATGATGAAGTAGTTGGTGTAGGCGGAGAAGAAGATCACCACCAGGCCGGGGATGATGCACAGCGCCAGGCCCACGACGGTGGCGACGCCGATGAGCAGCGCGGCCAGGATCACCTGGCCGTAGTCGATGCCGGAGAACATCGAGCCGACGTCCAGCTTGCGGCCGTGGGTGATGTCCAGGGCGCCCTTGACGATGGCGGCCTGGATCACCCAGCCGAGCACGGTGGTGAGCAGCGAGAACAGCAGGCGGACGGTCAGTGCGCCCCAGAACGACGGGCTGCCGCTCTCGGTGTTGTCCATGCCCAGGGTGATGACCAGCTGCACGGTCTGGATCGCCGCGCCGACCAGGACCAGGAGCAGCGCCACCAGGGCGATCGGGCCGAGGTTCTGGGTGAACTTGCTCCAGCCGTAGTTGAACGCGTTGCCGATGCTGAAGCCGCCGGCCTGCCACGCGCTCTGCTGGTAGCCCCCCGGCGGAGGCGGCATGCCACCCGGTGGAGGTGGCCCGTAGCCCCCCGGTGGCGGCGGTGGCGGTGGCGGCGGTGGCGGCGGTGGGGGAGGCGGGGGTGGGACGTTCGACTCGCTCATCTGCTCATCCGTTCCTGGAGGGAGGTCACGCCGTGTCGTCAAACGCTAGTGGCTCGGCGCCTTCTCGTGACGGTGACCCTCCGAGGGCGGCCAGCACGCCGCGCACCTGGGCGTCGTCCTCGCGGGGCAGGGCGAGCAGGGGCTCGACCCGGTCGGTGAAGTCCGGGGCGAGACGCTGGTACGCGCGCAGGTTCATGGGCCGGTACGGCGGGTTGCTCCCGTCGGCGGCGTACCAGTCGGCCGCCGACTGCGCGACGCGCACGGACAGCCAGCGCGGCCCGGCCAGCCTGCGGCGTCCCTCGTGGAACACCTCACGCGGGCCCAGGCCCAGCGCCAGCTTGGTCCGCTCGACGACGTTGAGCGCCCGGAACAGCGGCCGCAGCGAGTCGTGCACCAGAGCCGCGCCGCCACGCCTCAGGTAGGCGTCGAGAAGGGCGGTGTCGAACACCAGGCCTTGGGCGGCCGCCTCCCGGGCCATCCACAGCAACGCGGTGTCGGACAGGCCGCTCTCGGTCCGGGCGTAGCCACCGCCGACGTCGGAGTGGGCGCCGGCGAACCAGACCTGCTTGACCCGGGGGTCCTCCGGTGCCGCCCCGACGGGCGCCTCCCACAGGGTGGGCTGGAACTTCAGCCGGGTCTCGTCGATGGCCAGCGCCTGCCGGGCACAGCGCACCCCGGCACCGAGCTCGACGTCGTGCCATCGTGGCGCCAGCCGCTGTGCGCCGGGCACGCCGAGCGCCCCGACGGTGTCGAAGACGCCGAGGAAGTGCACCGGGGTGTCGGGGTGGCAGTAGCGGGCGCGGAACGTCGCGTCGTCGCAGTCCGCCCCCGTCGGCGGCTCTCCCCGCGGCACCGGCCGGCGTTGGTAGCGGCGTACCGACTCGGGCAGCAGGTCGTCGACGAGGGCGGCCCTGGTGAGCAGGCCGACCCGGCCGACCATGCCCGCCAGCGACCGGGCGGTGTAGGCGCCGCGGCTGAACCCGAACACGAAGATCTCGTCGCCCGGGTCGTAGTTCTGGGCCAGGAAGCGGTAGCCCGCCAGCACGTTGCGGAACAGCCCGAACCCGAACGCCCCGCCGAGCAGGCGGTCGACCTGGTACCCGGCTCCGCCGACCCCGCTGAGGTAGTAGACCAGCTGCTGGACGCCGTGCGCCGCCGACACCTCGGTCTGGATGGTGCGGGCGATCTTCTCGATGTTCGTCACGTCGACGCTGTCCGGCCGGTTCCAGGTGCCGTCGCAGCAGATGACCAGGCGCTTCATGTCGTGACTCTGACAACTGCGGACCGGGTTGTCAGCACAACGGGACGACCGTGTGGAAACACCTGGCCGGAACTGAGTACCCGGACTCAGGCGCGCGCCGGCCCGTCGCGCCACGCTGGAGCCATGAACGAGCCGACCACCTCGACGACCCGACCACTGCTCACCGCACCCACCGCGCCGCCCGGCGGAGCCGCCCCCGGGTCCGGCCGCGCCCGCACCGTCGTGGCCGCGCTGGTCGAGGAGCGCCTGGTCGACGAGGCCGACGCCGACCGCGCCGTCACGGTCGCCGAGCGGGCCCTGGCCGGGCCGCGCGTCCCGGCCGCTGCCCAGCCACCAGCGCGGTTCGGTGCCCTGGTCGAGATCGCCGGGTACGCCGGCGGGGCGCTGGTCCTGGCCGCGCTGGGCCTGTTCCTGGTCGACCGCTGGGGCGGGTTCACCCGAGGCGAGCGGCTGGTCGCCGTCGCCGCGATCTCGGCGTTCCTGCTCGGCGCCGGCGTGGTCGTCGGGCTGGCCTCGGGGGGCATCCGGGCGCTGCGACATGACGCCGAGGCGACCCGTCGGCGGCTGGCCTCGACGCTGCTGGCCATGGGGGCTCTCGCCGCCGGGACCGCCGCCGGGATGGCCGTCGACCTGTGGGCTCCGGCCGGGACCGACGGGGAGTGGGCGGCGCTCGCCGGGGCGGTCACGGTGGTCGCGGTGGCGGCGGCGGCGTACCTGGCCGCGCCGTCCGTGCTCGCGCAGCTCGTGCTGCTCACCGGGTCGACCACCGCAGTGACGTCCGGGCTGTGGCTGGTCGCGCAGCCCGGCGACCCCGGTGACATCGCGTTCGCGCTCGGGCTGCTCGCCGTTGCCGCGGCGTGGCTGGCCGCCGCCACGACCGGGTGGCTGCGCGAGCGCACCGTGGCCCACGCCCTGGGCGCGGCCACGGCGCTGGTGGGCGCGCAGTGGCCGGTCGGCGGCGACCACGCCGCCGTGGCCTATCTGCTGACCGCGGCGGTCGCGCTCGGCGGTTTCGCGTGGTACCTGCGCGGACGGTCCTGGCCCTTCCTCGCCGCCGGGGTGGTCGGGGTGACCATCGTCGTGCCGGAGGCGGTCGTGGACTGGACCGACGGCTCCCTCGGCGTCGCCGGGGCCGTGCTGGTCACCGGCCTGACGCTGCTCGCCGCCTCGCTGGCCGGGTTCCGGGCCAGCCGGCGCAGCGAGCCGCCGGAGCACCGCCCGGGCAGGACGGACCTGACTCGCGCGGGGTGACCCGCGGCCCGGCAGGATGGGGCCATGACCGCCCCGCCTCCCGCACCGGCGCTCGGCCGGCTCACCTCGGTCCCCGTGCGGGAGCGGCCGGACCTCGTGGCCGACCCGGTGCGGCAGGCCCTGGGCACCTGGGCGCCCGCCGACCAGGTGGGAGTGGCCGAGATCGACCCCGGTCTCGCCGACACCGCCGCCCTGGCCGATGCGTACGGGCTGGACCTGCGGGCCAGCGGCAACTGCGTGGTCGTCGGCGGCCGGCGCGACGGGGTGCAGCGGGTCGCCGCCTGCGTCGTCCCCGCCGACACCCGTGCGGACGTGAACACCCTGGTGAAGCGACGCCTCGACGTGCGCAAGGCGTCCTTCCTCGGCACCGACGACGCCGTGGCGCGGACCGGCATGGAGTACGGCGGGATCACCCCGTTCGGCCTGCCGGCGCTATGGCGGCTGTTCGTCGACGCGGCGCTCCTCGGCCTCCCGGTCGTGGTGGTGGGCAGCGGGCTGCGCCGCTCCAAGCTGCTGCTCCCGGGCTCCGGGCTTGCCCTCCTGCCCGCGGCCGAGGTGGTCGAGGGCCTGGGTCGCTGAGCCTGCTCGCGAGGGTCCCGATGCCCGCTTCGAAGGCTCGGGCCTCACGCCCCACTGAGCCCGGCCAGCTCGAGCGCACGCTGGGCGGCGGGCAGCGCCGCCTCCCGGTCCGCGGGTACGACGCCGATCCGGGTCCGGCGGTCCAGCAGGTCGCCGGCGTCCAGGGCGCCTTCGTGGGTGACCCCCCACACCAGCTCGGCCAGCGTGGCGGGCACGCCGTCGGCGACCGGCGCGAGGAGCTCCTCGTCGGGGAGCCCGGTGCCCCGCGCCGCCGAGAGCACGGCGGGCGCCTCGGCGCCGTACCGGCGGACCAGCCGGCGCGGCGCCCGGACCGCGGCCAGCTGGTTCCGCGGGGCCGCGCCGACCAGGGGCAGGTCGCGGGTGCGGCACGGCGCTGCCGCCAGGCCCGCGCGCCGCACGGCGGTGTCGACGGCGTCCTGCGCCATCCGCCGGTAAGTGGTGAGCTTGCCGCCGACGACGCTGACCACGCCCGTGTCCGACACCAGCACCGCGTGCCGGCGGGACAGGTCGGCGGTGGCGCCCTCGGCGCGCAGCAGCGGCCGCAGCCCGGCGTACGACGCCGACACGTCCGCCCTGGTCAACGGCCGCTCGAACGCCGTGGCGACCGTGGCCAGCAGGAACTCCTCCTCGGCCGCGGTCGGCAGCACCCGGTCCGGCGGCTCGCCGTCGACCGCCTCGTCGGTGACCCCGACCAGGACCCCGCCGTCCGGCTGGGGGAGGGCGAAGACGAACCGGCTGGTGCTGCCGGGGACCGGCGCCGACACGGCCACCTCCAGCCCCGGCAGCACCGCAGGGGGGAGCAGCACGTGTGAGCCCCGCGAGGGCCGCAGCGCCATGCCCGGCACGACCCGGTCGGCCCACACGCCGGCCGCGTTCACCACCGCGCGCGCCTCGACGTCGAGCCGCCGCCCGGTGAGCCGGTCGACCAGCACCGCGCCGTGGCCGGTCACCTCGACGGCCTCCGTCCTGGTCAGGATCCGCGCGCCGTGCGCGGCCGCGGTCCGGGCCAGTGCCACGACCAGCCGCGCGTCGTCCTCGAGCTGTCCGTCGTAGCCGAGCAGGCCGCCCCGGAGGCCCTCGCGGACCACCCCGGGGACCAGGCGCGCGGTCTCCTCCGCGGTCAGCCGCCGCGGCCGGGGGAGCAGCGCCCGCGGGGTCCGCGCCGCGGCTCGCAGCGCGTCCCCCGCCCGGAGCCCGGCCCAGGCCAGCGCCGCCTGGCGGCCGGACACCGCCCCGGTCAGCGGGACCACCATGGGCAGGGCCCGAGTGAGATGGGGCGCGGTGCGGGTCATCAGGACACCGCGCTCGACCGCGCTCTCCCACGCCACGCCGAGCTGCCCGTGGGCGAGGTAGCGCAGGCCGCCGTGCACGAGCTTGGAGCTCCACCGCGACGTCCCGTAGGCCAGGTCCTCGGCGTCCACCGCCACCACCGACAGGCCCCGGGCGGCGGCATCCAGGGCCACGCCGGCGCCGGTGACGCCGAGCCCGACCACCACGACGTCGACGGCGCCGTGCCCGACGGCGTCCAGCTCGGCCGCACGGCGAGCGGCGTCGAGCGCGGCGGCGGCGGGTTGCTGCGGACTCACCCGAGCAGTATCGGTGCGAGGCCGGCCGTCATGGGCGAGGATGCCCCGGTGCCCCTTGCCGACGTACCTGCCATGCACTGGTCCCGGTGGGGCGACCCCGCGCTCGCCCGTGGCGTGTCGCCGCAGGTGCGGGAGCTGGTCGAGGCCTTCCTCGGCCCGGTGCGGGAGCGTCCCGCGGTGTCGCGCGACGCGGTGGAGGTGGCCGGTCCGGCGCTGGCCGAGGAGCTGGTCGCCGGGCTGAGGCGGCTGGTCGCGGCCGAGCACGTCCACACCGACCGCGACGCCCGCCTGCGGCACACGCGCGGCCGGTCCACGCCGGACCTGCTGCGGATCCGGGCCGGCGACGCGTCCGAGGCCCCGGACGTGGTGGTCGCTCCGGGCTCCCACGACGAGGTCGCCTCGGTGGTGTCGTGGTGCTCCTCCCAGGCGGTGGCGGTGGTGCCGTTCGGCGGTGGCACGTCGGTGGTGGGCGGCCTGGCCGCGGCCAGGCCGGGGTTCGAGGGCGTGGTCGCCGTGGACCTGCGGCGGCTCCGCGCGCTGCTGGACGTGGACCCGGTCTCGCGCACCGCTGTCATGCAGGCCGGGCTGCGCGGGCCGGAGGCCGAGTCGCTGCTGGCCGAGCACGGGCTGACGCTCGGGCACACGCCGCAGTCGTTCGAGTACGCGACGCTGGGCGGCTTCGCCGCCGCGCGGTCCAGCGGCCAGGCGTCGGCCGGCTACGGCCGGTTCGACCAGATGGTCACCTCGCTGCGGGTGGCCACGCCGGTCGGCGACTGGCGGCTGGGCACCGCGCCGGCCAGCGCGGCGGGGCCCGACCTGCGCCAGCTGGTGCTCGGCTCGGAGGGCGCCTTCGGAGTGGTCACCGAGCTCGGCCTGCGGGTGCGCCCGCTCCCCGAGGCCACCGCCTACGAGGGGTGGCGGCTGCCCTCGTGGGGCGACGGCCTGGAGGCGGTCCGCACCCTGGCGCAGCAGGGGCCGGCGCCGACCGTGCTCCGGCTCTCCGACGAGACCGAGACCGCGGTGAACCTCGCCGACCCCGGCGCGGTGGGCGCCGCCCCGTCCGCCGGCGGGTGCCTGCTGGTCGTGGGCTACGAAGGCACCTCATCGGGCGTCGGGACGCGTCGCGGCGCCGTGGCGCAGGCCCTCGGCGCCCGGGGGGCGACCCCGCTCGGCGACGGCCCGGGGGAGGCCTGGGCGTCCGGACGGTTCGCCGGCCCGTACCTGCGCGACGCCCTCCTCGACGTCGGCGTCCTGGTCGAGACGGTGGAGACGGCGACGTACTGGTCGAACCTGGCCGACCTGTACGGCGCGGTGAAGGCCGCCCTCGAGCGGGACCTCTCCGAGCAGGGCACGCCGCCGCTGGTGCTCTGCCACGTCTCGCACGTCTACGAGACCGGCGCCTCGCTGTACTTCACGGTGGCCGCCCGCGAGCTCGACGACCCGGTGGCCCAGTGGCGCCGCGCCAAGGCCGCCACGCTCGACGCCGTGGTGGCCGGCCGCGGCACCATCTCCCATCACCACGGCGTGGGCCGCGACCACCTGCCCTGGCTGGAGGCGGAGATCGGCCCCGTCGGCGTCGAGGTCCTGCGGGCCGTCAAGCACCGCCTCGACCCGCACGGCGTGATGAACCCCGGCGTCCTGGTGCCCTGAACCCCCGTCGGCGCGGCCGGCGGGCGGGGTTGTGGCCGATGCCTGCACGAAAGCCGAGTTGTGGCCTCTCCCCGCACCTGTGCACGGCGTGTCGTCTGCAGGTATCGGCCACAACAGGGCGGGCCCGCCGCGTCAGCCGACCCGGTCCCAGAGCTCCCAGACGAGCACCTCGCCGTCCGCGGGGGCGTCCGGGGCGACGAGCACTCGCCGGCCGCCGTCGCCGACGAGGCGGACCGAGTCGCCCGCGCGCAGCCGGCCCAGCCCCTCGACCTCGACCGCGCCGCGGGCGACGAAGACGAAGTTCGCCGGGGCGTCCGGCACGGTGAGCCCGCCGTGCAGGGGGCGGGCGGCGTGCAGGGCGGCGCCGCGCCGGCCCAGCGCCACCGCGGCCACGTCGCGGTCCCGGGGCAGGCCGGACGCGAGCGTGACCCAGCCGCTCGAGCGGAGCTCTGCGGTGACGTCGCGCCGGGAGTACGACGGCGCGCCGCCCGGCCGGTCCGGGCGCAGCCACATCTGCACGAAGTGGACCGGCTCGTCGGCCGACGCGTTCACCTCCGAGTGCCGGACTCCGACGCCGGCGCTGAGCCGTTGCACCTGCCCGGGGACCAGCGTCGCGGACGTGCCGGAGGAGTCCACGTGGCGCAGGGCGCCGTCCAGGACCCAGGTGACGATCTCCAGCTCGGCGTGCGCGTGGTCGGGGTACCCCTGCCCGCCCTCCACCCGGTCGTCGTTGAGGCAGACCAGCGCCCCGAACCCCACGTCGGCAGGGTCGTAGTGCTCCCCGAACGAGAACGAGTGGCGCGTCACCCGCCCCGGCGCTCGTGTGACGAACCGGCCCTCGGCGCGGTCCACCCTCGGCTGCCGCCTCACGCCCTCTAGGCTCACACGGGTGCGCAAGCTCGCGGGGGTGGTGATCGGCCTGCTGATGCTGGCGGCCGGCACGCTGTGGACCTTCCAGGGCCTGGGGTACGTCGAGGGCAGCGCGATGAGCGGGCAGTCCGTCTGGGCGGTCGTCGGCCCGCTGGTGGCCGGCCTCGGCGTCGCGCTGCTGGTGGTGACCTTCCAGCGGCGAAGGCCCTGAGCCGGGCCGTGGCAGGGGCCGGCTCAGGCGGCGGTGACCCCGAACGGGAAGGTCTCCAGCACGCCGCTCTCGCCCGGCTCGGCCCACACCAGCCACACCTCGCGGGCATGCGCCCACACCGGCAGCCGCGGCGCCAGCTGCGCCTGCACCGACTCGAGGGACTCGCCCGCCTCGACCGGGACCGTCAGGTGCGGCACCACGTCGTCGAACCGGCCCTCGTAGGGCGGGTACTCCGGGAACCGCCGCCACAGCTCGTGGGTCATCTGGCGGAACGGCGCGGACGGCTCGGGCGGCAGGTAGACCGAGCCCGCGGGGAACCGGCTGGCCGCCCCCAGGGTGTACTCGAAGGGCACCACGTCGGCGAAGAAGTCGGCCAGCTGCCCGACGATCCCCACCGTCAGGGCGTCGCGCGGGGCGAACGGCGCGAGCAGCGTGATGTGGGCGAGCAGCACGTCCGCGTCCACCGTCCGGGCCTCCGGCGGCAGCCTCAGCACGCGGGGTCGCACCACGGCGTCGAGCTCGGGGACCGGCACGACCAGCGCCGAGAAGCCCCGCTCACCCACCGGCGGGTCCCAGGTGGCGGTCGAGGTGTTCGGCCACGGCGGCGTCGAACCGGTCGGGCTGGGCCAGGTTGGCCAGGTGCGCCGCGTCGTCGATGCGCACCAGGTCGGCGCCCGGGATCGCCTCCGCCATGGCCGCACCGAGCTCGGGCGGCGCGCCGGCGTCCTGCTCGCCGACCAGGACCCGGGTCGGCGTCGCGATCCGGCCCAGCCGCTCGGTGACGTCGTAGGTCGCGTTGGCCTCGCAGCACGCGGCGTACCCCTCCGGCGGGTTGGCCACGAACCGCCGCATCACCGCCGCGACGACGTCCGGGTGCGCTTCCCGGAAGGACGGCGTGAACCACCGCTCGGTGGTGGCCGGCACCAGCGGCTCCAGCCCGCCGGCGCGGACCTGCGCCGCGCGCTCGCGCCAGGTGTCCGGCGTGCCGAACCTCGGCGCCGTGCAGGCGAGCACCAGCGCGGAGAGCCGGTCGGAGTGCTCCAGCGCCAGGGTCGCGCCGACCGCACCGCCGATGGACAGGCCCACGTAGCCGAACCGTCCGATGCCCAGCCGGTCGGCGAGCGCGGCCACGTCCCCGGCCAGCTCCGGCATCCGGTACGGGCCCGGCGGCGCCGGGGAGGACCCGTGGCCGCGGTGGTCGAGCCGTACGACGCGGCAGCGACCGGCCAGCCACGCGGCGAGGTGCTCGAACAGGTCTGTCGTGGTGCCGAGCGCTCCGCCGAGCAGGACCGCGGGCGCGTCGCGGGGACCCTCGTCGACGTGGTGCAGGGCGACGGGCATGAGGGCCACCGTAGTGCGGTGCGCCGCCGGTCGTCAGTCCGGCCCGGTGAACGCCGCACGGAACGCTTCCAGCGCCGCCCGGTCGTCCCCGGACGCCCACGCCTCGAGCCCGACGACCCCGGTGTAGCCCGCGTCGTGCAGCGCGGCGGCGACGGCCGGATAGCGGATCTCGCCGGTGCCCGGCTCGCAGCGCCCTGGCACGTCGGCGACCTGGATCTCGCCGACCCAGCCGATGCTGTCGCGGACCAGCTGGACCAGGTTCCCCTCGCCGATCTGGGCGTGGTAGAGGTCGAGGTTCATCCGCAGGTGCGGGCTGTCCACGGCCCGCACGAGCGCTCTGGTGTCGGCGGCCCGGGCGAACGGCGTGCCGGGGTGGTCGACGGCGGTGTTGAGGTTCTCCAGGCAGAACACCACGCCCTCGCGCCGGCCGAGGTCGGCGACGCGGCGCAGGGTCCCGGTCGCCCGCTCCCACATCGCCTCGGTGACCTGCTCGACCGGACGCACGGGCAGCCCCTCGGGGCCAAGCCCCGTGCCGTGCAGGTTCAGGTTGGGCGTGCCGAGCCTCGCGGCCGCGGCGACGGACTGCTCGGCGGTGCGCAGCAGCGTGTCGGCGCCGTCGGGGTCGACCAGCTCGCCCTCGACGTACCCGGTCATCGACGTGAACGTGGCGCCCGTGGCGGCCAGCGCGTCGAGGTCCTTGCGCGTCCAGTCCCAGATCTCGACGGCGAAGCCGAGGTCGTCGATGGTGCGGACGCGCTGCTCGAACGGCAGGTCCAGGTACACCATCTCGGCGCAGACGGCGAGCACGAACCCGTGCCCGGTCACGAGGCCGCGCCGGTCTCGACGCGCACCGGGCCGCCGGCGCGGACCGACTCGACGGCGGCCAGCGCCAGCGCCAGCGCACGCCGGGCGTCCTCGCCGGTCACCGCGGGGGTACGGCGCTCGCGGACCGCGTCGGCGAACTCGACGAGCTCGGCCGTGTAGGCGTCCAGGAACAGCTCGACGTCCCCTCGGACCGTCTCGGCCCGTCGCCCGGCCTGCGTCGAGTGCCGAAGCGACGACCGGGCACCCTCGCCCATCGTGACCATGCCCCGCGAGCCGAAGACCTCCCCGCGGACGTCGTAGCCGTACGCCGCGGAGAAGCTGGCCTCCGCCACCGCGATGGCGCCGTTGTCGAAGGTGACGACCACGACCGCGGTGTCGAGCAGCCCGGCGTCCTTGAAGCCGGGCGCGACCAGGGCGTCGGCCGTGGCGTAGACCGTCACCGGCTCGGCGCCGGGGTTCAGCCACCGCAGCGTGTCGAAGTCGTGGATCAGCGTCTGGGTGAAGATCGTCCACGGCGGTACGGCGCCGGGGTCGGCCAGCCCTGGGTCGCGGGTCAGCGACCGCATCAGCTGCGGCGTGCCGATCTCGCCGGCGACGACCAGGCGGTGCGCTGCTGCGAAGTCGGGTGAGAAGCGCCGGTTGAACCCGACCTGCAGCGGCACCCGGGCGCGGGCGGCCGCCGCGATGCCGCGATCCACCTCGTCGACGGACATGCCCATGGGCTTCTCGCAGAACACCGCCTTGCCGGCCTCGGCGGCGGCGGCGACGAGCTCGGCGTGCGCGGTGCTCGAGGCCGCGATGACCACCGCCTCGACGTCGGGGTCGGCGAACAGCTCCGCGGGGTTCTCCAGCGCCCGGCAGCCGAGCGTCGCGGCGAGCCGGCGCGCCGCCTCCGGCCGGGGGTCGGCCACCGCCACCAGCCGCGCGCCCGGGACGCGCCTGGCCAGCAACGTGGCGTGGGACGTGCCGATCCTGCCCGCGCCCACCAGGCCCACGCGGACCGGGTCTGCCAGGGTTGCGTCGCTGCCGAACATGCGGCCTCCTCCTCCTCGTTCCGGGTCGGGGCGCTCTAGTCTGCTCCGTATCGTTGGCGCCCCCGTCGGTGGTGCCGGCCGGTCGAGGTGCGACGCCCGAGGAGGCGCGATGGCGAAGGCGGCACGCGTGCACGAGCACGGCGCGCGGCTGGTCGTGGAGGACGTGGACCTGGGTGAGCCCGGCGACGGCGAGGTCCGCGTGGACATGGCCTTCGGCGGGGTGAACCCGGTGGACGCCTACATCGCCCAGGGCAGGGTGGCTCCCGACGGGCCGCTGCCCCGGACCCTGGGCGGCGAGGGGGCCGGGACCGTCGAGGGCCGCCCGGTGCTGCTGTTCGGGTTCGGGCTGGGCACCCGGCGCGACGGCGTCTGGGCCGAGCAGGCCAACGTGCCGCAGGACGCTGTCATCCCGGTGCCCGACGGGGTCGCGCTCGAGCAGGCGGCCGCGGCCGGCGTCGCCGGACTGACCGCCTGGAACACCGTGGGCATGGCGGGGGTGACCGCCGACGACCGGGCCCTGGTCCTCGGCGCCAGCGGAGGCGTGGGCACCGTGCTGGTCTCCCTGCTGCGGTCCCGCGGCGCCACGGTCTGGGGACAGACCGGCACGGCCGAGAAGGGCGACGTCATCCGCGAGCAGGGTGCGGACCGGGTCGTGGTCTCCGGAGCCGACGGCCTCGCCGAGGCGGTCCGCGACCTGGAGCCGACCGTGGTGTTCGACCCGCTGGGCGGCCCGTTCACCCCGGCGGCGCTCGCCGCGCTCGCGCCGAAGGGGCGGCTGGTGCTCTTCGGCACCAGCGCGGGCACGGAGGCGGCCGTGCAGCTCCAGCAGCTCTACCGCAACGGCCTGCGGGTCCTCGGGTACGGCGGACTGATGCTGTCCGACGACGAGCGGCGGGCCGGCCTGACCGCCACGCTGGACGCCATGGCCAGGGGCGAGCTGCGCATCCCGGTCGACCGGGTGCTGCCCCTGGCCGGGGTCGACGACGCCTTCGCCGCGCTGAAGGACCGCGCGCTGCGCGGCAAGGTGGTGCTGGACCTGCGGTGACCCCGGGCCGGCTCGACCCGGGCCGGGCCGGTCAGGCGGGGCGCTGGTGGCGCGAGACCAGCCAGTGCGCGGCGTACCCCATCGCGCTCGCCACGAGGAAGCCCCCGAACATCTGATGGCTGCTGAGAGACGCGGCCATGACCGTCGACGCGGCCACGATCACCGCGGGCGGTCCGGCCCACAGCCCCGCCGCCTGCAGGGAGGAGCCGCCGGCCGGCACGGGCTCGCGGAGCCGCGCCTCTGCAGGGAGGTCGGCGACCAGCCCGGCCAGGTCCGCGTGGGTGACCGCGTCCAGGGCCGACCGCTGGCGGTGCTCGAACTCCTCCACCGACAGCCGGCCGCGGACGTGGTGCTCGACGAGAGCCTCCAGGCATGCGTCGCGCTCGGCGTCGCCGACGCGCACGAGGAGCTCCTCCAGACCGGCCGACCTCTGGTCCATACCACCGATGCTGGCATGCCGGCACCCGGCCGGAGCGGGTTGGCGCCCCGACACGCCGCGCCGACGCCCCGGGCCACGGTAGGCCCAGGTGGGCCGGGCCGCCCGGTCAGCGGTACCGGAAGCCGTCCATGAACCGGCGGAACAGGCCGCCCTTGGGGGGCAGCGGTGGCGCCGCCGGCGGCGGGGTGCGGCGCTGGGAGGCGATCGGCCGGTCGTAGTCGGTGCGCAGGATGGCGTCGACGACCTGCTCCTCGCTGAAGCGGTCGGACCCCTCGATCGCCGGGACGAACCCGACCAGGACGCCGTTGCGCATCACCTGGGCCTCGAGCGCGGCGGTCCCGTCGGAGTCCCAGACCGCCTCGCGGCCGTCGGGCAGCCGCACGCTGACGCCGAACTGGTAGACCCCGACGCGGGCCAGCTGCGCGTCCGTGCCTCGCGTGCGCAGGACGTCGGCGACCCGGCGGGCCTTGTGCTCCTCCATGGTGGTGTCGAGCGTACCGGCGGCTCCGAACGCGTGGCCCGTCCTCGCGGGGCCGGCTACTTGTACAGGTGCTCGGGACCGTAGTGGAAGATCCGCCCCTGTCCGGGGCCCGTGACCTCGGCGACGATGCTCCAGTACTTCTCCTGCTGGTCGCCCTTGGACTTGGTCTTGAGCCCGCCGATGACCAGCTGCCAGATGGCGCCGCCCTTGGGCCGGAACTCGTCTGCGTTGGTGTCGACGTACTCCACCAGCTCCTCGACCGACCCCAGGTAGTCCTGCTTGTCCTTGTCCGTCACCAGGTGCGACTTGTGCTTGAAGATGTCGGAGGCGCAGGTCCAGGTGAACTTCTGCGTCACCCACGGCGCCTGGTCCAGCGCACCCCCCTCGTCGGAGGGCGCGGGCTTCTTCTCCTTGGCCGGCAACGTCGCCGTGCTCGCGTCGCCTCCCCAGCTGGCGGTGGCGCCCGAGACGCCGTGCTTCGCGAGGTAGCCCGACACCTCCTGGGCGACCTCCTTGGCCATCGTCTGCTCCGTCGCGCCGAGCCCCGGCGACTCGCGGATGCCCTTGAGCTTGCCCATGAAGCCGGTGAAGGTCGCGAAGTCCGGCGAGCCGGAGAAGATCGCGGGGACGTCGACCTTGTACTTGGCCGCCCACTCCGTCCACTGCTGGTAGGTCTGGTACTGCGCATGGCTGAGCGTCACGGTGGTCAGCCCCTTCTTGGGCGTGGCCGTGCCGGGACTCCCCGAAGCGGGCTGGCCGGAGATCGTCTTGGCCTGTGCCCACACGTTGGCGACCTGCGTGGGGTTGTTGGCCAGCGTCCCCCAGGCGGTGGGCGCGGTGCCGACCGGCTTCTGGGCGACGTTCTTGGCCAGTGAGTCCTTGAAGGCCTTCTTGGTCTGCTGCGTCGACCCGATCGGCTGCTCCGCCATCGCCTTCACACTCCCGAGAGGTCCGACCGTCGTGGCCCGGGAGGCAGGCATCCCGCGGGTGCGCCGCCGGCCCGGTCCGGCCACCGTACGGCCGCTCCCCTCGAGCCGAGGGGCCCGCGCACGCAGACAACCGGGAACCCCTCCTGCCCGAACGGGCGCGAGCCCCCCACCCGTGGCCCGTCGAGCCGCCAGTCCTGGTGGGTCGAGCCGTCAGTCCTGGTGGGTCGAACCGGCAGTGCTGGCGGACGCTGGCGGTCGCGCGGGGGCGTGGGTTGGAATGGAGGCACCAGCCGACCCCCTCACGCGGAGGACCCCATGCCAGCGACCCCCGGCGGCGGCACCGACAGCGAGCACCCCTACGACGACCTCTCCTACGACATGGCACACGAGGAGGTCCCCGTCGGCGACGACGCGCCGGCGGAGGCGCCCCCGGCGAAGGTCGCCACGCAGACCCCGGACACCGAGGGCGACTACTCCTACGACCTCGCCCACGACATCCCGAGGGCCGAGGCCGACTAGCTTCGGGACGGGAGGCTCGCTGACGTCGGCCTCGCTGCCTAGAGTGCTGTGGAGCACGCCCCGGCCAGGTCAGGCGTCGGAAGGAGAGCCCCATGCTGCGCTCGCTCGGGATCGCCGCGGCCTGCTGCGCGCTGGCCGCTGCCGCCCTGCCGCTGGCCGGGTCGACCGCGGCGGCCGCGCCGGGCGGCGGGCCGGACGGCGCGCCCGGTGGAGGGCCGGGCGCGGCGACCTTCCGCCCGCTCACCAGCTTCGAGCTCACCGGGTCGAAGGTCCGCGTCCGGCCGCGGGAATACGCCGCCACGCGCGTCGACACGGGGCGCGTACGGGCGACGCTGGCCGCCGCGCCGAAGGCCGGTGCAGCCGGCTTCGCCGAGATCGGCGTGCCCACCCCGGTGGGCGGCACGGAGCGCTTCGCCGTCCAGCGCACGCAGGTCATGGGGGCGCAGCTCGCCCAGGCGCATCCAGACATCGGGACCTGGTCGGGCCACTCGCTGGACCACCCGGGCACGAGCATCGCCCTGGACGTCACGCCGATGGGCTTCCACGCCAGCGTGCGGCCGGCCGACGGCCGGGCCTCGTGGTACGTCGACCCGGCGTACAACCGCCGTGGCACCACCACCCACCTGAGCTACGTCGGCGGCGCCCTGCCCCGCGACGTGCGCCGCATGGCGGAGCGGGAGCTCCCCGCGGTGCGGAAGACCGTCGAGCGGCGTCAGGCGCAGGCGCGCGCGGGCTCGCCGGTCCGGCAGCGCGTCTACCGGCTCGCGCTGGTGACCGACCCGACCTACGCGGCCTACTTCGGGGCGGCGAACGTCACCGCCGAGAAGGTCACGCTGGTCAACCGGGTGAACCAGGTCTACAACGACGACCTCGCGGTCAACCTGGTGATGGTCGGCGACGACGCGCTCAACCTGGACACCGACGCCGAGGCCACGGGGGCCAACGGTCCCTGCGGCGCCCACCCGTGCTTCGACCCGCCGGTCGGCGACGACCCGGAGTCTCCGGACTACGTCCCCGGTCAGCTGGACTTCTGCGACGTGCCGACCCTGCAGCGCAACCAGGTCGTGCTCGGCCAGCTGGTCGGCGCGTCGGGCTACGACATCGGCCACATCATGCTCGGGGTCAACGGCGGCGGCATCGCCGGGCTCGCGGTCGTCGGCAGCATCGAGAAGGGCATGGGCTGCACCGGCCTGCCCGACCCGACCGGCGACTTCATGGCGATCGACTACGTGGCCCACGAGATGGGCCACCAGTTCGGCGGCAACCACACCTTCAACGGCGTGCACCGGGCCTGCTCCGGCGGCAACCGCAACGACACCACGTCGGTCGAGCCGGGCTCGGGCTCCTCGGTGATGGCCTACGCCGGCATCTGCGCGCAGGACGACCTGCAGCCGCACAGCGACCCGTACTTCTCCCAGCGCACCGTGGACGAGGTCGCCGACTACACCGGCGGGGAGGCCGCACCGCCGGTCGAGGTGCAGGACGTCTCGCTGCGCGGCTTCGACACCGACGGCGAGACGGTCACGATCGGGTACCCGGGCAAGGCCCAGACGTTCACGCTGGTCCGCGGCGGCACCGGCGCGACGGCCTACACCGCCGCGAACATCGAGAGCGCGGTCGAGGCCCTCACCGAGACCGACGTCACCGTCGCCGGCTGGGGCTACGACCCGTACGCCGGGATCTACGACGACCCGCCGGTCTACCCGGCGCCGCTCACCGAGCCCGACGACACTGGCTTCGAGGTGATGTTCGCAAGCGACCCGGACCCCTACACCGAGACCGGCAGCGACCGGGAGGACATGGCCGACCTGCAGGTGAGCGGGTCGGCCGGCGTGGAGGCGCACGTCGGCGAGACCGCCAAGGGCGGCGCCCCGGGCAACCAGGGCTTCCGGGTCGACCCGACCGCGAACCAGAACCCCGTCGTCCGCGCGCCCGCCGACCGCACCATCCCGGTCCGCACGCCGTTCACCCTGACCGGGCGCGCCTGGGACCAGCACGGCGACCACCTGGTCTACCTCTGGGAGCAGAACGACGACGCTCGCGACCACGACGGCACCAGCCTGGTGTCGAACGCCAAGCGCTACGGGCCGTTGTTCCGGGTGTTCGGCAGGTACGCCGACGTCACCGACGAGGCCACCTTGGAGTACAAGTCACCCGGGGAGAACATCGCCGGCGCCAACCCGACGCGGACCTTCCCCGACCTGGCGCAGGTCGTGGCCGGCAACACCAACGCCAGGACCGGCAGGTGTCCCGCGGTGCCGCCGCTCGCCGCCGTGCGAGCCAAGCCGCGCGACTGCTACTCCGAGTTCCTGCCGACCAGGCGGTACGCCGGGACGCCCGGCACCGGCGGGCCGGCGTTGCACTTCCGGCTCACCGCCCGGGACCGCGTCGCCGGCGGCGGAGGCGTCGGGCACGACGACGTCACGTTGCGCATCGACCGCGACGCCGGCCCCTTCCTGGTCTCCTCGTTCCGCACCGGCGGGTCGGTCGCCGGCGGCAGCCGCAGGGCCATCTCCTGGCGGGTCAACGGCACCCGGCGGCTGGCCGGCCAGGTCCGGATCCTGCTGTCCACCGACGACGGCCGCACCTGGCGGCGGGTCCTGGCCGGCCGGACCGCCAACGACGGCCGGGCCACGGTGCGGATCCCCGACGTCACGGCGAGGAAGGCCCGGGTCATGGTCGCGGCGCGGGGCAACTACTTCTTCGACGTCAGCGACGCCGCGTTCCGGGTGCGGTAGCGGACGGCCCCCCGGTGCGAGACGCCGAGGGTGACCCAGCGTGACATCTGGGTGACCAGCAGGTGTCCGCCCGGGGAGCGGAACGAGAAAGTCCCCACGACGCGCGGCGTGGTGGTTGCGTCACCGGTGGTGGATCTGGGCACTCTGGGCGCGTGGCAGGTCGGGCGCGCAGTGTCGAGGCAGCCGGCGGGGTGCTGTGGCGTCCCGTCGACTCCCGTCTCGGCGTCGAGGTGGCGCTGGTCCACCGCCCGGGCCGGCTGTCGTGGACGCTGCCGAAGGGCAAGCTGCGCCGCGGCGAGCACGCGGTGATGGGGGCGCTGCGCGAGGTACAGGAGGAGACCGGCCACCAGGCATCGCTAGGCCCGCAGCTCGGCCTGACCACGTACCGCAAGGATGGTGGGCGCAAGCGCGTGCGGTACTGGTCCATGCAGGCCACGGCCGGGGACTTCGTGGCCAACCGGGAGATCGACGACCTGGTCTGGGTGCCGCCCGACGCGGCGGCGCGGCTGGCCCGGGACATCGACAGACCCGTGATCGAGCGGTTCTGGCGGGAGCGGGCGCACGTCAGCCGCCCGCTCGTGCTGGTCCGGCCCGGCAGCAGCGGCTCCGGCCGGTCCCCCGCCGGGACGGGAGACAGGTCCCTGGACCGGCGAGGGCGGCGCCAGGCGCGGGCCCTGGCCGAGATGATCGAGGTGTTCGGGGTGCGGCGCGCGCTGACCGTGGAGGTCCGCAGCTGGACCGAGACCCTCGCCCCGTTCCGCCAGAACACCAGCGTCGCCGTCGAGCCGCTCCCGGTCGGGGGTCGCGGCCGCAAGGTGCGCACCGCGGTGGAGGAGATCCTCCGGTCGATCCGCGAGGGCGTCCCGACGGTTGTCTGCGCGGAGCGAGAGCTGCTCGGGCGGGTCAGCCGGGAGCTCGCCGAGGAGCGGCGCGACCTGCGCCGGCGCGTCGCCACCCTGCCGCACGGCAGCATGTACGTGCTGCACGTGGACCGGCACAGCGCCGGCCGCGTCCTGACCGCCGAGCACATCCGCCCGCGGGTCTGAGCGAGCCACGCCCTGGGGCCTGTTACAGAGCTCCCGATGCCTGCTGCGCGACGCCATCCGCGGCCCCTCGCTGCGTTGTCCTCGCTCGAAGGAGCGCTGCTACGACTTCGCTCGTCCGCCTTGCGAGGCACCACGTCCGACGCCGCTCGCGACGGCAGGGAGTTTCGCAACAGGCCCTAGCCTCGGAGCATGGGCCACGGGCACGGTCACGCGGCGTCGCGCGCGCAGGACCGGGCCCGGCTCGCCTGGGTGCTGGCCGTCACGGTCGTGGTGCTGCTCGCCGAGCTCGTGGGTGCCTGGCTGAGCGGGTCGCTGGCGCTGCTCGCCGACGCCGGCCACATGCTCACCGACGCGGCCGCGGTGACGGTCGCGCTGCTGGCCTCCTACGTCGCCAGCCGGCCGTCGACGGACCGGCGCACGTTCGGCTACCACCGGGCGGAGATCCTCGCCGCCCTGCTCAACGCCGTCGTGCTGCTCGTGCTGTGCCTCTACCTGTTCTACGAGGCGACCCGCCGGCTCCGAGAGCCCGTGGGCGTCGACGGTGGGCCGATGCTGGCGTTCGCCGTGGCCGGCCTGCTCGCGAACGCCGTCTCGCTGTCGGTCCTGGCCGGGCGCCGTACCCACTCCCTGAACATGCGGGGCGCCTACCTGGAGGTGCTCTCCGACCTGCTCGGGTCGGTCGCGGTCGTGGTGGCCGCGACCGTGGTGCTCGCCACCGGCGTCGACCGCGCCGACACCGTCGCCTCCCTGCTCGTGGCGGTGCTGATCCTCCCGCGGTCCTACTCGCTGATGCGCGAGGCCGTCGACGTCCTGCTCGAGGCCACCCCGGCGGGGCTGGAGCTCGACCAGGTCCGCGGGCACCTGCTCGGCGTCCCCGGCGTCGTCGCGGTGCACGACCTGCACGCCTGGACCATCACCAGCGGGTTGCCGTCGCTGTCGGTCCACGTCGTGGTCAGCGACGACGTCCTCGCCGCGCGCGGGGTGGGCGAGCTGCTGGACGAGTTCAGCCGATGCGTGGCTGAGCACTTCGCGGTCGACCACGCCACCTTCCAGGTCGAGCCGGTCTCTCACGTGGAGCACGAGGACCTCGGGCCCGCGCACGCCTGAGCAGGTGTCGTGGAGACCCAGGTCACACGGCCGGGATGCGCCAGGCCGGTTGGCCTCGACGGCCCGGTGGTGTCACAATCGTTGCGTACCCGCCAGTAACTTCCCGGTTCACCGGTCCGACGAGAGGACTGCCTGATGGCAGCAGCCGAAGCATTCGTGTACGACGCGATCCGCACCCCCCGGGGGAAGGGCAAGAAGGACGGCTCGCTGTACGAGGTCAAGCCGGTCGACCTGGTGGTCGGGCTGGTCGAGGAGCTCCGGCGCCGCAACCCGTCCCTCGACACCCGGCGGGTCGACGACGTCGTGCTCGGCGTGGTGACCCCGATCGGCGACCAGGGCGGCGACATCGCCAAGACCGCCGCCATCGCCGCGGGGCTGCCGGAGACCGCCGCCGGCGTCCAGCTGAACCGGTTCTGCGCGTCCGGGCTGGAAGCGGTGAACCAGGCCGCCGCGCGGGTGCGGTCCGGCTGGGAGGACCTGATCCTGGCCGGAGGGGTCGAGTCGATGTCGCGGGTGCCGATGGGCTCCGACGGCGGCGCGTGGGCGATGGACCCGGCCACGGCGCTGCGGACCGGGTTCGTGCCACAGGGCATCGGCGCCGACCTGATCGCCACCATCGAGGGCTGGGGGCGAGAGGACGTCGACGCGTTCGCCGCCGAGTCGCAGGCCCGGGCGGCCAAGGCGCAGGCCAACGGGTACTTCGACCGTTCGGTCGTGCCGGTCAAGGACCTGAACGGGCTGACCGTGCTGGACAAGGACGAGCTCATCCGGCCCGGCACCACCGTGGAGACCCTCGCGGGGCTCCGGCCGTCGTTCGCGGACATGGGCGAGCAGGCCGGCTTCGACTTCGTCGCCCTGGAGAAGTACCACTGGCTGGAGGGCATCGACCACGTCCACCACGCCGGCAACTCCTCGGGCATCGTCGACGGCGCCTCGCTGGTCGCCGTCGGCAGCGAGCAGGCCGGCAGCGACCTCGGGCTGACCCCGCGGGCCCGCATCGTGTCCGCGGCCGTGTCCGGCGCCGACCCCACGATCATGCTGACCGGTCCCGCGCCGGCGTCGCGCAAGGCGCTGGCCAAGGCCGGGCTCACCGTCGAGGACATCGACCTGTTCGAGATCAACGAGGCGTTCGCCGCGGTCGCGATGCGGTTCATGCGGGACCTCGGGCTGGACCCCGAGGCGGTCAACGTCAACGGCGGCGCCATCGCGATGGGCCACCCGCTGGGAGCCACCGGCGCGATGATCCTGGGCACCCTGATCGACGAGCTGGAGCGCCGCGACCTGCGCCGCGGCCTGGCCACCCTCTGCGTCGGCGGCGGCATGGGCATCGCCACCGTCGTCGAGCGCGTCTGACCCACCGCACCCGAGACCGAGAAGACCCGAGGACTGAAGCCACCCATGACCGACAGCAACCACACCGCCCTCCCCGTCCGGTACGCCAAGGACGACGAGGGCGTCGTCACCCTCACCCTGGACGACCCGGACGCCCGTGCCAACACGATGAACCAGCGGTTCGCGGCCGCCTTCGCCGAGACGCTGGACCGGCTCGAGCGAGACATCGCCGCCGGCGGAGTCACCGGCGTGGTCGTCACCAGTGCCAAGTCGACGTTCTTCGCCGGCGCCGACCTCAACCAGCTGCTCGCGATCGGCCCCGACCAGGCTGGCGAGGCCTTCGAGGAGTCGATGGGGATCAAGCGGCTGCTGCGTCGCCTGGAGACCTGCGGCGTACCGGTCGTCGCGGCCGTCAACGGGGCGGCTCTCGGCGGCGGCTTCGAGATCTGCCTGGCCTGCCACCACCGGGTCGTGGTGGACGACCCGTCCGCCCAGGTGGGCTTCCCCGAGGTGACCCTCGGCCTGCTGCCGGGCGCCGGTGGCGTCGTACGCAGCGTGCGGATGCTCGGCATCCTGAGCGCGCTCCTGGACGTGCTGACCCAGGGCCAGCGCTACCGTCCCGCGCAGGCGCTGGAGAAGGGACTGGTCGACCAGGTGGTGCCCACCGCGGACGAGCTGGTCCCGGCGGCCCGCCGGTGGCTGGCCGAGCACCGCGACGACCCGGACGCCGCCGTACAGCCGTGGGACCGCAAGGGCTACAAGATCCCCGGTGGCGCGCCGTCGCACCCGGCGATGGCCGGGATGCTGCCCGCGGTCCCGGCGATGCTGAGGAAGCAGCTCAAGGGCGTGCCGTACCCGGCCCCCCGGGCGATCGTGTCCGCCGCCGTCGAGGGGGCGCAGGTCGACTTCGCCGCCGCTGAGCGGATCGAGGCCCGCTACTTCGCCAGCCTGGTCACCGGCCGGGTCTCCAAGGCGATGACCCAGGCGTTCTTCTTCGACCTGCAGGCGCTCAACGCCGGCTCGCTGCGCCCGCGGGGCCCGGCCAGGTTCACCGCGCAGCGGCTGGCCGTCCTCGGCGCCGGGATGATGGGCGCGGGCATCGCCTACACGGCCGCGAAGGCGGGCATCGACGTGGTGCTCAAGGACGTCACGCTGGACGCGGCCGAGCGCGGGAAGGCGTACTCGGAGAAGCTGGTCGGCAAGGCCGTCTCGCGCGGCCGCATGAGCGACGACGCCGCGGCCGCGCTGCTCGGCCGGATCACCCCGACCGACAACGTCGAGGACCTCAAGGGCTGCGACTCGGTCATCGAGGCGGTCTTCGAGGACCCGTCGCTGAAGCGCAAGGTGTTCGGCGAGATCCAGCACGTCGTCAACCCCGACGCGCTGCTCGGCTCCAACACCTCCACGCTGCCGATCACGCAGCTCGCCGAGGGCGTCGACCGGCCCGAGGACTTCATCGGCATCCACTTCTTCAGTCCTGTTGACAAGATGCAGATCGTCGAGATCATCAGGGGCGCGGAGACCACCGACGAGACGCTGGCCCGGACCATCGACCTGGTGCTGCAGATCAAGAAGATCCCGATCGTGGTCAACGACAGCCGCGGCTTCTACACCAGCCGGGTGATCGGCCTGATGGTCAACGAGGGCATGGCGATGTTGGGCGAGGGCGTCGCGCCGACGAGCATCGAGCGGGCCAGCACCATGGCCGGATACCCCGTCGGCGTCCTGCAGCTCTCCGACGAGCTCAACCTCGAGCTGATGGCGAAGATCGAGAAGGCGACCCGGGAGGGCGTCCAGGCCGAGGGCAAGGAGTACGTCGAGCACCCCGGCACGGCCACGCTGCACGCCATGCTCGACGCCGGTCGCGCCGGACGCCTGCGCCGCGCCGGCTTCTACGACTACGACGAGAACGGCAACCGAGGTGGGCTCTGGAAAGGCCTCGGCGACCTGTTCCCCGTCGCCGACGAGCAGGTCCCGCTGCAGGACATCCAGGACCGGATGATGTTCGCCGAGGCGCTCGAGACCGCCCGCTGCTTCGAGGAGGGCGTCATCTCCTCGGCCGCCGCGGCCAACATCGGTTCGATCATGGCGATCGGCTTCCCGGCCATCACCGGCGGCGCGGTCACCTTCATGACGAACTACGAGGGCGGGCTGGCCGGCTTCGTCGACCGGGCCCGCGACCTCGCGGCGACCTACGGCGAGCGGTTCGAGCCGACCCCGTGGCTGGTGGCGAAGGCCGAGTCCGGCGAGGGCTTCCCCGCCTGAGCGACACTGTTCCACGCTCCCGGTGGGTGCCCTCGAGACGCCCGCCGGCCCGCCCCTCGACCTGCTACACCCCCTCGGTTCGCTCCGCGGTCGGTCGGCGGGTTTGTGGCCGATGCCTGCAGGGATGCCTGCTTGTGGCCGCAGACCACAGCGACACGCCGAAGAGACGTGTTGTTATCGGCCACAATCCGGCCGGCGCGGGCGGTGACCCCGGCGGGGCGCGCGGCGTATCCACAGGCTGGGATGCGCGGGTCGAGGCCGCCGGCGAGGGTTGCTAGATTGCGGGCTCGCGAGCGAGGGGCCGGGCCTTCGCCGGTGAGCGCGAGGGGCGGGCATGGGTCAGGCCGGACCAGGGGTTCGGTGGCGTGCCCTCACCGCGGCGGGCGCGCTGCTGGTCGCCGGGCTGGCCGGTTGTGACGGCGGTGACGCGCCGAGCCCCGCGCCGCTGGAGCCCCTGACCAGCTCCGCCTCGCCCACCGAGCCGTCTGAGAGTCCGGCGCCGACCCTGCCGGCCGAGGCGAGCCAACTATCGCGGGAGGGCGCGAAGGCGTTCACTCGATATCTCTTCGAGATTATCAACCACGCGTTCGTGACGGGCGACAGCGGCGCCCTACGGGGGGTATCCCTGAAGCGCTGCCAGTCTTGTGAGGCGATCGCGGATAACGTCGACACCATCTACTCTCGGGGAGGCCATGTTGAGACGAAAGGATGGGAACTTCAGTCGATCACCCGTGTCCCAACATATCCGCAGGAAAGACCTGTCTTCGATCTAGGCGTCTTTCGCCATCCCGAGCATATCTACAAGCCCAACGATGAGACTCCCACGACGGAGGGCAATCAAAAGCAGCCGATGACGCTATACCTCCGTTGGATCGGTGATGTGTGGCGTGTAGCCCGACTGGACCTGGTTCCCACATGATCAGCAGGATCATCCTCGCTCTCGTGACCGCGGCCACCACCATGGTGATGGTGTCACCTCCGGCTCACCCCGCAGCAAGGTGTGGGGGGTCGACTGCCGCGGGTGCGGGACAGCTGGTTGCGCATATGACGTGTGGCGCGCCAGTAGCTACCGTTCCCTCGGCGCCGGGCGCTGCGCCCGCGAGCTCTTCGGGCCACTCGCCGTACATCGAGTTTCACTGGAGTACCAACTGCTCAACCGATCCAGCGGATGTCAGTGCGTCGGTGTGCCGAGCTGCGCAGGCGTGTCCAGATCCGGTCCAGCTGATGTTCCGCCTTTGGGGGCGGCGACCCAACGGTTCGCTGGCGCCCCTTGGCACGCAGTGCCGTGGCGGCGAGACCGCTACGGCACCGGTGGTCGCCCGACCGCAGGTCACCTCGGCTGTCGTCCTCAACGCCCTGCGCCGGATCGGGCTGCCCGCGCTGGAGGTTCGGATCCAGCCGGAGGACAAGACGCTGGTCAACTTCGACACCATCTTCTACGCCGAACCACAGACCGTGACCCGCGACCTCACCCTGCTCGGACAGCGGGTCCAGGTGGAGGCGACGCCCGCCTCGTTCGCGTGGAGCTTCGGCGACGGCGAGGCAGCCACGACCTCGACGCCGGGCGCGCCGTACCCGGCCAAGGACATCGTGCACAAGTACTTCGACGCCCACGTGACCGTCGAGCCGAGCGTAGCGGTGACCTACACGGCGAGGTTCCGGGTCAACGGCGGCGCCTGGCGCGACGTCGACGGGACGGTGACCATCGACGGCCCGCCGGCCAGCCTGCGCATCGCCGAGGCCATCGCGGTGCTCTCCGGCGACCACGGCTGACCCAGCACGTCGAGCCGGCAATCTTGGCGGGTCGAGCCGGCAATCTTGGTGGTCGAGCCGGTACTCTGGCGGGCTCAGCCCGTCAACGTGCTGCGCCATGGGAACTGACCCGCGACGTCGTCGCTACGACGTCTTGACGCAGGACAGCATCTCGTTCTGCAGCTTGCTGGTGGCCTCGTTCTCCTTGCCCTGGAACACCTGCGACAGCATCTCCTTCAACGCCTCGTCGGTGAGGGCGTCGGAGATGCAGTCCTTCTGCTTCTGGGTGGCCTGCGGCAGGTCGCCCATGTTCTTCTGGATCAGCGCCTTGACGTCGACGCAGTCGACGAAGGTGCCGGCCAGGCTGTCGGCGTCCTCGGCGGTGATCTCCTCCTCGTCGAGGTCGGCGTCCTCGGCGACCTCGAGGTCGCCGGTGAGCAGGCCGTAGTCCTGGAGCTGGGTGATGCCGATCTTGTCGACGACCCCGTCGCTGACACAGCCGGCCTGCTCGTCGGTGATCTCCAGCCCCGCGGCGTCCTTGCCCTCCTCGAGGAAGTAGGCCTTCAGGTTCGCCGCCGCCTTCTCCTGGTCGGCGTTGCTCTCCCCTCCTCCGCCGTCGCCGTCGCCGCCACAGGCGGTCAGCGCGAGGCAGAGGGCGGCAGCGACCGCCAGCATCTTGTTCATGGTCGGGGTTCCCCTCGTCGGTCCACGGCCGGACCCGGGCAGCATAGCCGCCGCCGTCGTCGGCGCCGCTCCGCCGCCAGGGCGGGGCGCCGGGTGGGCCTTCAGGGCCCTGGCGTGTGGTCGGGTGGCACGATCTCGCCCTCGCGCACCGGCCCGGGCGGGGTGCCGTCGCCGAACGGCCGGCCGCCCAGGCGCTCGCGGCCGTGCGGGCGGAGCCACCCGGAGAGTTCCGGTCCCCGCGGGACGATCCCGCTCGGGTTGATGTCCTCGTGGACGACGTAGTAGTGCTGCTTGACCTGTGCGAAGTCGACGGTGTCGCCGAAGCCGGGGGTCTGGTACAGGTCGCGCGCGTACGCCCACAGCACCGGCATCTCGGTGAGCTTGTGCCGGTTGCACTTGAAGTGGCCGTGGTAGACGGCGTCGAACCGCACCAGGGTGGTGAACAGCCGCACGTCCGCCTCGGTGACCGTGTCGCCCATGAGGTAGCGCCGGTCCGACAGGCGTTCGGACAGCCACTCGAGCGCGGCGAACAGGCGATGGTACGACGCGTCGTAGGCGTGCTGGGAGCCGGCGAACCCGCATCGGTACACGCCGTTGTTGACCTCGGTGTAGACCCGCTGCATGACCTGGTCCATCTCCTCGCGCAGCGGCTCGGGGTACAGGTCGGGCGCTCCCTCGCGGTGGTGCTCACGCCACTGCGTGGACAGGTCGAGGGTGAGCCTGGCGAAGTCGTTGGTCACGACCCGGCCGCTGGGCACGTCGACCAGGGCCGGCACCGTGATGCCCTTGTCGTAGCCGGGAAACCTGGCGAAGTACGCCTCCTCCAGCCGCTTGATGCCCAGCACCGGGTCGACGCCGCCCGGGTCGAGGTCGAAGGTCCAGCTGTGCTCGTCGTGGACCGGTCCGCACAGCCCCATGCTCAGCACGTCCTCGAGGCCGAGCAGGCGCCGTACGACGACCGCGCGGCTGGCCCACGGACAGGCCCGGGCGGCGACCAGCCGGTAGCGGCCCGGCTCGACCGGCCACCCGTCCCGGCCGTCGGCGGTGACCCGGTCGGTGATGTAGCGGGTGTCCCGCTCGTACTCCGTGCCCCGCGTGACGTAGCGGCCCGAGCTGCTCATGGTCGTCGTGTACCCGTGTGAGGATGGGGCGATGCCGAACGACGTCGACGGGCCGGTCCACTACCAGGCCGCGGACCGGGTGGCGACGCTGACCCTGGACTCACCGGGCAACCGCAACGCGCTGTCGCGGCGGCTGGTGGCGGGCCTGGGGGAGGCGCTGGACCGGGGGTATGCCGACGCGGACGCCGACGTGCTGCTGCTGCGCGCGGCCGGGCCGGTGTTCTGCTCCGGCGCGGACCTGACCGAGGCGGTCGCCGACGGCATGGAGGCGACCTCGCGGGCGTTGGTGGCCCTGCAGCGGCAGGTCCTGGCCGGCCCGAAGCCGGTGGTCGCGCGCGTGCACGGTCCGGTCCGGGCCGGTGGCATCGGTCTGGTCGCCGCCTGTGACGTTGCGGTGGCCTCCAGGGACGCGACCTTCGCGCTGACCGAGGTGCGGCTCGGGCTGGCGCCGGCGGTGATCTCGCTGACCGTGCTGCCGCGAATGACCAGCCGCGCCGCCGCGCTGACGTGTCTGGGCGGGGAGGTGTTCGACGGCGACACCGCGGCCGGGGCCGGGCTGGTGACCCGTGCCGTGCCGCCGGAGGAGCTCGACGACGCGGTGCGGGAGGTCTGCGCGGTGCTCGCGAAGGGCCACCCACAAGGGCTCCGCGAGACCAAGCGGCTGCTCACCGCGCCCCTGGTCGCCCGCCTCGACGCGCACGGCGCGGAGATGGCCACGCTCTCCGCGCGGCTGTTCGGCTCGCCCGAGGCGCGCGAGGCCATGCAGGCGTTCCTGGACCGGCGCCGCTGACCCGCCGCGCCGGCGGATAGACTGTCCCGTTCCGCACTCGTCCGTACGGCCCGCTCCCACGGGCCTGCCGACCTCGAGGAGCCTCGAGCCCGTGACCGTCGACGCCACCCACGTCGCCACCCAGGACGCCGACCACGACGGCGTCGTCGCCCGCGAGCTGGCGACCGAGCAGCGGTTCGTGGACCGGGTCTACCGGCAGCTCGAGCGGTCGACGCGCAACGCCGAGGCGCTGGCCCGCGAGGGACACGGTCGCGGCAGCCTGGGTCACGAGGGCGGCCTGGTGGAGCGCGACGCGATGGTGTACCAGGCCGCGCGACGGATCGCCGTGCTCGACGCCGCGCACGAGGGCCTGGTCTTCGGCCGGCTGGACCTGCGCGACCCCGCCTCCGGCGGACCTCGCTACGTCGGCCGCATCGGGCTGCGCGACGAGCACCGCGACTCCCTCCTGGTCGACTGGCGGGCGCCGGTCGCGGCGGTCTTCTACCAGGCCACCCCGACCGACCCCCGCGGCGTCGTGCGGCGGCGGGTGCTGCGCAGCGTCGGCTCCCGGGTAGTCGGCGCCGAGGACGAGCTGCTGGACGCCGAGGCCGGTGGCGACCTGGTGGTCCTGGGCGAGGGCGCCCTCATGGCGCAGCTGTCCAGGGCGCGCGACCGGTCCATGCACTCCATCGTCGCCACCATCCAGGCCGAGCAGGACCAGGCGATCCGGGCGCCCACCAAGGGCGTCGTGATGATCAGCGGCGGCCCGGGAACGGGCAAGACCGTGGTGGCGCTGCACCGGGCGGCGTACCTGCTCTACACCGACCGGGCCCGCTACGAACGCGGCGGGGTGCTGGTGGTGGGCCCGTCCGGGGTGTTCATGCGCTACATCGAGCGCGTGCTCCCGTCGCTCGGGGAGACCGCGGTGGCGCTGCGGTCCGTCGGCGAGGTGGTCGACGGCATCCACGCCGGCCGGCACGACGCCGCCCGGGTGGCCGAGGTCAAGGGAGCCGCGCGGATGGCCGAGCTGCTGCGGCGCACGGTGCGGCAGCCGGTCCCCGGCGCACCGCGGGAGTTCCGGGTCTTCTACCGCGACGAGATCCTCGTCCTCACGCCGGGCGACCTGTCCCGGGTGCGCCGCCACCTGCTCTCTCAGGGCCGCCGCAACCGCGGCGTGCACCGGGTCGCCCCGGCGCTGCTGGACGCGCTGTGGCGGCAGGTCCGCGGCGACCGGGCGCTTGACCGCGGGCGGGACCACTTCGACGACGCCATGCTCGGCGACGACAGGTTCGTCGGCTTCGCCCGCGCCTGGTGGCCGGCGCTGGACGCCGTGGAGGTGCTCGGCTGGCTGCGCGACCCCGGGCTGCTGGCCCGCGTCGGCGAAGGAGTGCTCCACCCCGGCGACGCCGAGCTGCTGAGCGGGTCGTGGGCCGACGATGGGCTGTCGGTGGAGGACGTCGCGCTGGTCGACGAGCTGCGCTACCTGCTCGGCGACCCGCCCGGACGCGGACCCGACGCGGACCCGGACCCGCTGGCCCATCTCGTGTCGGAGGAGATGCCGGAGCTGACCACCGTGGCGGACCGGGTCGACGGCGCGCCCCGCCCGATCGGCAGGGTCGAGGACGACGGCTACGCGCACGTGCTGGTCGACGAGGCCCAGGACCTCTCGCCGATGCAGTGGCGGATGGTGGGACGCCGGGGACGGGCGGCCACGTGGACGGTCGTCGGCGACCCCGCGCAGTCGTCCTGGCCGGTGCCCGCGGACGCCGACGCCGCGCGCGACACGGCGCTGCACGACAAGCCCCGGCACCGGTTCCACCTCGGCACCAACTACCGCAACAGCAAGGAGATCTACGAGTACGCCGCCGCGTACGCCTCCCGCAGCGGCCTGGACGCCGACCTCCCGGCGGCCGTGCGCGCGACGGGCGTGGAGCCTTCGCAGCGCATGGTCGAGGACCTGGAGGCCGGCGTGCGCGCGGCCCTCGCCGAGCTGGTCGGCGAGGTGGCCGGGACGGTAGGCGTCGTGGCGCCGCGAGCGCGAGCCGCCGCGGTGGAGCGGTGGCTGCGCTCCTGGCCCGAGCACGCCGACGCCTCCTCGGGCGACGACGCCCGGGTCGTCGTGCTCACCGGCCTGGACACCAAGGGCCTGGAGTTCGACGGGATCGTCGTGGTGCAGCCGGACGAGATCGAGGCCGAGTCCAGCACCGGCCACGCCACCCTGTACGTCGTCCTCACCCGCGCCACCCAGCGCCTGGTGACGGTCTCGACCGGCCCCGGCGGTTCCGAGGAGCGTCCCGCCCGCACCCTCGACACGGACGGCTAGCCGTCCACCCAGACCAGGTGGACCGGCCAGGGGGACGGGTTGTCGTGCCGGCCCGCGTAGTAGTTGCGCTCGGTGAGGATGTCGACGAGCGCGGTGCCCTCGCCGTCGGTGTAGATCTCGCTGAAGGCGCGCATGTCGTAGATGAAGCCCTCGGGCGTGGAGAGGATGACGCGCTTGCCGGTGAGGGCCGGCTCGTTGGCGGCCGGCCGGGGGCGCCGGTCCGGCGGCACGCCGAACCAGGGGTAGCGTGCCGGACCCGCCTTCTCGTCGGCCATGACCGGGCTCCTCTCGACTCGAGGGTACGGCGCGGCCTGGCACGGCCGGTGGTGGGTCGTTCGGGTGGGGTCGGGTGTTCGGTGCCGGTGATTTCGAGACGCTCGCAGGCTCGCTCCTCAATCACCGTGTGTGGGTCCCCCCGGTGGTTGAGGAGGGCGAGCCGCTAGGCGAGCCCGTCTCGAAACCACCGCCCCGCGGCACGGGTCGGGTGTTCGGTGCTGGTGATTTCGAGACGCTCGCAGGCTCGCTCCTCAATCACCGTGTGTGGGCCCC
>JBIOUF010000267.1:0-37869 GCA_044866695.1 Nocardioidaceae bacterium | reverse complement strand
GGCCCCAGACCACAACGAATCGCCGTACGGCGCTGCAGGCATCGGCCACAAACCGGCCAACCCGCGCCCGGCGCGACCACCGGGATCCGGCTACGCGCGGGCGGGGGTGAGGTCCGGGTCGCCGACGATGTCGCCCGAGCCGGAGCCGGCCTGGGCCCGCCGTGACCAGCGCTCCAGCTCGGCCATCACCGCCGGGTGCTGGTCGACGCAGACCACGACCAGGTCGCCGGGGTTGGCGCGGGACATGGCGTGGCGCACGGCGTCGATCTCGTCCAGGACGATCTCCACCTGCCGGCACCGGGCGCCGTCGGCCATGCTGGCCCGCACCCCTTCGGCCACGAGGCCGGCCACCTCCCCTCGCGGCCGGCGGCGCAGGGCCGCGTCCTCGCGGACGACGAGGACGTCGAAGTGCCGCGCGGCCACGGCGCCCAGCTCGCGCATGTCCTGGTCGCGCCGGTCGCCGGCGGTCGCGATGATGCCGATCCGCGACGGCCTGCCCAGCTCGCTGGTCGTGGTCATCGTCTCCCCGACCCGGTCGACGAAGTCGCCGAGCATCTCCATTCCGGGCGCGTTGTGGCAGTAGTCGACGATGACGTGGACGCCGTCGACCTCGAGCTCGTTGAGGCGGCCGGGGGAGAGGTAGTAGCTGGTGCTGAAGGTGCGCAGCCCCTGCCGGATGTCGTGGAGCGGCGCTCCCGCCGCGAAGGCGGCGGCCGCCGCGGCCAGGCAGTTCTGCACGTTCATCCGGGCCCGGCCGCCGAACGTCGCCGGCAGCAGGTGCGTCCAGGCCAGCTGCATGTCGCGGCGGCCGTGGCGGACCACGATCATCTCGCCGCGGTCGCTGGGGTCGAGCACCAGCGCCTTGCCGCCGCGCCGGCAGTGCTGGTCGATCATCTCCCGCACCTCCGACCCGGGCTCGGCCATGGAGAACCACACCACCTCGCCGGAGCAGCGCCGTCGCATGGTGCGCACCAGCGGGTCGTCGGCGTTGAGCACGGCTGCCCCGTGCCGGGGGACCGCCTCGACCACGACCGCCTTCACCTCGGCGAGCTGCTCCACCGTGTCGATGCCGCGCGCGCCCAGGTGGTCCGGCGCGACGTTGAGCACCACGGCGACGTCGTTGCGCTCATAGCCCAGGCCCTCGCGCAGGATGCCGCCACGGGCGACCTCGAAGACCGCGAAGTCCACCCGCGGGTTCTGCAGCACCATCCGCGCCGAACGGGGCCCGGACGCGTCGGCGCGGATCACCAGCCGCTCGTCGATGACGACCCCGTCGGTCGAGGTCATGCCCACCTTGCGGCCCATGCCCTTGAAGACGTGGGAGATCATCCGGGCGGTCGTCGTCTTGCCGTTGGTGCCGGTGACCGCGACCACGGGGATCCGGCTCGGCGCCCCCGGTGGGAACAGCATGTCCACGACCGGCTTGGCGATGAACTGCGGCTCGCCGATCGTCGGGTGGGTGTGCATCCGGAACCCCGGCGCCGCGTTGACCTCGCAGATCGCGCCGCCGGTCTCGCGCACGGGCAGCGTGATGTCGGGGCAGATGAAGTCGATGCCGGCGATGTCCAGCCCGATCACCCGGGCCGCCTCCTCGGCGATCTCGACGTTCTCGGGGTGCGCCTCGTAGGTGCGGTCGATGGAGATGCCGCCGGTGGACATGTTGCCGGTGAGGGTCAGCTTGACCATCTCCCCGGCAGGCGGTACGTCGTCTGGGCCGTGGCCCTGCTCCTTCAGCAGCGCCAGCGCGGCATCGTCGACCCGGATGCGGGTCAGCACCTTCTCGTGACCCACGCCGCGCCGGGGGTCGGCGTTGGTCTGCTCCACGAGCTGCTCGACCGTGCTGTGGCCGTCGCCGATGACGTGGGCGGGCACCCGCTCGGCGACCGCCCCGAGCCGCCCGTCGATGATCAGGCAGCGGTAGTCGCGGCCCTCGACGTAGGACTCCACGACCACCCAGCCGCGACGCGACTCCTCCTGGGCGACCGGGAACGCCTCGCGGACCGCGTCGGCGTCGCCCAGGTCGAGACAGACCCCGCGACCGTGGTTGCCGTCCAGCGGCTTGACCACGACCGGGTAGCCGATCCGGTCCGCGACCGCCACCGCGCGCTCGACGCTGCGCACCGAGTCCTGCTTGGGCACCGGCAGCCCGGCCGCGCCGAGGAGGCGGGTGGTGAGGTCCTTGTCGGAGGCGACGTCCACCGCGATGGCGCTGGTGGCCGAGGTCATCGTGGCCCGGACCCGCTTCTGGTGGACCCCCTGGCCGAGCTGGACCAGCGAGTACTGGTTCAGCCGGATCCAGGGGATGTCGCGTGCCACCGCCTCGTCGAGGATGGCCTGGGTCGACGGGCCGAACGCGGTGCGCTCCGCTCGCAGGATGAACTGTTCCAGCTCCTGGGCGAAGTCGAGGTCCGGGTCCGGCTCGACGAGGTGGTTGACCAGCCGCACCGCGAGCCGGGCCGCCGCCAGCCCGACGTTCTCGTCGACGTACCCGTAGATCACGTGGTAGCGCCCGTGCTGGCCCTTGACCTGGCGGGTCTTGCCCCGCCGGATGTCGTGTCCCACCGCCTGCTGCAGCGCCAGCGCCACGTGCTCGGCGACGTGCCCGAGCCAGGTGCCCTCGTCGAGCCGCTCGACGAACCCGCCGCGGCGCCCTCGCGAGCAGGAGTGCTGCCGCAGGCCGGGCAGCAGCCGCAGCAGGTTGTCGGTGAACCCGGGCAGCCGGTCGGTCGGGAACTCCTCCAGCGAGCCGAGGTCGACCACGAGGTGGATGGCCTTCTCGTAGGACCAGAGGTTCGGGCCGCGGTAGACCCGGGTCTCGAGCACGGTCAGGTCCGGGCTGGGACGGGTGGCGTCCGGCAGGCTGTCTGGCTCGGTCCGCTCGCTCACGCCTGCTCTCCTCCGGGGTCGGGACGGGGCCGGTGCTCGCGCCGCCGTCGCTCCTGCCGCGCGTGGCGCCGGCGCAACGCGGCCGGCGAGACGTCGTCGGCGTCGATGTCTCGAGCCAACCGCCTGAGGTCGCGTCCCGCAACCGCGGGCTCCTCCGTCCCCGCCGGGACCTGGCCACGCGGTACGGCGACCAGGGTGCGGCCGTCCAGGTCGAGCTCGGCCCCCGCCGGCAGCACGTGCAGCACCACCCCCGACGCCAGCAGCGGGCTGGACCGTTTGGCCTCGTAGGCGTTGGAGGTCATGGCCCGGCCGTCCACCACCGTGACCGCCCCGCGTCCCGTCACCGCCAGCCGGCGCCGGCCGTCGACCTGGGTCACCACGGCCGCGGTGTCCTCGTCCACGCCGATCCCGAGCAGGCTCGGGCTCTGCGCCACGATGCTCAGCAGCCGGCCGTAGCGGTTGCGCTGCTCGAAGTGCTGGTCGACGACGCACCCGTGCAGCAGCCCGAGACCGGCGGACACCTGGGTCATCCGCTGCTTCGGCGTCGCGCCGCCGGAGCCGAAGGCCACCATGTGGGTGGACAGGATGCTCGCCCCCGCGCTGGTGCCGCCGACGACCGCGCCGCGCCGGTGCGCGCCCAGGACGGCCTCGCCCAGCGCCGTACCGGTGACGAGGGCGGAGAGCTTCAGCTGGTTGCCACCGGTCATGAACACCGCGTCGGCTCCGTCCAGCACCGCGGCGAGCCGGGGGTCGTCGGCCTCGGCGCGGCTGCCGGGACGCACCGCGTCGACCTGGCCCGCACCCAGACGGCGGAACACCGCGGCGTACACCTCGACGATCTCGGCGCCGATGGCCGAAGCCGTGGGTATCACCACCACCCGGGCGCCGTCGCCGCCGGCGAGGCCGACGAACGTCCTGAGCACCGTCCGGCGCCCCAGCTTGTCCTCGGCGCCACCGATGGCGAGGAGTGGTCCGGGCGTCACGTCTCCTCCGGCGGCCGTGGACGGGGTCCTGGGGGGCCGGTCGGCGACCCCCGGGAGTGCACGGCAGCCTACGGGGTGCCACAGTGAGCCCGTGACCCAACGCGCTCAGGGACCGGCCCGCCGCCTCGTCGTGATGCGGCACGCCAAGGCGGAGCCGTTCGCCGCCAGCGACGCCGAGCGCGAGCTCACCTCCCGCGGCCGCGCGGACGCCGCGGCCGCCGGGGCGTTCCTGGCCGGCCTGGGCGTCGTCCCCGACCGCGCCCTGGTGTCCTCCGCGGCCCGCGCTCGGGCCACCTGGGCGGAGGTCGCGGCGGCCGTGAACGCCGCGCTGGAGCCGGTGGTCGACGACGCGGTGTACCAGGGCAGCGGGGACGTGGTCCTGGACTGCCTGCAGCAGGCGTCCGACGAGGCGACGACGATGGTGTACGTGGGTCACAACCCTGCGGCGGCGTGGCTGCTGCACCTGCTCGACGACGGGAGCGGCGACCCCGGGGCGGGCGAGGAGATGGCCCGGGGGTTCCCGGCCGGAGCGCTCGCGGTCCTCGACGTCGCGGTGCCCTGGTCCGAGCTCGCCGAGGCGTCCGGACGGGTCACCCACTTCCTCGCGCCCGTGGACTGACCCGAGGGCCGGGGGGCGCGTCGAGCGGCGGCGCCGGCGTGACGATGCCGGCGGCGGCGTCGGCGGCCTCCACCTCCTCGCGGGTGATCCCGAGCAGGTAGATGATCGCGTCCAGGTACGGCACGTTCACCGACGTGTGCGCCGCCTGTCGCACCACCGGCTTGGCGTTGAACGCGACCCCGAGACCCGCGGCCGACAGCATGTCCAGGTCGTTGGCGCCGTCGCCGACGGCCACGGTCGCCTCCAGGGCGACGCCGGCCTCGGCGGCGAACCGGCGCAGCGCGTCCGCCTTCCCGGCGCGGTCCACCACCGGCCCGACCAGCCGCCCGGTCAGCCGGCCGTCCACCACCTCGAGCTCGTTGGCGGCGGCGAAGTCGATGCCGAGGTCCGCCGCGAGCCGCCCGGTCACCTGGGTGAACCCGCCGCTCACGATGGCGAACCGGTAGCCGAGCCTCTTGAGGGTGCGCACGAGGGTGCGCGCGCCCGGGGCGAGCCGGAGGCCGGCGTAGACCTCGTCGAGGTACGCCGCGTCGAGGCCTTCGAGCAGCGCGACGCGGGCCCGCAGCGATGCCTCGAAGTCCAGCTCGCCGCGCATCGCGGCCTCGGTCACCCGGGCGACCTCGCCGAGGCAGCCGGCCTGCTCGGCCAGCATCTCGATCACCTCGCCCTGCACCAGGGTCGAGTCCACGTCCATGACCACCAGGCGCATCCCGTGGCGCAGCAGGCCCGCGGGCTGGACCGCGACGTCGACCCGCTGGCGGGCGGCCTCGACGGCGAGCAGGGCGCGGAGCCGGTCGGGGTCGGAGCCGGAGACGTGCAGGTCGATCGCGGTGACCGGGTAGCGGGCCATCCGCTCGATCCGGTCGATGTTCGCGCCCGTGTCGGCGATCCGCCCGGCGATCGCCGCGACCGCGCGGGGGAGCAGCGGCGTGCCGAGCACGGTGACGTGGGTTCGCCCGGCGGCGCGCCGCTCGGTGTCCCCGGTGCCGCGCTCGACCTCGACCTGCAGGTCGAGGTCCTCACCGGCCCGGACGACGGCCCCGCGCAGCGCCCTCCAGTCCCGGGGGGCGGTGACCAGGACGCCGAGCACCAGGCGGCCGCGGACCACGATCTGCTCGATGTCGAGGACCTGCACGCCGTACCCGGCGAGCGTGCCGAAGACGGTCGACGTGACGCCGGGGCGGTCCTGGCCGGTGAGCGTGATCAGCAGGGTCCCCGGCGGGTCCCGGTCCGCGTCCGGGCCCAGGCCCGCGTCGGAGGCCGGGTGTCGGTCGGGGTCCATGGCCGGCTCACTCGGGCCAGGGGTAGGCACAGGCGGCGACGACGCCGCGCCGGGCGGCCCGGTCCAGGGGTGCGAGCGTCTCCCGGCGGGCGCCGGCCTCGGCGGCGGTGAGGGCTCCGCCGTCGTCGCCCAGGGCCAGCTCCACGATGCCGCGGCAGCGCTGGGCGAGGGCGAGCAGCCGCTGCGCCCGCGGCGCCATCCCCGGCGGGACGGGGAGGGCGGCGCTCCGCCGCAGCGACATCAGCTCCTCGGCGACCTCCGGGCGCCACCGGGCGACGTCGAGCCGGGCCAGCCGTTCGGCGGCGGCCAGCACCGCCGCGCGCAGCCCGGTGTCGGCCTCTGGCAGGTCGGGCAGCTGGGCCCGCCCCTCCGCCGGAAGGCACCTCCACACCACCCCCGACCCCGCCCGGGCAGGCACCAGACCGAGCCCCGCCGCGCCCAACAGCACCGCCTGCCCGGCGTCGAGCGCCTCGGCGTTGAACGGGGCCGGTCCGGCCAGCCCGAGCGGGTCGCCCGGCGCCGGCAGCGCCACCGTCGGGGAGCCGGCCCCCGCGGCTCTCAGCCGGCCCAGTGCGACGATCACCGGCACGGGCTCGGCGGCGTCGCCCAGGCCGACCACGTCGTGGGCTCCGTCGCCGGCCACCACGCCGTCCCGGGCGTCGTCGAGGCTGACCCGCCCGGCCGCCCACGCCGAGAACCACAGCGCGAACAGCACCGACTCGGGCAGCCCGGTGGCGGTGGTGGTCACTGGGTCTACCTTCCGTCGCCGGTCGATGGTCGCCGGCACCGCGGTGCGGCGACCGGCGGTCGCCGCCGCAGTGCCGTCGGCTCGCCCCGCACGCTCATGGGGCAGAGGCTACGCGGGGTCGCAGGCAGGTGCGGACGGGCGCGGGATAGGTTGGCGTCCGACCGCCGCCGAGCCTTGCGAGGAAAGAGATGGAACCGGTTCTCCAGTTCGCCGGGGTGACCGTGCGGCGAGGCGCCTCCACGCTGGTCGAGGACGTGGACTGGACCGTCGAGGAGGACGAGCGGTGGGTCGTTCTCGGCCCGAACGGCGCCGGCAAGACCACCCTCATGCAGGTGGCCGCCGCCCAGATCCACCCCACCGAGGGGGTGGCCGGGATCCTCGGGGAGGTGCTCGGCGCGGTCGACGTCTTCGAGCTGCGCCCGCGGATCGGGCTGACCAGCGCCGCGCTCGCCGAGCGGATCCCGCGCAACGAGCTGGTCCGCGACGTGGTGGTGTCGGCGTCGTACTCGGTGCTGGGGCGCTGGCGGGAGCGGTACGACGAGGCCGACCACGCCCGGGCCCACCTGCTGATGACCCGGATGGGCGTGGCGGCGCTGGCCGAGCGGACCTTCGGGACGCTCAGCGAGGGGGAGCGCAAGCGCACGCAGATCGCCCGCGCGCTGATGACCGACCCCGAGCTGCTGATCCTCGACGAGCCGGCGGCGGGCCTGGACCTCGGCGGCCGGGAGGACCTGGTGTCCACCCTGTCTGCGCTGGCCATGGACGAGCTGGCGCCCGCGGTGATCCTGGTCTCCCACCACGTCGAGGAGGTGCCACCCGGCTTCACCCACGCGCTGCTGCTGCGCGGTGGCCGCATCGTCGCCGCCGGGCCGGTCGAGCAGGTCATGACCGCCGGAGTCCTCTCGGAGACGTTCGGGATGCCGCTGCGGCTGCGGCACGAGGACGGCCGCTGGGCGGCCCGGCGCCAGGTTCCACGGCCAGCCTAGGCTGGAGGCGTGGAGGAGCTGTGGGGCTGGCTGCGGGACAACCCGTGGGCGGCCTGGGCGTCCGCCGCGCTGCTGCTCGGCGTCGCCGAGTTGGTCAGCCTGGACCTGGTGCTGCTCATGCTCGCGGCCGGGGCGGGGGTCGGCGCAGTCGCGGCCGCCTTCGGGCTGCCGTTCCCGCTGCAGGCGCTGCTCGCCGCGGCGACCGCGCTGGCCATGCTGGTGCTGGTCCGGCCGAGCGTCGTCCGCCGGCTGCGGGCGTCCGGCCCGGAGCTGCGGCACGGCGCCGCCGCCCTGGTGGGCAGCAGCGGGTTCGCCCTCGAGGAGGTCTCCGTCCACGGCGGGCTGGTGCGGCTGGCCGGGGAGACCTGGACCGCCCGGCCGTACGACGAGGACGCGGTGATCCCGCCGGGCACCAAGGTCGAGGTGTTCGAGATCAGGGGGGCCACCGCGTACGTCCACCCGGTGCCGGAGCTCGGTGCCTGAGAACCGGACCGAGGAGGAGGATCGATGGGAACCGCGATAGGGGTCGTGCTGCTCCTGCTGCTGGTGCTGGTGGCGGCGACGCTGGTCAAGACCGTGCGCATCGTGCCGCAGGCGCGGGCAGGCATCGTGGAACGGTTCGGCAAGTACCGCGCCACCCTGCCGGCCGGGCTGAACATCGTGGTGCCGTTCGTGGACCGGGTGCGCTACATGATCGACCTGCGCGAACAGGTGGTCAGCTTCCCGCCGCAGCCGGTGATCACCGAGGACAACCTGGTGGTCTCGATCGACACCGTGCTGTACTTCCAGGTCACGGACCCGGTCTCGGCGACGTACGAGATCTCCAACTACATCCAGGCCATCGAGCAGCTCACGATGACCACTCTGCGCAACATCATCGGCGGCATGGACCTGGAGCAGACCCTGACCAGCCGTGAGGAGATCAACGCCGGGCTGCGCTCGGTGCTCGACGAGGCCACCGGCAAGTGGGGCATCCGGGTCAACCGCGTGGAGATCAAGGGCATCGACCCGCCCCCCTCCATCAAGGACGCGATGGAGAAGCAGATGCGTGCCGACCGCGACAAGCGCGCCGTGGTGCTGACGGCCGAGGGCCAGCGGCAGTCCGCGATCCTGAGCGCGGAGGGCAACAAGCAGTCCGCGATCCTCAACGCCGAGGGCGAGCGGGAGGCGGCCATCCTGCGCGCGGAGGCGGAGCGACAGTCCCGGATCCTGCGGGCCCAGGGCGAGGGGCAGGCGATCACCACCGTCTTCCAGGCGATCCACGACGGGCAGCCGGACCAGTCGCTGCTGGCCTACCAGTACCTGCAGATGCTGCCGAAGATCGCCCAGGGCGACGCCAACAAGGTCTGGGTCGTGCCGTCGGAGATCGGCCGCGCGCTGGAGGGCCTGGGCTCGGCGATCGGCTCCATCCCCGGGATCCCCGCCGACACCCCGGGCGTCCGGCACCGGGTGGACCTGGACCGGCCCCCCGAGCCGGGCTCCTTCGACCTCGACCCCACCCTCTCCTCCGCGCACGAGGCGGTGGCGCAGGCCATCGCCGCGGCCGAGGCCTCGGAGGTCGGCAGTGACGCGCGCTCCGGGTCCCGCCCCGAGGCGACCGGACCCGTCCCCGAGACCGCTCCGGCTCCCGATGACGAGGCGCCGCCGGCCAGGTGAGCCCGTGGGAGATGGTCGTGGTCTCGCTCGCCGGGGTCGCGGCCGGGGCCATCAACGCCGTGGTCGGCTCGGGGACGCTGGTCACCTTCCCGACCCTGATCGCGCTGGGGGTGCCGCCGGTCACGGCCAACGTGTCGAACAACATCGGGCTGGTGCCCGGGTCGTTCTCGGGCGCGTGGGGGTACCGCCGTGAGCTGCGCGGGCAGGGGCGCCGGCTGGCCCGGCTGGTGCCCGCCTCGGCGCTGGGCGGGCTCACCGGCGCGCTGCTGCTGCTGGCGCTGCCGTCCGCGGCGTTCGACGCCATCGTCCCGGCCCTGGTGCTGCTCGGCCTGGTGCTGGTCGTGCTGCAGCCCTGGATCAGCCGGCGGGTCCGCGGTGCCGCCTCGACGTCGCCCGGCGCCGACGCCGGCCCGCTCTGGCTGCTCCTCGCCGTCTACGCGACCGGGATCTACGGCGGCTACTTCGGCGCCGCCCAGGGCATCTTGCTCATGGCCGTGCTGGGCGTTGCCCTCACCGACACCCTGCAGCGCAACAACGCCGCCAAGAACGTCCTCGCCGGCGTGGTCAACGGCGTCGCCGCGCTGGTGTTCCTCACCGCAGACCCGGACTGGAGCGTCGTGGCGCTGATCGCGGTCGGCTCCACCGTCGGCGGCCAGCTCGGGGCCCACGTCGGTCGCCGCCTCCCCGCCCCCGTCCTCCGCGCCGTCATCGTCGTGGTGGGCTGCACGGCGCTCGCGGTCTTCCTGACCCAGGGCTGACTCCTCCTCCCCTCGCCGAGCCGTCAATGTTGGTGGGCCGAGCCGTCAATGTTGGTGTCTGGGCGCCTTGGTTTCGAGGCTCGCAAGCTCGCACCTCAACCAGCGGCGGGGGTCGAGCCGTCAATGGTGGTGCGCCGAGCCGTCGATGTTGGTGGGCCGAGCCGTCAATGGTGGGCCGCTCAGCCGGTGATGTCGGTCGGCCGAGCGCCCGGATGCAGGTGGTGGTCGCCTACCTTGCCCCCTGCGGTCGGCCGTGGGGGAGTCGAACCGTGGACTCTGCTCCCCGGGCGAGGGCGCTGCGCGCCGGGGCGAGGACCACAGTCCACGGTTCGACTCCTGGTCGACGACCTCGTCCACCGGCTCGCTCCGCTCGCCGATGGACTCAGCCGTCGACGTAGGCACCCAGCCATCGCGCGGTCTCCTCGAAGGCCCGGGCGCGGACGGGCTCGGGGGAGAGGGTGACGTCGTGGAGGGCGCCCGGGATGCCGACCATGGTCAGGTGCCGGCCCAGCGCCCGGCCCCACCGCCACATGTGGTCGACGTCGAGCACGATGTCGGTGCGGCCGACCTCCTCGTGCCAGGCGCGGTGCCGGGAGGAGGCCGCGGAGGTGAGCATGAGCACCGGCGCGCCGACGTCGACGCCGCGGTGCACCGCGGCCTGCGCCCGGCGGACCGCGCGCAGCCAGCCGACGTGGACCGGCCAGCTCTCCAGCGGCTTCCACGCCAGGTCGTAGTCCCACTCACCGCCCTTGCTGCGGTGGATGCTGCGCCCGTAGAGGCCCGAGACCGAGCGCGGGACCTTCAGGTACGGGCGCCGGCCGCCGAACCGGTCGACCGCCGGGAACAGCCCCCTGCGCAGGAACAGCGACCCGCCCAGGTCCAGCCACGGCGCGTTCAGCACCACGCCGGCCGCGACCGGGTCGCGCGCGCCCAGCCACACCAGCGTGGTCAGCGCGCCGGTGGAGTGGGCGCTGACCACGACGTGGTCGTGCCCGTCGCGGTCGCGCATGCGGCGCAGCGACTCCTCGAGCTCCGGCACGTAGTCGCGCAGGTCGGCCGCGTAGTTCGGGGTCTGGTGGGGGCGCAGCGACCGGCCGTACTTGCGCAGGTCGACAGCGTAGAAGTCGTACCCCCGGCCCACCCAGAAGTCGGCCAGCGCGGTGTGGAAGAAGTAGTCGCAGAAGCCGTGCACGTGCAGCACCGCCCGCCTCGTGGGCCGTTCCGCGGCGCGCGACACCAAGGTGGCCACCACCGGCCCCTCGTCGTCGTCCGGCAGCGGGATCTGCTCGACCCGGTACGGCTCCCCGAGCAGGTCGACGACGTCGGCGAACGCACGGGACATGCCCCGATTCTGCCGGTAGCCTCCGACCGGTGAGCCCGGTCCGCGTCTCGGTGCTGTTCCTGGTCGACGCGCGGGGCTGGGTGCTGCTCCAGGAGCGTGACGACGCCGCGCCGATCGCCCCGGGCCAGTGGGGCCTGGTGGGCGGCCACGTCGACCCCGGGGAGGACTGGCTGTCCGCCCGGGACCGCGAGCTGGAGGAGGAGACCGGGCTACGGCTCCCGGACGGCACGCTGGAGCTGTGGTACGCCGGGGTCCGCCCGTCGCAGGAGATCCCCGGGCGGGTCGTCGACTGGCAGATCTGGGCCGGCCGCGCGGACCTCACCGACGACGACATCGTCTTGGGCGAGGGCCGGCAGATCGTGTTCGTCGACCCGGACCGGATCGGCGAGCTGGACCTGGCGGAGTCGACCGCGTACTTCCTGCCGCGCTTCCTGGCCTCGCGGGCCTACACGCGGCTCAGTGCTGGTAGGTCCCCGTGACCATGCCCCGGGCCAGCGTCTTGAACGCCAGGTTGAACGAGACCACCGCCGGCGAGGCGTCGGAGTCCACGCCGAGCCTCTCCGCGCCCACTGCGTGAACCACGAAGTAGTACCGGTGCACCTGGTCGCCCTCCGGCGGCGCCGCGCCCATGAACGCCTTCTGGCCGCCGTCGTTGCGGCACATGAACGCCCCCTCCGGCAGCCCGGCGCCGCCCTCGGCGCCGGCACCGGCCGGCAGGGAGGTGACATCGGCCGGCAGGTCCACCAGCACCCAGTGCCAGAAGCCCGACGGCGTGGGGGCGTCGGGGTCGAAGCAGGTCACCACGAAGCTCTTGGTCTGCTCCGGGAAGCCCGACCAGCTCAGCTGCGGCGAGGTGTTCCCCTTCGCCGCCACCTGGTCGTCCTTCAGTGGCGCGCCTTCGGTGACGTCGGCGCTGGTCACCGCGAACGACGGCACGGACGGGAGCAGCTCGTACGGGTCGGGCGCGACCGGACGGTCGAGGGACATGGACACCTCCTGGGGGCAGCGGACCAGCAGACCCTAGTCCGGCCTGCGGGCGGCCACCAGCGGCCTGCTCCGCTCACGGGACAATGAGCGGCATGGCCACCGACTTCCCGCCGTACCCCTCGGGACTGCGCCTCGCCGGCCGGCGGGTCGTGGTGGTCGGCGGCGGACACGTCGCACAGCGGCGGATCCCGGGACTGGTGGCGGCGGGGGCGCGGGTCGCGCTGGTGTCGCCCGCGGTGACGCCGGCGCTGGAGGGCATGGCCGACGCCGGCGAGGTGGAGTGGGCGCGTCGCGGGTTCGAGTCCGGCGACCTCGACGACACCTGGTACGTCGTCGCGGCCACCTCGGTGCCCGAGGTCAACGCGCGGGTGTGCGCGGTCGCCGAGGAGCGGCGGATCTTCTGTGTCCGTGCCGACGACGCGACGCGGGCCACGGCGTGGACCCCCGCCGTCGGCCGGCATGCCGGGGTGACCGTCGCGGTGCTGGGCAACCGCGAGCCGCGCCGGTCCGCGCGGATCCGCGACGCCGTGCTCGCCGGGCTCCGGGACGGGGCGATCAGCGAACACGAGCGCGACCACACGCCCGGGGTGGTGATCGTCGGCGGCGGCCCGGGCGATCCCGAGCTCCTGACGGTGGCCGCCCGCCGCGCCCTCAGCGACGCCGACGTGGTGGTGGCCGACCGGCTGGCCCCCCGTGAGCTGCTCGACGAGCTGTCCCCCGACGTCGAGCTGGTCGACGTCGCGAAGCTGCCCCGGTCGCGCGGGGCCGCGCAGGAGGGGATCAACCGGGTCCTGGTGGACCGCGCTCGGGCGGGCAAGCGCGTCGTGCGGCTCAAGGGGGGCGACGGGTTCGTCTTCGGCAGGGGCTTCGAGGAGCTGCTCGCCTGCGCCGAGGCCGGCGTGCCCTGCACCGTCGTACCCGGGCTGTCCAGCGCCCTCGCCGTGCCGGCGCTGGCCGGCATCCCGGTCACCCACCGGGGCGTCGCGCACGAGTTCACCGTCGTGTCCGGCCACCTGCCCCCGGACCACCCCGAGTCGCTGGTGTCCTGGGACGCCCTGGCGCGGCTGCGTGGCACGCTGGTGCTGCTGATGGCCGTGCAGAACCTGGCCGGCATAGCGGCCCGGCTGGTCTCCGGCGGCCGCGCTGGGTCCACCCCGGTCGCGGTGGTGACCGACGGCACCATGGCCACCGAACGCATCGTGCTCACCACGCTGGACCGCCTGGCGGCCGGCCTGGACGTGGCCGAGGTACGCCCGCCCGCCGTCGTGGTCGTCGGCGAGGTCGTGGCCGTCGCCCACCCGGAGCGGTACGCCCGCACCGCAGGGGTCTGAGCCCCCGTGGCCGACCTGGTCGAGGTCGCCGACCCCGCGGACCCGCGGCTGGCCGACTATCGCGACCTGCGCGACGTCGCGCTGCGCCGCCACCTGGAGGTGGCCGAGGGGCTGTTCCTGGCCGAGGGCGAGAAGGTGGTGCGCCGAGCCGTCGACGCCGGTTTCGCCGCCCGCTCGTTCCTGATGGCGCCGCGCTGGCTGGACGGCCTGGCCGACGTGCTGGACGCGGCGCCGGGGGTGCCGTGCTACGTGGTCAGCCAGGACCTCGCGGAGCGGGTGACCGGGTTCCACGTGCACCGCGGGGCTCTCGCGTCGCTGCGCCGCCGGCCCCTGCCCACGGCCGACGAGGTGCTGGCCGGCGCTCGGACCGTGCTGTTGCTCGAGGACGTGGTCGACCACACCAACGTCGGCGCGGCGTTCCGCAGCGCCGCCGCGCTGGGCGTGGACGCGGTGCTGCTGTCCCCGCGGTGCGCCGACCCGCTGTACCGGCGGTCGGTCAAGGTGGCGATGGGCGCGGTGTTCACGGTGCCGTACGCGCGGCTGGACCGCTGGTGGTCCGCGGTCCACGAGGTCGCCGATGCCGGGTTCGCCACCGTCGCCCTGACCCCGGCAGAGGACGCGGTCGACCTGGAGCGGGCGGTCGCCGGCCGGGACCGGCTGGCCCTGCTGGTCGGCACCGAGGGGCAGGGCCTCTCGTCGCGGTGGCTGGGCACCGCGCAGGTGCGCGCGGCGATTCGGATGGCCCCCGGCGTCGACTCGCTGAACCTGGCGGCGGCGACGGCGGTCGCGTGCTACGTGGCGCGCGGCAGGTCCCCTGGGACCGGCCAGCCGGGCGGGTAGTCGCCTTGGGCGGCGTCGGCTTGCTTGAACAGCCTCTTGCGCAGCCGCTTGTTCAGCCGGTCGCCGAAGACGGTGCCGTGACAGTGGTCGCTCTCGTGCTGCAGACACCGCGCGAGCAGGCCGCGACCGGCTACCCGGACGACGGCGCCGGTGAGGTCCTGACCCTCGACCTCGGCGTAGTCGGGCCGGGCGCAGGTCACGAACGCCCCGGGCAGGCTCAGGCAGCCCTCCTCGGCCTCGTCGAGGTGCCGCTCGCGGCCGACCGGCAGGAACAGCCGCGGGTTGCAGACCACGCCGGCGTGCCGCGCCCCGATGTCGTCGGGACAGTCGAACACGAACACCGACCGGTCCACCCCGATCTGGCACGCCGCCAGGCCGACCCCGTCGGCGGCGTACATCGTGGCCACCATGTCGGCGACCAGGTCCCGCAACCCGGCGTCGAACTCCGTGACCGGCTCCTGCGTCCGGTGCATCACCGGCTCGCCCCAGCGGGTCACCGGCCGCACCGACCCGCCCCCGGGTAGCTCCACCTCCGGCATGGCCGCCACCGTAGCCGCCCGGACGTCTCCGGGACCGGATGGCGCCTCGGACGCCTATGCCGCAGGATCGCAGGCGTGGCTCGGTCCGGCATCACCCCGGCAGGAGTGGTGGACCTCGCCCGGGACCTGCCCGGCGTCGTGCTGCGCGAGCGCGACGAGTGGACCTCGATCACGTTCCGCGGCAGGGGCTTCGCCTGGGTCAACCACACCCATGGGACGGCCATGGTCAAGTCCACCCACGACGACCGCGCGGCGATGGTCGCCACCGACCCGCGGGCGTACTCCGAGGGCTGGGCCTCGGCGACGACGGCCTGGGTGCTGGTCACCCTCGCCGCGGCCGATCCCGGCGAGGTCGCCGAGCTGCTCCTCGACGCATGGCGCATGACCGCGACCAAGCGGGTGGTGGCGGCGTACGACGCAGGGACGTCGCGCGCGACACCGGGCCGTCCCCCGCCCGACCGATGACCGCCGCGGCACCGACACGGCGGGTTCACCCGCAGGCCGCCTTGGCGCTGGACCCTGGCGGCATGAGGATCCAGCTGGCCGCCCTGGGCGGCCTGGCGGCGTACTTCGTCTGGACCACCAGCCTGTCCCGGATCACCCAGGACGTCCTCGGCGCGCTCGGGCGGTGAGCCCGGCCGGCCCATCGGTCGACCGGTCGCGCGTCGGTGCCGGGGTCTAGGGTTGCCGGCGTGGGAAGCAGCGTCTACGTCGCGTCCATCGAAGGCTTCACCGGCAAGTCCGCGGTCGCGCTGGGCGTGCTCGAACAGCTGTCCAGGCGGGTGGAGCGGGTCGGCGTGTTCCGGCCCATCGTCCGAGACGACGTCGAGCAGACCGGCGGACGGGACTACGTGCTGGACCTGCTGGTCTCCCACGACGTCGTCGGCCTGGACTACGACGACTGCGTGGGGGTCACCTACGACGCCGTGCACGACGACCAGCGGGCCGCGATGGAGACCATCCTGGAGCGCTACCACAAGGTCGCCGCACAGTGTGACGCGGTGGTCGTCGTGGGCACCGACTACACCGACGTGGGGGCGCCGACCGAGTTCGCCTACAACGCCCGGATCGCGGCCAACCTGGGCGCGCCGGTGCTGCTGGTGCTCAGTGGCGCGGGCCGCCGCCGCCAGGAGCTGCTCTCCGCCGCCGACCTCGCCACCGCCGAGCTGCGGGCCAACCACGCCGAGCTGTTCGCCGTGGTGGTCAACCGGTCCACCGACCCTGAGCTGGTCGCGGCGGCGCACGCCGGTGACGAGGGGCCCGAGGCCGGCGTCGCGGTCGCCGAGCTGCTGGGGGAGGCTCGCACGATCCCCGCCGACGTCCCGGTGTTCGCGATCCCCGACGAGCCGCTGCTGAGCGCGCCGACCGTGGCGGACCTGATGACGGCCTGCCAGGGCCGGCTGGTGATGGGCGACGAGGCGCTGCTCGGCCGCGAGGCGAGCGGGATCGTGGTGGCGGCGATGACCCTGCCGCACGTGCTGGACCGGCTCTACGAGAGCGCGGTGGTCGTCACGCCGGGGGACCGGCCCGAGGTGGTCCTGGGCGTGCTCAACGCGCACCTGTCCCAGAGCTTCCCGCAGATCACCGGGATCGTGCTGAACGGCGGCCTCGAGCTCGACGACATCGTGCTGCGGCTGATCAGGGGCATCGGCTCGACCACGCCGATCATCGCCACGCACCTGCACACCCACGACACCACCAGCGCTCTCACCGGGCAGCGGGGCCGGCTGACCCGCGACGCCCCGCGCAAGGTGGCCACCGCGCTGGCACTGTTCGCCAACCACGTCGACGGCACTCGGCTGCTGGACCGCCTCGAGGTGTCCCCCACCTCGGTGGTCACCCCGCTGATGTTCGAGCACCAGCTCCTCGACGACGCGCGCGCGAGCCGTCGGCACATCGTCCTGCCGGAGGGCACCGAGGACCGGGTGCTGCAGGCGGCCGACATCCTGCTCCGGCGCGGCGTCGCCGACCTCACCCTGCTCGGCGACCCGATCGCGGTCAACGCCAGGGCGGCCACCGTGGGCGTCGACGTCTCCGGCGCGAGCATCGTCGACCCCGAGCAGTCCGAGCTCGTCGAGCAGTTCGCGCAGACCTACTACGAGCGCCGCAAGCACCGCGGGGTCGACCTCGACGAGGCGCGCACCACGGTCGTCGACGTCTCCTACTTCGGCACGCTGATGGTCGAGCTCGGCCTGGCCGACGGGATGGTCTCCGGCGCGGCGCACACCACCGCGCACACGGTCCGCCCGGCCCTGGAGGTGGTCCGGACCACGCCCGGCGTGTCGGTGGTCTCGTCCGTCTTCTTCATGTGCCTGGAGAACCAGGTGCTGGTCTACGGCGACTGCGCGATCAACCCCGACCCCACTGCGGATCAGCTCGCGGACATCGCGATCTCCTCCGCCGGCACCGCCGCGGCGTTCGGCATCGAGCCGCGCGTCGCGATGCTGTCGTACTCCACCGGCGCGTCCGGCAGCGGCAGCGAGGTGGACAAGGTCTCCCGCGCCACCGACCTGGTGCGCACCCGGGCCCCCGAGCTGCTGGTCGAGGGGCCCATCCAGTACGACGCCGCGATCGACCTGTCGGTGGCCCGCACCAAGCTGCCCGGCTCCCAGGTCGCCGGCCGGGCCACCGTCTTCGTGTTCCCGGACCTGAACACCGGCAACAACACCTACAAGGCCGTGCAGCGGTCCTCCGGCGCGGTCGCGATCGGCCCGGTGCTGCAAGGACTCAAGAAGCCGGTCAACGACCTGTCCCGCGGGGCCACCGTCCGCGACATCGTCAACACCGTGGCGATCACCGCGATCCAGGCTGACCAGGCGCTGGCCCGGCTGGCGGTGCCGGCGTGACCGGCTCGGGGTGGGTGCTGGTCCTCAACGCCGGGTCGTCCTCCCTGAAGTACTCCGTCGTCGACGGCCGCAGCGGCGACTCGTCGGCGTCGGGGCTGGTCGAGCGGATCGGCGAGCCGGCCGGCCGGCTGCGCCACCAGGGGCCGGGTGGCGAGCACCGGGTGGAGCGGCCCGTGGCCGACCACGCGGACGCGTTGGAGGCGGTGCTCACCGCGTTCGCCGAGCAGGGTCCAGACCTGGCGACGGCGCAGCTGGCCGCGGTCGGCCACCGCGTGGTCCACGGCGGGTCGCGGTTCGCCGAACCCGTGCTGGTCGACGACGCGCTGCTGTCCGAGGTGACCGACCTGGTGCCGCTGGCGCCGCTGCACAACCCGGCCAACCTCGAGGCGCTGAAGGTGGCCCGCGACCGGTTCCCCGAGCTGCCGCAGGTCGCCGTGTTCGACACCGCGTTCCACCAGACGCTGCCGCCGCAGGCCTACACCTACGCGGTGCCGCGGTCCTGGCTCGAGGAGCACCGGATCCGGCGCTACGGGTTCCACGGCACCTCCCACCAGTTCGTGTCCCGGGAGGCCGCCCGGATCCTCGGCCGCGACCCGGACGAGACCAACGTGATCGTGCTCCACCTCGGCAACGGGGCCTCCGCGACGGCGGTCCGCGGCGGCCGGTCGGTGGACACCTCGATGGGCCTCACCCCCCTGGAGGGCCTGGTGATGGGGACCCGGTCCGGCGACGTCGACCCCGCGCTGCACGCCCACCTGCACCGCTCCCTCGGCTGGACGCTGGACCAGGTCGACGCCGCGCTCAACCGGGAGTCGGGCCTGCGCGGGCTCTGCGGCGACAACGACTTCCGGGTGATCGAGCAGCGCCGGCGCGACGGCGACGAGGCGGCCCAGCGCGCGTTCGAGGTGTACTGCTACCGCATCCGCGGCTACGTGGGCGCCTACTACGCCGTGCTCGGCCGGGTCGACGCGGTCGTGTTCACGGCGGGGGTCGGCGAGCACAACCCGTCCGTGCGGGCCGCCGCCCTGGCCGGCCTGGACCGGCTCGGCATCGTCGTCGACGACGAGCGCAACGACGCGGCGACCGGGGGCAGCGCCGAGATCTCTCCCGACGGCGCCGAGGTGAGGGTGCTGGTCGTGCCGACCGACGAGGAGTGGGAGATCGCCCGGCAGGCGCTCGACGTGGTGGAGCGGGCGTAGATGTAGCACCCTGGTGCGGTGGTGCGCTTCCTGGACGGCCGAGAGCCGACGCACGACCTGACCTACGCCGACGCGTTCATGGTGCCGCAGCGCTCCGCGGTCGCCTCCCGGTACGACGTGGACCTGGCCACCGCCGACGACACGCCGACCACGATCCCGGTCGTGGTCGCCAACATGACCGCGATCTCGGGGCGCCGGATGGCCGAGACGGTGGCCCGCCGTGGGGCGATGGCCGTGCTCCCCCAGGACATCCCCATCCCCGTCGTACAGGACGTGGTGTCGTGGGTGAAGTCCCGCCACCTGGTGTTCGACACGCCGATCGTGCTGGCCCCCGAGCAGACCGTCGGCGACGCGCTCGCGCTGCTGCCGAAGCGGGCGCACCGGGCGGCGGTGGTGGTCCGGGGCGACCAGCCGGTGGGGATCGTCACCGAGGACGACTGCCGCTCGGTGGACCGGTTCACCCAGGTGCAGACGGTGATGTCGGTGGACCTGGTCACGCTGCCCGACACCGTCGACCCTCGCGACGCGTTCACCCTCCTCGACGGGGCGCACCGCCGGGTGGCCCCGGTCGTCGACGAGGCGGGGCGGTTGCAGGGGGTGCTCACCCGCACCGCCGCGCTGCGGGCCGAGATCTACCGGCCGGCGACCGACTCCGCGGGCCGGCTCGCCGTCGCGGCGGCGATCGGCGTCAACGGGGACATCGCGTTCAAGACCAAGGAGCTGGTCGCCGCCGGCGTGGACTGCCTGGTCGTCGACACCGCGCACGGACACCAGGACCGCATGACCGAGGCGCTGCGCGCGGTGCAGCGCGCCGACCCGGGCGTCCCGGTGGTGGCGGGCAACGTGGTCACCGCCGAGGGGGTGCGCGACCTGGTGGACGCCGGCGCGGACATCGTCAAGGTCGGCGTCGGACCGGGGGCCATGTGCACGACCCGGATGAGGACCGGCGTGGGCCGCCCGCAGCTGTCCGCGGTGCTGGAGTGCGCGGCCCAGGCGCGCTGGCTCGGCAGGCACGTCTGGGCCGACGGCGGCATCCGCCACCCGCGCGACGTGGCGCTCGCGCTGGCGGCGGGCGCGGCGCAGGTGATGGTCGGGTCGTGGTTCGCGGCCACCCACGAGTCGCCGGGCGACCTGCACACCGACGCCGAGGGCCGGCTCTACAAGGAGTCCTTCGGGATGGCCTCGGCCCGCGCGGTCGCGGTCCGGACCCGCGGGGAGGACGCCTTCGAGCGGGCCCGGAAGGCGGTGTACGACGAGGGCATCTCCTCCAGCCGGATGTACCTCGACCCGGAGCGGCCCGGCGTCGAGGACCTGCTGGACGAGATCTGCGCCGGGCTGCGCTCGGCCTGCACCTACGCCGGCGCCCGCACCCTGGAGCAGCTGCACGACCGCGCCGTACTCGGCGTGCAGACGGCCGCGGGCTACACCGAGGGCCGCCCGCTCCCCGGAGGCTGGTGACCTCCCCACGGGCGGAGCCGCGTCGGGCCCGCGGTCGGCGGGGGGTCGGCGAGAGTGCGGCCGATACCCGCATCGTCGCTCGGCGTGTTGTTGCGGTCCGAGGCCACAAGCACGGGTTCGTGCGGGCATCGGCCACAAACCGGCTGACCCGCGCGCCGGAGCTGCCCCCGGGGGGTTCGGAGCACGGCATAGGGTTCCTCATGTGAACGATCAAACCGGCGCTCGGGCGGATGACGGGCTGCGCCGGGACGTCCGGATGGTCACCACCATGCTGGGCGACACGCTGGTGCGCGCGCACGGCCGGGAGCTGCTCGACCTCGTGGAGGAGGTCCGGGCGCTGGCCAGGCGCGACACCAGGTCGCTGGCGTCCCTGCCGGAGCTGGACCTGGTCACCACGACCCGCCTGGTCCGGGCGTTCACGGCCTACTTCCACCTCGCGAACGTCACCGAGCAGGTGCACCGCGGCCGTGCGCTGCTGGCCGCGCGGGACGAGAAGGGCGGCTGGGTCGAGCAGGCCCTGGCCCGGGTGCGCGAGGCCGGCGTCGACCCCGACGAGGTGGGCGCGCACCTGGCCACGGTCGCCGTACGCCCGGTCTTCACCGCGCATCCCACCGAGGTCGCCCGGCGGTCGACCCTGGACACCATGCGCAGGGTCGCGGCGCTGCTGTCGGAGCCCGACGGCCCGCGCCGTCGGCGCCGCCTCACCGAGGCGGTCGAGCTGATGTGGCGCACCGACGAGCTGCGGGCCCAGCGGCCCGACCCCCTCGACGAGGCCCGCAACGGGATCTACTACCTGGAGGGGCTGGCCGCCGCCGCTATCCCCGACGTGCTGGAAGAGCTGCGAGACCAGCTCGCCGCGGGCGGCGTCACGCTGCCGGCAGCGGCCCGGCCGCTGCGCTTCGGCACCTGGATCGGCGGCGACCGCGACGGGAACCCGCACGTCACCCCGGCGACCACCCGCGACGTGCTGGAGCTCCAGGCGGTGCACGGCCTGCGTACCATCGGCGAGCACGTGGAGCGGCTGCGGCACGAGCTGTCGGTCAGCGAGCGGCTGAGCACGGTCTCCGACGACCTCCGAGAGCGGCTCTCCGAGGCCCTGGCCCGGCTGCCCGAGGTCGCCCCGCGGTTCCGGCGCCTGAACGCCGAGGAGCCCTACCGGCTCTTCCTGACCTGCGTCCACGTCCGGCTCGGCCTCACCGAGCGGCGCATCCTCGACGGCACCAGGCACGTGCCCGGCCGGGACTACCGCGACGACGCCGAGCTGCTCGACGACCTGCTGCGGCTGCACCGATCCGTGCTGGAGCACCAGGGCCCGCTGGTCGCCGGCGGCACCATGGAGCGGCTGGTCCGTACGGTCGCGGCGACGGGGCTGACCCTGGCCACCCTCGACGTCCGCGAGCACGCCGCCAAGCACCACCACGCGGTCGGTCAGCTGCTGGACCGGCTCGACGAGCTCGGCACGCCCTACGCCGACCTGACCCGCGACCAGCGCACCGAGGTGCTGAGCCGCGAGCTGGCCAGCCGCCGGCCGCTGTCGACCCATCCACTGCCGCTGGACGAGGACGGGGCGCGGACCGCGGAGGTGTTCGACACCATCCGGCGCGCCCAGGAACGGCTCGGCTCGCGCACCGTGGAGAGCTACATCGTCTCGATGACCCAGGGCGTCGACGACCTCTTCGCAGCGGTGGTGCTGGCTCGCGAGGCCGGGCTGGTCGACATCGCCGGGGGCGCCGGCGGCATGGCGCGGATCGGGTTCGTGCCGCTGCTGGAGACCGTGGCGGAGCTCGAGCGCACCGAGACCATCCTGGAGGGGCTGTTCGCCGACCCGTCGTACCGGCGCCTGCTGGCCCTGCTCGGCGACACCCAGGAGGTCATGCTCGGCTACTCCGACTCCAACAAGGCCGGCGGCATCGCGACCTCGCAGTGGCAGATCCAGCGGGCCCAGCGACGCGCCCGCGACGTCGCCCGCCGGCACGGGGTGCGGCTGCGGTTCTTCCACGGCCGCGGCGGCTCGGTGGGCCGCGGCGGCGGCCCGACGTACGGCGCGATCATGGCGCTGCCCTACGGGACGGTCGACGGCGAGGTGAAGATCACCGAGCAGGGCGAGGTGATCAGCGACAAGTACGCCCTGCCGGTGCTGGCCAGGCAGAACCTCGAGCTGATGGTCGCCGCCACCTTGGAGGCCAGCCTGCTGCACCAGCGGGACCGGCGCACGCCGGAGCAGGCCGAGCGCTGGGACGCCGTCATGGACCTGGTCTCCTCCTCGGCCCACGAGCGCTACCGCAGCCTGGTGGAGCACCCGGACCTGCCGGAGTACTTCCTGGCCTCCACGCCGGTCGATCTGCTGGGCTCGCTGCACATCGGGTCGCGACCGGCCCGCCGGCCGTCGAGCGGCACCGGCATCGAGGACCTCCGGGCGATCCCGTGGGTGTTCGGCTGGACCCAGTCGCGCCAGATCGTCCCCGGGTGGTACGGCGTGGGCACCGGCCTGTCCGCCGCCGAGGAGCACCTCGACGAGCTGCGGGAGATGTACCAGCGCTGGCCGTTCTTCCGCACCTTCTTGGACAACGTCGCCATGACCCTGGTCAAGACCGACCTCGACGTGGCGGCAGAGTACGTCGACGCGCTGGTCCCCGAGCGGCTGCGGCACCTGCTCGACGACGTCCGCGGCGAGCATGCCCGCACGGTGGAGCGGCTCCTGGCGGTCACCGGCGAACCGCAGCTGCTGGCGGCCGACCCGCTGTTGCGGCGCAGCCTGGAGATCCGGGACAGCTACCTCGAGCCCCTGCACCATCTGCAGGTCCAGCTGCTCGGCCGGCAGCGCGCCGGCGAGGCGGACCCACAGCTGGAACGGGCCCTGCTCTTGACCGTCAACGGGATCGCCGCTGGGATGCGAAACACAGGCTGACCCACGCCCAACAGACGGGACCGACGAGATGGCGACACCGGCGCAGGAGGAAGCCGGCCATGACGCGCACGGGCCGGCCACCGGCTTCCTGGACGAGCCGCCGGCGACGGAGGCGGTCCGGGCCCTGTACGACGGGGACCGTGCGGACAACGGCTACGTGATGAACCTCAGCCACCTCTGGGCGCACCACCCCGCGGCCAACGACCGGTTCGCCGAGCTGGTGGCGACGATGGCCCAGGCCGGTGGCCTGAGCATGCGGCAGCGCGGTGTCCTGGTCACCGCGACCGCGGCGGCCCTCGGGGACTCCTACTGCGCGCTGGCGTGGGGCGGCAAGCTGTCCCGGGCTGCCGAGCCCGCCCTCGCGGCCACGGTGCTGCGCGGGGACGACCCCCCCGACGACCAGGACCGGGCACTCGCCCGCTGGGCCCGCAAGGTCGCCGGCAACCCCTCGGGCACCACCGCCGCCGATGTCCAGGCGCTGCGCGAGGGCGGCTTCTCCGACGACCAGGTCTTCGCGGTCACGGCCTACGTCGCGCTGCGCATCGCCTTCTCCACGGTCAACGACGCCCTGGGGGCCCGGCCCGACCGGGCGCTCCTCGACGTCGCCGAGGAGGTCCGGGCCGCGGTCACGTTCGGGCGTCCGCCGGCGCCCTCATGACCGCTCATGCCGCCGAGGCCGGCGCTGGTCGCTGGCGCCGGGTTCCCGTGGTCACCTGGCTGCCGCAGTACCGGCGGGAGTGGCTTCGAGGCGACCTGGTCGCCGGCGCGGTGGTCGCGGCGCTCGCGGTCCCGCAGTCGCTCGGCTACGCCGCCATCGCCGGTGCCCCCGTGCAGACCGGCCTGTACTCGGTCCCCGTGGCGCTGGTCGCCTACGCGGTCTTCGGGTCGTCGCGACAGCTCGTGGTGGGCCCGGTGTCGACCGTGTCGGTGCTGTCCGGGTCCTTCCTGGCCACGTTCGGGGTGGCCGGGACGAAGGAGGCGGCGTCGTACACCGCGGCCCTCGCGCTGGGCGCGGGGGTGGTGCTGGTCGCCGCGGGGTTCCTGGGGATCGGCTGGACCGCGGAGTTCCTCTCCAAGCCGATCGTCACCGGCTTCGTCCTCGGGCTCACCCTGCTGGTCATCTTGAACGAGGTGCCGCATCTGCTCGGCGTGCCCACCCCCCAGGGCCAGGTGGTCGAGCGGGTGAGCGCCCTGGGCGCGAGCCTGACCCGCGGCCAGGCCGTGCCCGTGGTGGTGGCGGTGTCCACGGCGTCCCTCCTGGTGCTGTTCGCCGGGCAGCGTTTCGCCCCGAAGGTGCCCTGGGGGCTGGTGGTGCTGGTCGGCGGGCTGACCGCCTCGGTCGCGCTGGACCTGTCGTCGCACGGCGTCGAGGTGGTGGGCGCGGTGCCGAGCGGGCTGCCCACCCCGGGTCTCCCTGCGGTGGCCCTGGACGACCTCACCTCGCTGTTCGCCGCGGGTGCCGCGCTGGCGCTGGTCGGGCTCGCCGAAGGCCTCAGCGCCGCGCGGCTGTTCGCCGGCCGGGGCGGCTACCGGGTGGAGGCCGACCAGGAGCTGCTGGCCACCGGCGCCGCCAACGTCGCCTGCGGGCTGTTCGGCGGCCTCGGGGTCGCCGGCAGCCTGTCGAAGACGGCCGCCGTCGTCGAGGCCCGCGGACGCACCCAGGTGGCCGGCCTCGCCGCCGCGGCCCTCGCGCTCCTCGTGATCATCGCCGTCGCACAGCTGCTGGCCGACCTGCCCCGTGCGGTGCTCAGCGCGATCGTCGTCAACGCGGTGTGGAGGCTGATGGACTTCCCGGCGCTGCGCCGGTACGCCCGGCTGCGTCGCAACGACATCGTCTCCGCCGTCCTCGCCGCCGTCGGCGTGCTCGCGTTCGGCCCGCTGAACGGGCTGCTGCTCGCCATCGCCGCCTCCGTGCTCGGCCTGGTCTACCGGTCCAGCCGGGTGCGGGTCGACGCCATGGGCAAGGTCCCCGGCGAGAAGGCCGCCTGGGGTCGGCTGCACCACCACGCGGAGCGGCCCACGTTCCCGGGCGTCCTGGTGCTCCGCGCCGCCACGCCGGTCTTCTGGGTCACCGCCGCACCGCTCTTCGACGCCGTGCTGGCCGAGGTGGAGGCGACTCCGGGCCTGCGCGCCCTGGTCCTGGACCTGGAGGCCACCAACCAGATGGACACCACCAGCGCCGACGCCCTCGCCGACCTGCTGCACACCCTGAAGGGCCGAGGTGTCGACCTCTACCTGGTCCGGGTCATGTGGCCGGTCCGCCAGGCGCTGAAGCGGCACGGGCTGATCGCCGAGATCGGGGAGGACCACCTGTGGCACAGCATCTCCCAGGGCGTCCGCGAGGCCAGGCAGGCGCACGGCCTGACGGAGTACGGCGCGATGGTGGGAGGCATCTACGACAGCGACTGGCTGCCGCCGGAGGACCTGGACCGGCCGCCGGAGGACCTCGACGTCGGCGCCCCCCAGGAGGAGCGCATCGCCCCCGGGGACCCCGGTCCCGAGCCGCCCGAGGAGCCGGAGCACCGGCCGCGGCGGCGTGACTACTGACGATGGGCGATGCCAGCGGTTCCGTGCGAGACCGGAAGGTTCGCCCACCAGGCCGCCGGTCCCGGCGACGGTCACCGAGACGGGAGGGCGAGGACGCCACCCCGGCCCGTGCTCAGGTCTCGTGCTGGCGCTCGTACAGCTCATGGGGGTGCGCCAGCTCGACGTCGCGGCCGGCGACGCTGTGCCGCCACAGCGCCATGCTGAGGGAGCCCAGCAGCACCGGCCCGGCCAGCGTGAACGCGCGCCACACGACCAGGCCCGCCACGGCCTCGGCCTCGACCTCGTCACCGCCCACCTCGCCGATGACGCCGAGCAGGACGGCGTCCAGGAGGCCCACGCCCATGAACGGGAACAGCGTGAGCGGGTAGTAGGTCAGGAACGCCGCGTAGTGCTCCGCCGCCGGCCAGTCGCCGGCTCCGACTCCGACGAACCGGAGCGCGAGCAGCAGGATCGTCGCGTCGGACAGCACCATGGCCAGCAGCCCGAAGGCCGACGTGGGGAACCCGCGGGCGAAGGTGTCCTGCATGTCGCCCCGGAAGCGCACCATCGCCAGCTCCCACTGCTCCGGGTCCACGCTGCGGCGCACGCGGGCCGCGAGGCTGCCGGCGACCCGGCCCGTCCTGGCCGCGAAGGGCTCGCTGCGCAGGGCCAGGAACGACACCGCGACGATCGCCGCGGCGATGGCGGTGCAGCCCAGCGTGATGAGCGCGCGGGTGCCGTCGTAGCGGAACGTGGCCGCCATCAGCAGGAAGCCGACCAGGGGCGCCGCGAACCGGATCGTGTAGAAGGCCAGCATGTTCATCACCGTGCCGGCGAACGCGCGGGAGGCGTCGACGCCCCACGACGCGAACATCGCGATGCGCATCACCAGATCGCCCGGCGGTGGGGCGACGACGGCGAGGAGATGAGCGGCCAGGTCGTTGACGACGGCCTTGTACAGAGACAGCCCCCGGATGAACAGCGCGAGCGGCATCGCGTTGAGGACCTGTCGGACCATGAGGATGCCGAACAGCACGACCAGCTGCCACCAGGCCAGCCGGCCCAGCGCGTCCATGACCTCGGCCCAGTCGATGCGGCCGACCAGCTGGACGATCGCCCACACCGCGAGGGCGACGACGGCCAGTGCCAGCAGCCGCCGGAGCCAGGCGTTGCGCTCCGACCAGGACTCGGGCGGCGGGTTGTGCTCCTCCCGGTCCACGTCGGTCACGGCGCCCACCCTAGGCCCGCCGGTGATCGGTCAGGTCGCCGCGACGCACCCGCAGCAGGAGGACGCGCTCGGGGGGACTCCTCGGCCACGTCCGCCCGGTCCACGGCCAGGACCTGACCGGCCAGCCGCCGGACCGCGGCGCGCAACAGCGCGGGCCGCGGCTCGCGTTCGTAGCCGAGCAGCCGGACCTGCCGGCGCCGGCCCCGAAGGTCGAAGTAGGCGAGCACGCCGAGGACCAGCGCCAGCTCCGGCCACGCGGCTGGGAGGACCAGCCCCTGGTCCACCGGCGCCTCCCGCGCGACTCGCCTGCATGGCGACGCTACCGCTCGCACGCCGTCGTCGCCCGACGGCATGCAGCACGGCGGGCAACCCTCCTGACCTGGCCTACCAGCACTACCGTGGCCCTGGTCAGCGGGGGACGAGAGGGTGAGGATCAGACCACGGGGGGTTCCGTCGTTCCTCACGGTGCGCGCGACGTACCCGACCTGGGAGGCAGTCATGGGCCTGCTCGAACCCGACATCTGGCGCGGACGGATCTTCGCCGACGGCTGGCGCGGGTCCGGCGGGGGCACGGCGCCGGTGGTCGAGCCGGCCACGGGGGAGACCCTCGGTGCCTTCGGCCTGGCGTCGACCGCAGACGTGGCCGCGGCCGCCGGCTCGGCCGCGAAGGCCCAGCCGGCGTGGGCGGCCACCCCGCCCGCCGAGCGCGCGGCCGTGCTGCGCCGGGCCGGAGAGCTGTGGGAGCGGTACGCCGACGAGGTCGGCTCCTGGCTGGTCCGCGAGGCCGGCTCCATCCCGGCCAAGGCCGCGGTCGAGACCACCATCGCCGCACAGGAGTGCTTCGAGGCCGCCGGACTGCCCTCACACCCGCAGGGGGAGGTCCTGGCCTCGGGCGAGGAGCACTGGTCGTTCGCGCGGCGGCGACCGGCCGGCGTCGTGAGCGTGATCGCGCCGTTCAACTACCCGCTCATCCTCTCGATCCGCTCCGTCGCACCGGCGCTCGCGCTCGGCAACGCCGTCCTGCTCAAGCCCGACCCGCGCACCGCGGTCTGCGGGGGAGTCGCGCTGGTCCGGGTCTTCGAGGAGGCGGGGCTGCCCGGCGGGCTGCTCAGCCTGCTTCCCGGGGCCGGCGACGTGGGCGAGGCCCTGGTGACCGCACCTGAGGTCCGGGTCGTCTCCTTCACCGGCTCGACCGCCGCCGGGCGGAGGGTCGGCGAGGCGGCCTCCCGGCTGCTCAAGCGCGTGCACCTCGAGCTCGGTGGCAACAACGCACTCGTGGTGCTGCCCGGCGCCGACGTCGCCGGGGCGGCCTCCGCCGGCGCCTTCGGGTCGTACCTGCACCAGGGCCAGATCTGCATGGCCACCGGCCGGCACCTGGTGCACGACAGCCTGTACGAGGAGTACCTGGCGGCCCTCGGCGAGAAGGCGACCCATCTCCCGGTCGGGAACCCCGCCACCGAGCCGGTCGCGCTCGGCCCGCTCATCGACGAGGGCCAGCTCAAGCGCGTGGACGACGTCGTGCAGCAGTCGGTGCTCGAGGGCGCGCGGCTGGTCGCCGGCGGCAGCCACGAGGGCCTGTTCTACCGACCGACGGTTCTCGGCGACGTGACCACCACCAACCGGGCCTGGACCGACGAGATCTTCGGCCCGGTCGCCCCGGTCCTCCGGTTCGGCGACGCCGACGAGGCCGCCTCGCTCGTGGCCTCCTCGGAGTACGGGCTGTCGGTCGGGATCCTGGGCGACGTCGGCGAGGCGATGCGGCTGGCCGACCGGCTGGAGTCCGGCAAGGTGCACATCAACGAGCAGACCGTCGCCGACGAGGCCAACGCTCCGTTCGGGGGCGTCGGCGCCTCCGGCAACGGCGCCCGCTTCGGCGGGGCGAGCGCCAACATCGCGGCCTTCACCGAGACGCAGTGGCTCACGGTTCGCCCCGACATCGCCCCCTACCCGTTCTGACGCCCCCACGCCGCCGACCCGTCGCATCCTCCCCGCAGGGGGCCGCCGACCCGTCGCATCCTCCCCGCTCGGGGCCGCCGACCCGTCGCATCCTCCCCGCCCGACGTGCTGACCCGCACATCAGTCGCGATGCCCTGGTCGGCGCATCCCAACGACTCTGCGTGGATCCAGGTGCAGGCAAGGCCTGACCAGGATCAGCCCGGGCCCTTCGGCCGGTGCGCTGGACTCTCGGGTGCGCTATAAGGGTGTCAGTGCCGCGTGTCAGAGGTTCTTGACCGGTAGCCGTGGCCCAGGCGTGTACGGCGCCTGGGCGAGGAGGCAAGGCGGGCCGAGGCCCGTCGACCGACGAGGACGCCGCGACGTACGTGCCTGGGCGGCGGGGGCCGTCAAGGTGCTTGCACAGGAGGCACTAGCTGCGGGGGCCGCTGTGCGCACGAGAGGAAGACGACCGATGGTCGACACCGGCAAGCTGGGACACGACGAGGCGAGGCTGGCCCAGCTCGGCTACAAGCAGGAGCTCTCGAGGAGCTGGTCGGGCTTCAGCAACTTCGCGATCTCGTTCTCGATCATCTCCATCCTGGCCGGGTGCTTCACGACCTTCGGGCAGGCGTGGAACAACGGTGGGCCCATCGCCATCGCCATCGGGTGGCCGCTGATCTCCGCGTTCATCTTGATCATCGGGTTCTGCCTGTCCGAGCTCGTCTCGGCCTTCCCGACGTCGGGCGGCATCTACTGGTGGGCGACCAAGCTCGGCACCGCGCGGGCCGGCTTCTACACCGGTTGGCTGAACCTGATCGGGCTCGTGGCCGTGACGGCGTCGGTCAGCTACGGCTGCGCGACCTTCTTCGACCTGACGTTCCAGACGTTCAGCTCGTCGTGGGCGGAGAGCTACTCGCTCGGGCGTGTCTTCGTGCTGTTCGTCGTCGTGCTGGTCCTGGTGACACTGCTGAACATCTTCCGCGCGCACCTGATGGCGATCCTCAACAACATCTCCGTGTGGTGGCACGTGTTCGGCGCGCTCGCGGTCGTGCTGATCCTGGTGCTGATCCCGGACAAGCACGCGAGCGCGTCCTTCGTGTTCACCGAGCGGATCAACAACTCGGGCTTCTTCGACGGCAGCTCCTCCAGCGCCGGCTTCTGGTTCTACGTGCTCCCGCTCGGCTTCCTGCTGACCCAGTACACGATCACCGGCTTCGACGCCTCGGCACACCTGTCGGAGGAGACGCACGGCGCGGACCAGAGCGCGGCCAAAGGCGTGTGGAAGTCGATCTTCTACTCCGCGATCGGCGGCTGGATCCTCCTGCTCGCCTTCCTGTTCGCCGTGCAGGACCCGCAAGGCGTGACCGATGGCGGCGGCGGTGTCGCGGTCATCTTCGACCAGGCGCTCTCCTCGGGCTGGGCCGGGACCGTGCTGCTCATCGCCAGCGTGGGCCAGTTCTTCTGCTCCATGGCCTGCCTCACCAGCTGCTCGAGAATGCTGTTCGCGTTCAGCCGCGACGGTGCGGTGCCGGGCTCGGCGTTGTGGACGAAGCTGACTCCGTCTCGGGTCCCGCGCAACGGCGTGCTCGTCTCGGCGTTCACCGCCATGCTCATCACGCTGCCGGCGCTGGCGGAGGTGAACGTCGGGACGCCCGAGGAGCCGATCATCGTCCCCGTGGCGTTCTACGCCGTCGTCTCCGTCTGTGTCATCGGCCTGTACCTCGCCTTCCTCATCCCCATCTGGCTGCGGTGGCGGATGGGTGACCGGTTCCAGCCGGGTTCGTGGACCCTCGGCAGCAAGTACAAGTGGATGGCACCGGTCGCCATCGTCGAGATCGCCATCATCTCCGTCTACTTCATCATGCCGACGCTGCCTCAAGGCGTCCCCGGCAATGACGACTTCTCCTGGAAGTTCGTCAACTACGCGCCGATCCTCACCGGAGGCGTTCTTCTCGTACTGACGATATGGTGGTACGTCTCGGCGCGGCACTGGTTCACCGGGCCGAAGCACACCATCGAGCTGCCGGAGGGGGTGAGCTCCGCGGAGGAGCTCGAGCTCGAGGAGTTCGACCAGGGGTTCTTGCCTGGTCCGCACCAGGGGCCACACCCTGAGAGCCACGCACCGAACGCCTGAGGGCGGCCGGCGCCGCGCCGTCGACGGCCGCGGCGCCGGACCGCCACCGCGACGAGAAGGACAGGACGGCATGCTCATCGCACGGGTCAAGGGGTCGGCGGTCTCGACGGCGAAGGACGGGACTCTGACGGGGAAGAAGCTGCTGCTGGTTCGCGAGGCCGACGAGACCGGCGCCGAGACCGGTCCCGTCTTCGTCGCGGTCGACGGCGCCGGTGCCGGCACCGGCGAGCTCGTGCTCGTGGTGCAGGGCAGCGCCGCTCGGCACTCGAGCAGCACCGACAGCCAGCAGCCGGTCGACGCCCTGGTGGTCGGTGTCCTCGACTCCATGGACGTGGACGGCACGGTCACGTTCCGCAAGAGCTGAGGCGCCGATGCCCGCCCTCGGCCGCGACGTGCTCTCCGTCGGCATCGACGTGGGAACGACCACCACCCAGGTGGTCTTCTCCCACCTCGTGCTGCGCGACGTCGCACGTCCTGGGCAGGTGCCCCGCATCGAGGTGGACGAGAAGACGATCGTCCACCGTGGAACCGTCCACGCCACGCCGCTCACCGCGCCGGACGAGATCGACGCCGCGGCCCTCGCGACGCTCGTCCGCGCCGACTACGCCGAGGCGGGCATCGCACCGGACCGCATCGAGACCGGTGCGGTGATCATCACCGGCGAGGCAGCGCGGGCCCGCAACGCCCAGGCCATCCTCGATGCGCTCGCGGGACAGGCCGGTGACTTCGTGGTGTCGGTCGCGGGTCCCAACGCGGAGGCGCAGATCGCCGGCCGCGGTGCTGGTGTCGCCCGCTGGTCGGTGGACGGCTACGAGCAGGTCACCAGCGTCGACATCGGCGGCGGCACCTCCAACGCGGCCGTGTTCGACCTCGGACGTCACGTCTCGTCCTCCGCCATCGCGGTCGGCGGGCGCCAGGTCGAGGTGGACGGCAGCGCCACTGTCCGCCGCCTGCCGCCGCCCGGCCGCGCCATCGCGACGGCCGCTGGGCTGCCGCTGCGGGAGGGTGAGCGCACCACGCTGGAGGTGCTGCGCCGCTTCTGCGAGGTGATGGCCGACCTCGTCGTCGACCTGGCCGAGGGCACGCCGGCGGGCATCCCCAGCGTCCAGCTGACGCCGCCGCTCAAGGGCGCCGAGCGGTCGACGTCGGTCTTCCTCACCGGTGGGGTCGGGTGCTGCTACTACACCCGGCCGCCGGTGGACAGCCTCGCCGACGTCACGGTCTACGGGGACGTGGGCCCGCTGCTCGCCGACTGCCTGCACCGCAACGAGCGGCTGGGACGGCACGTCGTCCGGGAGCCGCCGGAGACCCTCGCCGCCACTGTGCTCGGCGCCGCCGGCCAGACGGTCACCTTGTCCGGTTCGACGATCTGGACCGACCGGCGGCTGCTGCCGCTCACCAACCTGCCGGTACTGCGCCCCTCCATGCCGGGCCGCGGCGGCGGGCTCGGGTTCGCCGAGGCGGTGCACGAGGCCCTGGTGCGCTGGGACCTCCCCGCCGAGACGGTCGCAGCCATCGTCGTGGAGCTCCCTTCGGGCCTGGGCTACGGCGGGCTCACCGAGGTCGCGCGAGACATGGTCTCCTACCACGACGAGGTGCGCGACGGGCAGCCGCTCGTCCTGGTGATGCAGCAGGACTACGCCCAGGTGCTGGGGCAGACCATCCAGTCCGCCCGGCCGGGACTGCCTCTCGTGGTCATCGACCAGGTGGGCCTGGGGGAGGGCGACTACATCGACATCGGGGAACCGGTGCTCGACGGGCGGGCGGTGCCGCTGTCCATCAAGACGTTGGTGTTCTATGAGTAGGCGATGCGGCGACCGCCGCGCCACGCGAACCGGCGGACAGCACCGACTCCTCGGCGGTGGGCGATGATCCTCGCCTGCACGCTGTTCGGGACGCGCTACGAGTTCCGCGACGTCAAGGACCTGCTCGCCAAGGCCAACGAGGAGAAGTCCGGTGACCGTCTCGCCGGGATCGCTGCGGAGTCGGCGGCCGAGCGGATGGCCGCGAAGCACGTGCTCGCGGAGGTGACGCTGGAGACGCTCCGGGCCAACCCGGCGGTGCCGTACGACGAGGACGAGGTCACCCGGGTCATCGACGACGGGGTCAACGAGACCGTCTACGCCGAGGTCAAGGGATGGACCGTGGGCGAGCTGCGCGAGTGGCTCCTCGCGGAGACGACCACCCAGGAGATGATGCGACGGGTGGGCAACGCCCTCACCTCGGAGATGGTGGCCGCCGTCGCCAAGCTGATGAGCAACCTCGACCTCATGCTCGCCGCGAAGAAGATGCGGGTGGTCAAGCACTGCACCAACACCATCGGGCTGCCCGGGACCCTCGGCTCCCGCTGCCAGCCGAACCATCCGACCGACTCGGTGGAGGGCATCCGCGCGGAGATCTACGAGGGCCTCTCGTTCGGGTCCGGCGACAGCGTCATCGGCATCAACCCCTCCGACGACTCCCTCGGCAGCGTCGCCCGCCTGCTCGAGATGACCTACGAGGTGATCACCCGCTGGGAGATCCCCACGCAGAACTGCGTGCTCGCGCACGTCTCCACGCAGATGGAGGCGATGCGGGCGGGGGCACCGGTGGGACTGGTGTTCCAGAGCATCGCCGGGTCGCAGATGGGCAACGAGTCCTTCGGCATCAGCGTCGGCATGCTCGACGAGGCGAAGGCCCTGGCCCAGCGGCACGGCGTGGCGACCGGGCCGAACTACCTGTACTTCGAGACCGGGCAGGGCGCGGAGCTGTCCGCCGACGCGCACCACGGCTCCGACCAGGTGGTGATGGAGGCGCGGTGCTACGGGCTGGCCCGGCGCTACGACCCCTTCCAGCTCAACACCGTCATCGGCTTCATCGGGCCGGAGTACCTCTACGACGCCAGCCAGATCACCAGGGCGGGGCTCGAGGACCACTTCATGGGCAAGCTGCACGGCATCTCGATGGGCGCCGACGTCTGCTACACCAACCACGCCCGCTCCGACCAGAACGAGCTGGAGAACCTCGCCGTGCTGTTGGGAGCCGCCGGGGTCAACTACGTCATGGGCGTCCCGATGGGAGACGACTCGATGCTCTCCTACCAGTCGACGAGCTTCCACGACGCGCCGAGCCTGCGCCGGCTGCTCGACCTGCGGCCGCTGCCGGAGTTCGAAGCCTGGATGGAGGACCTCGGGCTCCTGCGCGACGGCCGCCTCACCGACAAGGCGGGCGACGCCTCGTTCTTCCTGGGACGGAGGTGAGCGCGTGGCCGGCGCGAGCGGCGTGAACGCCGAAGAGGTCCGGGCGATCGTCACCGAGGTGCTGGGCCAGCTGCGCCGGGCCCGGACCACGACGCCCGCCAGTCCGTCGGGGCCCGCCGGTCGACCGGCGCCCGAGCCCGCCCCGTCGCCCGTCCCGTCACCGGCGCCGCGCGAGACGACGGCCTCCCCGCCGGGCGGCGACATCGACCTGGCGGACCCGACCGCGCCGGAGCAGCGGCGCCGTGTCGGCGTGCAGCATCCGGCCAACCCGACCGGCCTTTCGAACCTGGTCGCCTCGACGACCGCCCGGATCGGCGTCGGCCGGGCCGGCCCGCGGCCGCGCACCTCCTCCCTGCTGCTCTTCCGGGCCGACCATGCCGTCACCCAGGACGCCATCTTCGGCGAGGTGCCGGCCACGCTGCTCGACGAGCTGGGCATGTTCACCGTGCAGACCCGGGTGAACGGGAGCGAGGAGTACCTGTTGCGTCCCGACCTGGGGCGGCAGCTCTCCGACGACGCGACCGCCGAGGTCGACCGCCGCTGCACCAAGAACCCGCAGGTCCAGCTGGTCGTCGCCGACGGCCTCTCCTGGGCCGCCGTCGCCAACAACCTCCCGAAGATCTACCCGGTCATCGACTCCGGGCTGCGGTCCGCGGGACTGACCGTCGGCACGCCGTTCTTCGTCCGGTTCGGCCGGGTCGGCGTCATGAACGCCGTCAACGACGTCATCGGCGCCGACGTGGTGGTGCTGCTCATCGGCGAGCGTCCCGGCCTCGGCGTCGCCGACGCGCTCTCGGTCTACTCGGGATGGCGCCCCGCGGCCGGCAAGACCGACGCCCACCGCGACGTGGTCTGCATGATCACCGACCACGGCGGAACGAACCCGCTCGAGGCCGGTGCCTACGTCGTCGAGCACGTCCGCGCGGTGGTCGCCAACCAGGCCAGCGGAGTGGAGCTGCGGCTGAAGCTGAGCGGGAGCCGATGATGGCCGTCCTGGACCCGATCCGCCCGACCATCCTCGCCACCCGCCTCATCGACCGCGTCGACCGTGGCTACGCCGAGCGGCTGGGCCTGCGTCCGGACCAGCACAGCCTCGCACTGGTCACCTGCGACATCGACGACTGCCTATACGCCTCCCTCGACGAGGCAACCAAGAAGGCCGACGTCGAGGTGGTCTACGCACGGTCCTTCTACGCCGGCTCCGCGCACTCCTCCGGTCCGCTGTCCGGGGAGATCATCGGCATGCTGGCCGCGCCCGACCCCGCGGAGGCCCGGGCCGGGCTCGAGGCGTGCGTCGCCTACGCCGAGCGGGTCGCCCACTTCGAGGCGGCCAACGAGGACGGCTCGCTGGCGTTCTTCGCCCACCCGATCTCGCGCACCGGCTCCTACCTCAGCGCCCAGGCGGGCGTCGAGCGCGGCACCCCGCTCGCCTACCTCATCGCCCCTCCGCTGGAGGCCACCTACGCGCTCGACCGGGCCCTGAAGACCGCCGACGTGGACCTGAAGGTCTGGTTCGAGCCGCCCTCGGAGACCAACTTCTCCGGCGGCTACCTGGTCGGGGACCAGAGCGCCGTGGTGGCGGCCTGCGCGGCCTTCCGCGAGGGTGTTCTCGACGTCGCCCGGACGCCGAGGGAGGTGTGACTGCGGTGACCCACGTCGACGACGACCTGCGGTCGGTCCAGGAGGCCCGTGACCTGGCCCTGGCGTGCCGGGCGGCACAGCGCGAGTTCGCGACGGCGGGCCAGGAGGAGGTCGACCGAGTCTGCGCGGCGATGGCCGAGGCGGTGTACCGCGACGCGGCGCGGCTTGGGCGGATGGCGCAGGAGGAGACCGGCTACGGCGTACCGGCGCACAAGCAGGTAAAGGTCGAGTTCGCGTCGAAGACCGTCTGGGAGTCGATCCGCGACGTCCGCACCGTGGGAGTGCTGCGCCGCGACCCGCAGCGGCGGACCGTGGACATCGGCTGGCCGGTCGGCGTGGTCGTCGCGCTGACTCCGTCCACCAACCCGAACTCCACGGCCGTCTTCAAGGTCCTGGTCTCGGTGAAGGCGCGCAACGGGATCGTCGTCGCCCCGCACCCGTCGGCGAAGGAGTGCACCTACGAGGCCGTGCGGCTGATGGCCGAGGCGGGAGAACGGGCCGGCATGCCACGCGGCCTCGTCGCGTGCATGCGCGAGGTGAGCCTGCCCGGGTCCCAGGAGCTGATGCGGCACCACGCCACCTCGCTGATCCTCGCCACTGGAGGAACGCCCATGGTGAGGGCCGCGCACAGCACGGGCAAGCCGGCCATCGGCGTCGGGCCGGGCAACGTGCCGGTCTGGGTCGACCGCAGCGCGGACGTGCCGGCCGCGGCCGGGGCCATCGTCAACAGCAAGGCGTTCGACTGCTCGGTGATCTGCGCGACCGAGCAGTCCGTCGTCGCCGACCGGGCGATCGCCGACGAGCTGCGCGAGCACATGCGCCGGCAGGGCGCGCACTGGGTGTCCGCCGAGGAGAAGCGGGCGCTCGAGCGGACCCTGTTCACCAGCGGTGGCGGCATCGACGCGACCGCCGTCGGGAGGACGCCCCAGCAGCTGGGAACCCTCGCCGGCATCTCGGTCCCGGCGTCGGCGCGGATCCTGGTCGCCGACCTCGACGCGGTCGGCCGCGTCGAGCCGCTGAGCGGGGAGAAGCTCACCACGGTGCTCGGCTTCTACGTCGAGGACGGCTGGCGCAAGGGCTGCGAGCGGTGCATCGAGCTGCTGCACTACGGCGGCGACGGGCACTCGCTGGTCATCCATGCCACCGACGAGGACGTCATCCTCGCCTTCGGCATCGAGAAACCCGCCTTCCGGATCGTCGTCAACACCTGGGGAACCCTGGGCGCCATCGGCGCGACCACGGGCGTCATGCCGTCGATGACCCTGGCCCCCGGCGGGGTCGGCGGCTCCGTGGTGAGCGACAACATCACCGTCACCAACCTGCTGAACATCAAGCGCGTCGCCTACCCGCTGCACGACCCGCCCGAGGCGGCGTACACCCCCGCCCCCGGCGTCGTCGCGGCTGCCGCGGCACCGGGCCTCCCCCCGACCGGCGAGGTGCTCACGCCCGACCCACAGGTCGACCGGATCGTGCAGCGGGTGCTCAGCCGGCTGAGGGGTGCCGAATGAGCCCGCGCCGGCCGGCCCGTCCCGGCACGTCGCACCGCGGGGCCCGCCCACCACCGACGACGGGGAGCCTCGGAGCCCCGTCGCCCAGCACCGAACCCAAGGAGAGGAGACCCCGGTGCCAGACCCCCAGATGATCGCGCTCGGCATGGTCGAGACGCGAGGCCTCGTCGGCAGCATCGAGGCCGCCGACGCCATGGTGAAGGCCGCCAACGTGACGCTCATCGGCAAGGTGGTGATCGGCGGCGGGTACGTGACGGTGATGGTCCGTGGCGACGTCGGCGCGGTGAAGG
>JBIOUF010000266.1:0-4983 GCA_044866695.1 Nocardioidaceae bacterium | reverse complement strand
CGGACGGCGGCGACCAGCAGGTGACGGTGCTGAACTTCGCCCAGGACGAGGTCACGGGCACCGTCCGGTCCGAGCACCTGACGCCGGGGTCGACGATCCGCAACATGTTCGACGACGCCGACCTCGGAGAGGTCGACTACCTCAACAGCTTCAGCGTGACGCTCAGGCCGCACGACGGGCTGTCCCTGCTCGTCACCCCGCCACCCGAGGCAGCACCTGAGGACTGACGGAGACCGCCGAGGGTGCCGCCGCCGGACCGGAGCCGGCGCGGCACCCTCGCGTTGCCGATCGTTCGCCCTATCCGGTCAGCTCCGAGGTGTAGTCGATGCCGGAGATCTTGCCGCGCCGGTCCGCGGGCACCAGCGCGTAGAGGACCGAGCCGAGGGCGATGACGCCGAGCATGCCCAGGCCGACGTTCTTCCAGTCCGACCAGACCAGCAGCACGCAGAGCAACACCGACCAGGCCACCGCGACCCCGAACACGACCGGCGAGGCCTTCCCGAGACGCCACGGGTGCGGTGGCAGGGTCTTGCGGCTGATCGCGATCAGGCCCACCGTTACCACAACGCCGTAGGCCAGCGCCCAGGCGAGCGCGGTCAGCGCGGCGAGCACCGACAGCGCCGACGACCAGAACACGAACAGCGTGGAGAGTGCGAACGCCACGAAGGTCGCGTTGATCGGGATCCGCTGGTGGCTCACCTTGCGCAGCCAGTGCGCCGCCGGCAGCTGGCCGTCCCGCGCCTGGGACCACAGCACGCGCACCCCGGTCAGCTGCAGCATCGCCATCGTCGCGAGCAGCGCCAGGATCGCGATCACCTCGAAGAGGTTCGTCACCGTCGACCCGACCGCCGAGCTCAAGATGTACTTCATCGGCACCGAGGAGGCCATCATCTCCTCCACGTCGGGGATCGAGATCACCACCAGGAAGATGAACACCAACCCGACGAAGTAGGCCGACGTGTTGGCCAGGAAGGTGCCCAGGGGCGCCGTCTTGGCCGCGTCCTTCGTCTCCTCCGCGGCGTTCCCGGTCGCGTCGAAGGAGCTGATCGCGTACGCCGGGAGGATCATCGCGAACAGCAGCGGCTTGAGCCATCCACCGTCGGCGGTGCCCGCGTCGTCGTGCAGGATCGAGAGCGGCTGGGTGTCGTGGTTGACGACCAGCAGCGCACCGATGATCAGCACGATGCCGACGACCTCGGCCACCACGCCGACGTTGTTCAGCAGCGCCGCCGCCTTCACCCCCGCGAGGTTCACGAGGGTCACCAGGACGACCAGGCCGAAGGCCACCAGCGAGGTCTGCACGCCGGAGACCTCCCCCAGCCCGATCCACTCCGCGACGAACGGCACCAGGCTGACCGCGACCGCCGCCGTCGCCACGGTGTGGGCGATGACCAGCCACCACCCCGACTGCCAGGCCAGCCAGCGCTGCTTGCTGAGCCTGGAGATGATCTGGTACACCCCGCCGGAGAGCGGGTACGCCGAGACCAGCTCCGACACCGCCAGGCCGACGAAGAAGACCTGGAGCGCCCCACCGATCACGTAGGACCAGAACGACGCCGGACCGAAGAACCCGAACCCGACGATCATCGTGGTGTAGATGCCCGATGCGATGGCGATGGACGTGAACTGCACCCCGAAGCTGGAGAACAGCCCCAGGGCGCGGTTGAGCTCCTGCTTGTAGCCGAGCTTGTTCAACAGCTCGATGTCCTCGTCGACCGCCGGTTGCCACAAGGGCTCGCCCGGGCCGGTGCCGGCCCGTGTCCCGGCGAGGTCCTCAGCCCCCGCGGACTGGTCATTGCTCATGGAAGTTTCCTCACAGACGGGTCGCTGGAAGCGCTCGGCCTGGGCGGGGTCTGCCTGGCCGGGTTCGCACGGTCACCTCGACAAGGAACCACTTGGTCGTTTGCCGATTGTCGACAATCTCGCACATGTCGGCGGCGTGCGCAACCCCTGGGCTAGAGCCTTCGCCGCGAGTCAGGGCCTGGCGTGCGTCGCGGCGACGACGGCCGCCACGAGGGCGTCCCGCCTGGCCGCCAGCTCGGCATGGCCGGCAGCGCCGGTCACCGGGGCCAGGCCGTCGACGAGCCTGGCCACCGTGGGCGGGTCGAGGTGCGGCCGTCCGAGGTCGTCCCACCAGCGGTTGAAGCTGTCGGCATAGCGCTCACAGAAGGAGGCCAGTCCGTTCTCGTCCGCACCGAGGTGGAACAGCAGGGTCGGCCCCATCGCCGCCCACCGCAGCCCCGGACCCGACGAGACCGCGGTGTCGACGTCGACCACGGACGCCACACCCTCGTTGACGAGGTGGATCGCCTCGCGCCACAGGGCAGCCTGCAGGCGGTTGGCGACGTGTCCGGGGACCTCGCGCCTGACCTCGATCGTGACCTTGCCGACCGACTCGTAGAACGCGCGGGCCCGGTCCACGACACCGGGGTCCGTGCGCTCGTTGCCCATCACCTCCACCAGCGGGATGAGGTGCGGCGGGTTGAAGGGATGCCCGAGCACGAGGCGGCCCGGACGCCGCCAGCCTCCCTGGAGCTCGGACAGGGTCAGCCCGGAGGCCGACGACGCGACCACCGCGTCGTCGGCCAGGACGTCCTCGATCTCGGCGTACAGCTCGTGCTTGAGCGCGACTCGTTCGGGGACGCTCTCCTGGACGAGCTGCGCGCCCTCGACCGCTGCGCGGGCATCGGTGCAGACGACCAGCTCGGCCTCGGGTGCGGCCGTCTCGGCGAGGCCGAGCTCGCGCAGCACCGGCCAGGCCGCCTCCACCGCGTCCCGCACGCGCGCCTCCGCCGCGGGGTCGGGGTCGAAGAGGGCGACCGGCTTGCCGGCGGCCAGGAACAGCGCCGTCCAGCTGCGGCCGATCAGGCCGCCGCCGAGAGCCGCCACGCGCGTCACCGCGTTCGGCGGCGCGGGGGTGCCCTCAGACCCGGACACGGTCGGCACCCTTGAGCCCGAGGCGAGTGTGGACGCCGCCGGTGGGGGCGCAGGTGATGATCACGGGCTTGGGCACGGCGACTCCCTCAGGCGGTGACGGCGGCGGCGAGCCGGTGGTCGGTGGCCGCACGGTCTCCCTGGACGAGGGACCGGTAGGCGTCGAGCACCAGGCCATGGAAGTGGTGCACGCCATGCTCGGACAGGCCTGAGCCGGCGGGGTCGCAGACGATGCGGCCCTGGTCGAAGGCCGGGGTGGACATGCCCCGCTGGACGCTCTCCACCAAGGAGATGTCCTGCTGCTGCAGGACCTCGTCGACGTACCGGACGGACTGGACCTCCGCGTCCTCGAGCTCGTCGGTCTCGAAGAAGAAGTCCCAGGTCTCCAGGGTGCGGTCCGGCCCGGCGGGGAGCACCTGGAACACCATGAAGTTGCCCCGGCCGGGGTAGCGCAGCAGACCGGTGTTCGGCCACAGCCACCAGACCGAGTGCTGGTTGACCGTCGCCTGGGAGACGTCGTACGCGGAGTTCTCGTGCTTGCCGGCCTCGGCGAAGTGGCTCGACCAGATCCCGTGGGTCCTGACCTCGTAGGTGCGCATGTCGACCAGGTCGACGAACTCCTTGTGGGCGATGTGGCAGTGGTAGCACTCCAGGAAGTTGTCGATGACGTTCTTCCAGTTGGTGGCGACGTCGTACGTCAGTCGCTTGGCGAAGGTGAGCTCGGAGACGTCGGGGGCCCACCTGGCGATGTCGTCGGCCAGGTCGCCGGCCTGCTCGGCCAGTGGCGACGCGGCCGGGTCCAGGTTGACGTAGACGAACCCGCCGAGCTCCTCGACCCCGATCCGGTCCAGGCAGATCTCCGATGAGTCGAAGGTGTCCATGCGCTCGGCGCGCCGCGCAGCCTTGAGGCGACCGGTGAGGTCGTAGGTCCAGGCGTGGTACGGACAGACGATGTTGCGGGTGCTGCCAGAACCCGACAGCAGCTCATGAGCGCGGTGCTTGCACACGTTGTAGAACGCGCGCAGCACTCCGTCACGACCACGCACCACGGCGATGGGCATTCCCGCGACGGTCGCGGACACGTAGCTGCCAGGCGTGGCCAGCCTCTCGACGTGGCAGATCCACTGCCATGTCCGGGCGAAGATCGCCCGCAGGTCGGCGGCGGCCCACATGGGCTCGGTGTACGCCTCCGCGCGCAGGGACATCGACTGCGCGGCGTCTGGGTGGTATCCGGCGGCGATCCGGTCGACATCTGTGCGGGAGACGGGCGTCATTGTGTCAGGGTAGGCGAGCCCTGGACGCGCGTTCAATCCAAACTGGACGATCGTTCAGTCTGTGGGCAACTGTTGCGCTGCCTTCTCAGCCGAAGGCGATCTCCGTGCACCGCGCGACGCTCCTGCGGACCGAGGCCTTGTCCAGCCCGAGCAGAGCGGTGAGCCACACGCCGTTCTGCACCACGTCGATGTCGGCGGCACGCTTCCGGCACTCCGCACGCGACAGCTCCGGCCGAGCCGCCCCGATCAGCTCCGCCAGGCCGTCGCGGTAGCGCCTCTGTGCCGACGTGTTGATCTGCTCGAAGTCCTCGTGCGCCCGTGCGAGCGCCCACAGCTGGAGGCGCAGAGAGAGGTACTCGGTCGTCAGGTACTCCGGGTCGGCGATCCGGCGCAGCGCGACGCGCAGGCGCTGCTCCGGGGCCAGCGACGCATCGGGGTGGACCATCGCCACGTCCTGCTCCTCGACCCGGCGGAGGGCGGCGCGGATCAGGCTGGTCTTGTCCTCGTAGTGGTAGCTCACCAGGCCCAGGGCCACCCCGGCCTCCCGCGCGACCGCCCGCATGCTCACCCCCGACACCCCGTGCCGCGCGAGCAGGTCGACCACCGCTTGGAGGATGCGCTCCTGCCGGTCCACCTTGTCGGGTTGCTTGTCGGGTTGCTTGTCGGGTTCGTCGTCCCGGCCCACCCGGTCACCCTAGAGGGTGTCAGCGGCTGAGCTCGGCGACGACGTTGGAGTCCCAGCCGAGGCCGTCTGAGTAGCTGCCCCCGCAGGTCA
>JBIOUF010000265.1:0-22862 GCA_044866695.1 Nocardioidaceae bacterium | reverse complement strand
ATCCGCCGTTGGTTGAGAACTGCGCCCACGCCGCCACCGCTGGTTGAGGAGCCGGAGCGCTAGCGCCGCCACCGCTGGTTGAGGAGCCGGAGCGCTAGCGGAGGCGTCTCGAAACCCGGTGAGCACGGGCGCAGTCCCAGCCCAGGCGCCGGTGTGGTTGGCTTCGTGACGCTCGCAAGCTCGCTCCTCAGCCCAAGTCGAGACGCTCGCCTAGCGGCTCGCTCCTCGGGCCGCCGGGGGGCTCGCCTAGCGGCTCGCTCCTCGGGCCGCCGGGGGGCAACGACTCGTCGTCAGTCGTTCTGCGGGAAGCCCAGGTTGAGGCCGCCGTGGCTGGGGTCCAGCCAGCGGGAGGTGACCACCTTGCCGCGGGTGAAGAAGTGCACGCCCTCGGTGCCGTGCGCGTGGCTGTCACCGAAGAGGCTGTTCTTCCAGCCGCCGAAGGAGTAGTAGGCGACCGGCACGGGGATCGGGACGTTCACCCCCACCATGCCGACCTCGACCTCGTTCTGGAACCGCCGCGCGGCGCCGCCGTCGTTGGTGAAGATCGCCGTGCCGTTGCCGTAGGGGTTGGCGTTGATCAGGTTCAGCCCCTCGGTGTACGACGACACCCGCAGCACCGACAGGACCGGCCCGAAGATCTCGTCTCGGTAGATCGACATCTCCGGGGTGACCTGGTCGAACAGCGTGGGCGCGAGGAAGAAGCCGTCGCCGTCTGCGTCGTAGTCGCCGTTGCGGCCGTCGACCACCAGCTCGGCACCCTCGGCCTCGCCCGCGTCGACGTACGACGCGACCTTGTCGCGGTGCACCTTGGTGACCAGCGGGCCCATGTCGCAGCCGCGCGTGCCGTCCCCGGTGCGGATCTTGCCCATCCGGTCCTTGATCTTCGCGACCAGGTCGTCGGCGACCGGCTCCACCGCCACCAGGGCGGAGATCGCCATGCACCGCTCGCCGGCCGAGCCGAACCCGGCGTTGATGGCGGCGTCCGCGGCGAGGTCGAGGTCGGCGTCGGGAAGCACCAGCATGTGGTTCTTCGCCCCGCCGAGGGCCTGCACCCGCTTGCCGTGCGTGGTGCCGGTCTCGTAGACGTAGCGGGCGATCGGCGTGGACCCGACGAAGGAGACCGCCTTCACGTCGGGGTGGGTCAGCAGCGCGTCGACGGCCTCCTTGTCGCCGTTCACGACGTTGACCACGCCGTCGGGCAGGCCGGCCTCCGTCCAGAGCTCGGCGATCGCGATGGTGGCGCTGGGGTCCTTCTCGCTGGGCTTGATGACCACGGCGTTGCCGCAGGCGACCGCGATGGGCACGAACCACATCGGCACCATGGCCGGGAAGTTGAACGGCGAGATCACGGCGACCACGCCGAGGCTCTGCCGGATCGAGTAGACGTCGACCTTGGTGGAGGCGTTCTCGCTGAAGCCACCCTTGAGCAGCTGCGGGATGCCGCAGGCGAACTCCGCGACCTCCATGCCGCGCGTGACCTCGCCCAGCGCGTCGGAGAGCACCTTGCCGTGCTCGGCGGTGACCAGCGCCGCGATGCGCTCCTTGTCCCGGTTCAGCAGCTCGCGGAACCGGAACAGCACGGCGGTCCGCTTGGCCAGCGACAGGTCGCCCCACGACTCCTGCCACGCCTGCTTGGCGGTGGCCACGACCTCGTCGACGACCTCCTTGGAGGCGAGGTCCAGGGTCCCGGTGACCTCTCCGGTGGCGGGGTTGAACACCTCGCTGGTCCGCTCGGGCTCGCCCTCCCACGCCTTTCCGGCGACGAGGTGGGTGATACGGGTCGGCTGTGCCATCTGTACGACTCCCTACTACGAATGTCAGGACATTCTAACAACATCGTTCACGGGGACACAAGCGTCGGAGACGTGGCCCACTTGTCCAGGTAGGACCGGATGGCGTCGCGGTTGTACGTCGCCGACTCGCGCGCCCGCTCCTCCCAGGCGAAGACGCACGTCGAGACGACGCCGTCGAACCCGATCGCCTCCAGGCAGGAGAACATCTCGTCGAAGTCGACCTGTCCCTGTCCGATGTCCAGGTGCTGGTGGACGGTGACCTGCGAGCCGGGCGGGTTGACGATGTAGCGCAGCCCGGACGAGGCCGTGTGGTCGTAGCTGTCGGCGACGTGGACCATCGTGACCAGGTCGCCGGCCTTCTCGGTGATCCCCTTGCAGTCGTCGCCCTGGTGGAACGTGTGCGGCGCGCAGTAGAGGAATGACACGTTGTCGCTGTTGATGCCGCGGATCAGGTCGACGGCGCGCTTGCCGTCCTCCTCCCAGTCGTCGGGGTGCGGCTCCAGCACGAGCCGGATGCCCTCGCGCTCGAAGACCGGGAGGAGCTCCTCCATCGACCGCCAGAACTGCGCCTCGCAGACCGCCGCCTCGCGGGGGTTGCCGTTGAACTCCGAGTTCATCGTGTCCACGCCCAGCAGCGAGGCGATCTGGATCGCCCGCTTCCAGTAGCGGACCGCGGCCTGGCGGGCGTCCTCGTCCGGCCCGCTCCACCGGTACAACGGCAGCACCGAGCAGACCCCCACCTTGGCGTCGGAGAGCGCCTTGCGGAAGCGCTTCACTCCTGCGTCGTCCACCCGGGGGTGGTTGAAGAACGGCGTGAAGTCCTCGCGCGGCGACAGCTCGATCCACTCATAGCCGAGGGAGGCCACCAGGTCGGGCAGCTCGAGGAGTGGCGTGGTGTCGCGGAACATGTAGGGGTCGAGGGCCAGCTTCACGGGGCTCGAGCTCCTTTCCTGGGCTTCTTGAAGGACGGGTGGCAGGGCCCGGGTCAGCGGGCGTCGGCTCTTTCGCTGGGGGTGAGGAACCTCCGCTGGCCCTCGGCGTGCCGCAGGTAGCGGTCGTAGGCCGCACGCGTGGAGTCCAGCTCGGAGACCTGGCTGACCGGCACGTCCCACCACGACCTGCTGTCGGGGGCGTACACCAGCGGGTCGGTGTTCACGTGGACGAGCACCGGACCCTCGTAAGCGGGCGCCTCCTTCGCGGTGCGGACCGCCTTCTCCAGGTCGTCGCGCGACTCCACCTCGATCACGCGTACGCCGAGGCTGCGCGCGTTCGCGGCCAGGTCGACGGGCAGCACGTCGCCGTCCAGCCGGCCGCCTTCGCGGAACCGGTAGCGGGTGCCGAACCGTTGCGACCCGAGCTCCTCCGACAGCGACCCGATCGAGTGGAACCCGTGGTTCTGCACCAGGACGACGATGACCTTGACCCGCTCCTGGACGGCGGTGACCAGCTCCGTCGGCATCATCAGGTACCCGCCGTCGCCGACCATGGCGAACACGTCCCGGCTCTCGTCGGCCAGCCGGATCCCGATCGAGGCGGGCACCTCGTAGCCCATACAGGAGTAGCCGTACTCGACGTGGTAGGCCTTGCGGTCGCGCACCCGCCACAGCTTGTGCAGGTCGCCGGGCATCGACCCGGCCGCACACAGCACCACGTCGCGTGGGTCGGTGAGCTCGTTGACCGCGCCCAGCACCTCGCCCTGCGTCAGCAGGCCCGGGGCCAGTGCGCCGGTCACCTCCGCCGACGGGTGGTAGGCCGCCTCGACCTGGGAGTCCCAGTCCGCCCACAGCCGGGCCTGCTCGTCGAGGTAGGCCTGGCCCACCCGGTATCCGGCCAGCGCCTCGGTCAACGCCTGCAGCGCCTCACGGGCGTCGGCCACCAGGGTCAGCCCGGAGTGCTTGCCCGCGTCGAATCCGGCCACGTTGACGTTGACGAAGCGCACGTCCGGGTTCGCGAAGGCGGTCCGGGACGCGGTGGTGAAGTCGCTGTAGCGTGTGCCGACGCCGATCACCACGTCGGCCTCGGCGGCCAGCGCGTTCGCCGCGGTCGTGCCGGTGGACCCCACTGCGCCCATCTCCTGGGGGTGGCCGTGGGGCAGAGAGCCCTTCCCCGCCTGCGACTCCCCCACCGGGATGCCGGTCGCCTCGCAGAACGCCTGCAAGGCGGCCTCGGCGCCGGAGTAGTGCACGCCTCCGCCGGCGACCACCATCGGCCGGCGCGCCGAGCGGATCGCCGCGGCCGCGGCCTGCACCCGGGCCGTCTCCGCCGGTGGCCGCGCGACGTGCCACACTCGGTCGGCGAACAGCTCGACCGGCCAGTCGTAGGCCTCGGCCTGGACGTCCTGGGGCAGGGCGACCGTGACCGCGCCGGTCTCCACCGGGTCGGTGAGCACCCGCATCGCCGACAGCAGGGCGGCGGGCAGCTGCTCCGCGCGGTCGACCCGGTCGAAGAAGCGCGACAGCGGCCGGAACGCGTCGTTGACCGTGACGTCGCCGGCGTACGGTGCCTCGAGCTCCTGCAGCACCGGCGCGGACCGGCGGGTCGCGAAGGTGCCCGAGGGCAGCAGCAGCACCGGGAGGCGGTTGATCGTGGCCAGCGCCGCGCCGGTGAGCATGTTGGTCGAGCCCGGCCCGACCGAGGCCGTGCACACCCAGGTCTGCAGCCGGTCCTTCTGCCGGGCGTAGGCCACCGAGGTGTGCACCATCGCCTGCTCGTTGCGGGCCAGCACGTAGGGCAGGGCGGGCGCCCGGCCGGCGTCCAGTGCGGCGGTCTCGTGCTGCAGCAGCGCCTGCCCGATGCCGGCCACGTTGCCATGGCCGAAGATCCCGAAACAGCCGGCGAAGAGCCGCTGCCGCTCGCCGTCCCGTTCCGACCACTGGTGGGCCAGGAACTCCACCGTGGCCTGCGCGACGGTGAGCCGGACGGTGCCTGACGCTGGTCCAGCAGGGGCGCTCATCGGTTCCCTCCCAGGGGCAGTCGGGGGTCGACCGGCAGGCCGGCCCAGGTGTCGCGTACCCAGCCGTGGCTGGGGTCGTCACAGATCAGCCAGGCCCGGACCCGGCCGGGTCCGGCCATCACGTTGAGGTAGTACAGGTCGTACCCGGGCGCTGCCATCGAGGGGCCGTGCCAGCCGTGCGGCACGAGCACGACGTCACCGGTGCGCACCTCGGCGAGCACGTCGATGGGGCGTTCGGCGGTCCCGTACACCCGCTGGTAGCCGACCGGGTCCGCGCCCTCACCGACCTGCGACCCGGCGGTCACCTGCGTGGCGAAGAGGTAGATCTCCTCCAGCTCGGTCTCGACTCCGTCGCGGTCCTCGTCGTGCTTGTGCGGAGGGTAGGAGCTCCAGTTGCCGGCGGGGGTCACCACCTCGCAGGCGATGATGGAGTCGGCGTCCAGCACCGCCGGCGTACCGAAGTTGCGCACCTCGCGCGAGCACTGGCCGGCGCCGCGCAGCTCCACGGCCACCTCGCCGGCGGTCACGTGGCGGAACGGATGCGCCGACCCGGCACCGGCCGTGCGGGCGCCACAGAGCGCGACCCGCGCCGGGCCGCTGACGGCCTGGACCGTCAGCGACGAGCCGGCCGGGACGAACGCGACGTCGGTCGGACCGGCGAACACCGAGGGCCTGCCGGCCAGCTCGGCGGTGTGCTTGGTGCCACCGGCGTCGGTGGCCCGCACCGACACCGCGCCGGAGAGCGGCACGACGACGTACTCCCAGGAACCGCCCTCGACCGTCCGCTCCGCTCCCGCCTCGAGGTCCGCCACGCGCAGGCCGGTGTGCTGCCACCCGTCGGTGCGGTCGTCGACGACGACCTCGAAGCCGTCGCGCGCCGCGGTGCCCGACGGCAGGACCCACCGGGAGTCGCTCACGGCAACCGCCCCCGGCCCGTTCGGGCCCCTGGCCCGGGTCGCCCCGGCCGCCGCGTCTGCTCGCCCCGCTCGCTCAAGACCGCCCTCCGTGCACCAGCTCGGCGGCGACGTCGACGGCCGCGGCGACGTCGCCGTCCGGCGGGAACAGCAGGGCACGGCCGACCACCAGGCCGCGTACGGCGGGCAGGTCCAGGGCCTTCCGCCAGGTCTCGTAGGTGTCGTGCGGGTCGCCGGTCGGGTCCCCGCCCAGCAGCAGGGTCGGCAGCGTCGTCGCCTCCATGACGCGCGGCAGGTCCTCCACGACGGGCAGCTTGAGCCAGGTGTAGGCACTGCTGGCGCCCAGCCCGTTGGCGACGTGGATGGACCTGATCGTGCTGTCCGGGTCGAGCAGGTTGCGGACCCGGCCCCCCTCGACCACCGACAGGAACGGCTCGACCATCGCCATCAGCTCGCGCACGGCGAGCGCGGAGACCGCCTGCGCGCTCGCCTCGAGGGTCGCGACGGTGCCGGGGTCGCCGAGCGCGATGCGGGTCAGCATCTTGCCGCCGTCGAGCCCGCGCGCGGCGATCTCGTGAGGGGTGTACCCGGTGAACCGGTCGTCGAGCTCGAAGACCGCGCCCTGCAGGCCGCCCCGGTTCATCGACCCGATGACGAGCTTGCCCTCCAGGGCACCCATCAGCAGCAGGTCGTCGAGGATGTCGGGCGTGCCCAGGACGCCGTCGACGCCCGGGCGCGAGAGCGCGGTGGCCAGCCGGTCCAGCAGCTCGTAGCGGTTGGCCATGGCCATCGTGTCCGAGCGCACTCCCAGCGCGCCCCGCGCGGGGTGGTCGGCGGCCACGACGAGCAGCCTCCCGTCGTCCCCGAGGAGGGGCCGGCGCGTGCGCTGCGCCCAGCCCTCGGCGATGCGACCTGGCTCGCGGGCTCGGATCTCGGTGAGGTCCGGGTGTGGGGTCATGGTCGGGCGTCCTTCGTCTCGGGCTGGGCATCGGCCTGGGCACCGGCCTGGCGATCGACCTGCGGCGCGCCGCCGGAGCCGCCCCGCCAGGTCGCCAGGGCCTCCTCGACCTCCTGGCTGCCCGGCATGGCGGTGGAGCACTCCAGTCGGGAGGCGACCAGGGCGCCGGCGACGTTGGCGAACTCCAGGATCCGGCGCAGCTGCCAGCCCTCGAGCAGGCCGTGCACGAACGCGCCGCCGAAGGCGTCGCCGGCACCGAGCCCGTTGACCACCTCGACGAAGTACGGCGGCACCTCGACCCGCTCGTCCCGGGTGGCCGCCAGCACCCCCCGCGGACCCTGCTTGACCACGGCGATCTCCAGGCCGCGGTCCAGCAGTGCGTCGGCGGCCCGCTGCGGTTCGGTCTCCCCGACCGCGACCTCGCACTCCTCGCGGTTGCCGATGGCGATCGTCACGTGCTCCAAGGCCTTGCCGACCTCCGTCGACGCCTCGCCCGGGTCGGCCCAGAACATCGGCCGGTAGTCGAGGTCGAGGATGGTGTGCCGGCGCCGCTGCCGCGCCTGCCACGCCGCGTGGTGGGCGCCGCGGGACGGCTCCTGGGACAGACCCGTGACGGTCGCCCAGAACACCCGGGCCTCCCGGATCTCCTCCAGCGGGAGCTCGTCGGCCTCGATGAGCAGGTCCGGCGCGGTGGGGTAGCGGTAGAAGTACAGGGGGAAGTCGTCGGGCGGGAACACCTCGCAGAACGTCACCGGCGTGGGCGGCCCCGCGACCTCGGTGATGAAGGTGGGGTCGACGCCGAGCCGGGCCGCCTCGAGCCGGACGTACCGGCCGAAGGCGTCCTGTCCGGTGCGCGTGACCAGGGCGACCGACCGGGCGTACCTGGCCGCCGCGACGGCGACGTTCGTGGCGCTGCCGCCGAGGAACTTCTCGAAGGTCTTGACCTCCTCGAGGCCGACCCCGTGGTCGAGCGGGTAGACGTCGACACCGGTGCGACCCATCGACACCAGGTCGAAGCGGCGCGCCGTCATGCCGCGTCCGCCGTCGGTGCGGCGTCCGCCAGTCCACTGTGCATGTCGAGTCGTCCTCACTGCCGGTGCGTCGAGGGGACCAGACTGTCAACCGACCCCGCTTCGAGTCAACACTTTGTCCTGACATTCTCACGACCTGTCGGTGAAGCATTCTTTCGCTAGTATGTCGGCATGACTGCCCAGCGGGTGAACGTCACGATCGACCGTGGCTCACCCGTGCCGCTGTACCACCAGCTCGCCGAGCAGCTGACGAAGTCGATCACCGACGGCGTACTGGCCCCCGGCGACGCCTTCGAGAACGAGATCGCGCTCTCCGAGCGGCTGCAGCTGTCCCGCCCCACGGTGCGCCGGGCGATCCAGGAGCTGGTCGACAAGGGCCTGCTGGTGCGCCGCCGGGGGCTGGGCACCACCGTCGCGAACCGCAAGGTGCACCGGCACTTCAAGCTGTCCAGCCTGTACGACGACCTGGCCAACGAGGGCCGCAAGCCGCGCACCGAGGTGCTGTCCTTCGAGAAGGGCGAGTACCCGGTCGCGGCCGAAGGCCTGGACCTCCCCCCGGACACGCCCATGCTGGCGGTGACCCGGCTCCGGCTCGCCGGCGACACCCCGCTGGCGATCATGCACAACTGGCTGCCCCCCTCGGTCGGCGACGTCAGCCGCGAGGAGCTCGAGGCCAACGGGCTCTACGCGGTGCTGCGCGAGCGTGGCATCCGGCCCGTGGTGGCTCAGCAGACGATCGGCGCGCGCATGCCCACCGCCTTCGAGCGACGGCACATGGAGATGAGCGGGTCGACGCCGGTGCTGACCATGACCCGGATGGCCTTCGACGCCGACGGCAACGCGGTCGAGTACGGCGACCACTGCTACCGTGCCACCGACTACTCCATCGCCGTGATGGTCGACGAGCGCTGAGCCGTCCCAAGGCGCCGGCCACCGTCAGCGAGCCGGTCGGCGGGTTTGTGGCCGATGCCTGCACGGATCCGCCCTTGTGGCCCGGAACCACAGCGACACGCCGACGGCACATGTCGGCATCGGCCACAAACCGGCCGGTGGACCCGCACCCGGAGCGCGTGAGGCGGTGGTTGACAGTGGTGGACCAGACGGCTGGTCGGCGAGCGGGCGTGCTGGTCGTCCCGTGCGTGGACGTGCATGCCGAGGGCGAGGCGGGACGCGTGCTGCTGGGTGGCCGGCTGCAGATCCGGGGCGCCAGCATGGCCGAGCGCCTGGCCTGGTGTGAGCGGCACCTGGACGACCTTCGGCTGCTGCTCCTGCGGGAGCCGCGTGGCCACCCCTCGATGTGCGGCGTGCTGGTCATGCCACCGGTGAGCGCGGACGCGGACGTCGCGGTCGTGATCTTGGAGCAGGGCGGCTTCCGGCCGATGTCGGGCAGCAACACCATCTGCGCCGTGACCGCTCTCCTCGAGACCGGCGCCCTGCCGATGGCCGCACCGGAGACCGTCGTCCGGATCGACACCGCGGCCGGCCCGGTCGAGGCGACCGCGCGGGTCGAGGGCACGAAGGTCCGCGATGTCCGGGTGCGCAACGTGCCCTCGTGGGTGGAGCGGCTCGACACGGCGCTGGAGGTGAAGGAGTACGGCACGGTGCTCGCCGACATCGCCTTCGGCGGGCAGTACTACGTCCTGGCGCCCGCCGCTTCGATGGGCGTCGAGCTCGGCGCCGGGAACCCCCCGGCCCTGGTCCGGGCGGGCGCGGCCCTGCTCGCGGCGGCTCGCGCCCAGGTGACCGTCCGGCACCCCACCGACCCCAGCCTCAGCCGGGTCTCTCTGGTCATGCTGCACGGTCCCGCCACCGAGCCCGGCGGGTCCGCCCGCAACACCGTGGTCCTGCCGACCGGCCCACTGGACGCCGACCGCCCCGAGACCTGGCGGGGGGCGCTGGACCGCTCGCCGTGCGGCACCGGGACCTGTGCCCGGATGGCCTGCCTGCACGCGCGCGGCGAGCTGGCGCTCGGCGTGCCGTTCGTCCACCAAGGCGTCATGGGCACCACGTTCGAGGGTCGCCTGCACGAGCAGGTCCGGGTCCACGGCCGCGACGCCGTCGTACCGTCGATCCGCGGCCGCGCGTGGGTCACCGGGTTCAACCAGCTCGTGCTGCACCCCGACGACCCGTTCCCGCGCGGCTTCACGCTGGGCGACATCTGGGCGGAGACCTCGAGGTGAACCGCGGTGCGCAGCCAGGTCACCGGCGCCGCCGCGTGGTCGCTGGACCCGCGCGCCCCCTCCGCTCCGGCTCCCCGGCGCCTGCTGACCCGGCTACTTCGGCGGGAGGGAGCGCGCGTAGGCGAGGCCGATGCCCACCCACCGGCCGAGGTCGGCGTCGTCGGCGGCGGCCTCCGGGTCGACTCGGAGCCAGCCGTCCATCTCGCGGCCCCGCATCTCGAAGCGCCACACGTGGGGCGCCCCGGTGAGCTGCTCGGTGTCCGCGGGGTCGCAGCGCACCAGCAGGCCGCCCTGCCCGCTCGCGCTGACCGCCAGGTGCCCGTCGACCAGGAAGGCGAGGCCGCCGAACATCCGCCGCTCGGTCACGCCGGGCACTGCCCGCAGCTCGACCCGGACCCGGTCCGCGAGCTGCTCGTCGTAGGCCATGAGCGGCAGTATCCGCCACCTGTCCCGAAGCGGCCGCCCTCGACCTGCCGACCCTTCGCCGAGGGCTTCCCGCCGCGGGGTCGGAAAGACCGACGGCGTATCCGCATCAGCGCTGGGGCGCCACCAGGCAGCGTTCTCGCTCTTCGGCGGGCTCCCTTCGGCTACGACACCGGGTCAGCACCTGCGGCCGGGCACCATGGGGACATGGCGTGGCGCGGGCTGGTCGCGGTCGTCGTGGTGGTGGTCGGTGTCGGTGGGCTGGTGGTCGCAGGCATGTGGGCGTTCCAGCGCAGGCTGGTCTACTTCCCCGACCGCACCCCGGCGCCCCCGGCCGCGGCGGTGCTCCCGGGCGGCCGCGACGTCACCTTGCACACCACCGACGGGCTGGACCTGAAGGCCTGGTTCGTCCCGCCGCCGGCCCGCGACCGCGGCCTGGCAGTGCTGGTCGCGCCCGGGAACGCCGGCAACCGGGCCGGCCGCGCCGGCGTGGCCACGGCGCTGCGGGACCGCGGCTTCGCGGTGCTGCTGATGGACTACCGAGGCTACGGCGGCAACCCGGGGTCGCCGAGCGAGGAGGGCCTGTCCCGGGACGCCGACGCCGCGGTTCGCACGTTGACCGGCCTCGGCTACCCGCCCGAGCGCACCCTCTACCTCGGTGAGTCCCTGGGCACCGGCGTCGTCGCGGGCCTCCAGGAGCGCCACCCGCCGGCCGGAGTGGTGCTGCGCTCGCCGTTCACCGAGCTCGCCGCCGTCGGCGCCCATCACTACCCCTGGCTGCCCGTGCGGCGGCTGCTCCGGGACCGCTTCCCGGTCGCCGAGCCCATGTCCCGCTCCGACGTACCGACGGTCGTGGTGTACGGCGACCGCGACTCCGTCGTCCCCTCGTCGCTGAGCGCCGAGGTGGCCCGGCGCACCCGCACCCTGGTCGCCACCGTCGTCCTGCCCGCCGACCACAACGACCCGGTCATGTTCGGCCCCCGCCTCGCCGACGCCGTCGCCCGTCTCGCCGACACGCTGCCCCCCCGGAGCTAGTCAGCGGGCCGGTCGGCGGGTTTGTGGCCGATGCCCGCACGAAGCCGCCTTTGTGGCCCGAGACGACAGCGACACGCCGACGACACATGTCGGCATCGGCCACAATCCGGCCGGCGCGAGGCTCAGCGCGTCCCGGCGACGACGGTCGCCTCGCGCTCGTCGTCGAGGAGCACCCTCGCGGTCAGGCCGGTGCTGCGCATGACCTCGGCCAGCTCGGTGCCTTGCCCGCGGGACACCTCCACCAGCACGGTGCCCCGCGGCGCGAGCCAGGCAGGAGCCAGCGCCACGACCCGGCGGGCCACCGCGAGCCCGTCCGGGCCGCCGTCCAGGGCGACCGGTGGCTCGTGGTCGCGCGCCTCTGCAGGCATCAGCCGCACCTCGCCCGACGGGACGTACGGCGGACTGGCCAGCAGCACGTCGACCCGCCCCCGCAGCGCGGCCGGCAGCGGCGAGACGAGGTCGCCGACCAGGGCGGTGCCGCCCAGCGGCGAGAGGTTCCTCCGGGCGCAGTCGACCGCGGCGAGATCGACGTCCACGCCCCAGAGCTCGACGCCCGGCACCCGGCGGGCGACGGCGGCACCGATCGCGCCGGTCCCACAGCACAGGTCCACCACAACGCCGGCGCCGGGAGACAGCGCCGCGACCGCCGCCGCGACGAGGGCCTCCGAGCGCCGGCGCGGGACGAACACCCCCGGGGCGACCACGACCCGGCCTCCGTCGAGCTCCGCCCATCCGAGCACCTGCTCCAGGGGCGTGCCCGCCTCTCGCAGCCGGACCAGGCGCTCCAGCTCCGCGCCCGAGGCTTCCGCCCGCAACAGGGCCGCCTCCTCCTCCGCGAACACGCAGCCCGCCGCGCGGAGCCGCCCGGCCAGACCCGTCATGGCTTCGCGCCGCCCTCGACCCGGGCCGGACGGACCGCCACGACGTCGCGCGGCCGTGGGCGGTGGTCGGCGCGTCGGTCCGTCACGCCCTGCGCGGGAACCGGCCGAAGTCCGGGGCCCGCTTGCCCTTGAACGCCTCGCGGCCCTCCTGCGCCTCGGCGGTGCCGTAGAACAGCAGGTTCGCGTCGTGCGCGAGCTGTTGGATGCCGGCATAGCCGTCCTCGGCGGCGTGGAAGCTGGCCTTCATCAGGCGCAGCGCGAACGGCGACAGCGCGAGCATCTCCCGGCACCAGCGGACCGTCTCCGCCTCGAGGTCCGCCAGCGGTACGACGGCGTTCACCAGGCCCATCTCGAGCGCCTGCTGTGCGTCGTACTGGCGGCACAGGAACCAGATCTCCTTCGCCTTCTTGGCCCCCACCAGCTGGGCCAGCGAGCTCGCGCCGAACCCGCCGTCGAACGATCCCACCTTCGGCCCGACCTGACCGAACCGGGCGTTGTCCGCGGCGATCGTCAGGTCGCAGACCACGTGCAGCACGTGCCCGCCGCCGATCGCCCAGCCGGCCACCATCGCGACGATCGGCTTCGGGCACCGGCGCATCTGCACGTGCAGGTCGGTGACGTGGAACCGGCCGACCGCCCCCTCCTCGGCCTGGTAGCCGCTGTCGCCGCGCACCCGCTGGTCCCCGCCGGAGCAGAACGCCTTGCCGCCCTCGCCGGTGAGGATGATGACGCCGACCGACTGGTCCTCGCGCGCGGCCACCAGCGCGTCGGAGACCTCGACGAGGGTCTGCGGGCGGAACGCGTTGTGCACCTCGGGGCGGCAGATCGTGATCTTGGCGATCCCGTCCTCGGTGGTCTCGTAGCGGATGTCGGTGTAGTCGCCGCCGGCGCGCCAGTCGATGCCGGCCGGACTCGTGTTCTGGTCGCTCACCTGGTCATTCTGGCCCGGGCGGCCGGCCCGAGGTTTCCGTGGGTCGCACGAGCGTCAGACTCCCCCCATGGAGACCTCCTGGGACGCCGTCGTGGTCGGCACCGGGTCCGGCGGGAAGCTCTCCGCCCTGCTGCTCGCGCGGCAGGGCCGGAGGGTGCTCGCCGTCGAGGCCGGCCGGTTCGGCGGCTTCTGCCCGTACGTCGCCTGCGTCCCCGCCAAGTCGCTGCTCGCCTCCGCACACGCCGGACTGCGCTGGGACGAGGCGCTCCGGCGCCGCGACGACATCACCGACCACCGCGACGACACCCGGGGACGGCGCAGCCTGGAGGACGACGGGGTCACCTGTCTTCGCGGGCGGGGCCGGCTGGACGGCTGGGCGGGTGGGCGGCACCGGGTCCGGGTCGAGGGCGCGGCGGGCGACCACGACCTCACCGCGACGACCGTCGTCCTGGCCACCGGCAGCGCGGCGGACCGGCCTCCGGTCGGAGGGCTCGGCGAGGTGCCGGCCTGGACCAGCGAGGAGGCGCTCTCGGCCGACCGGCGTCCGGCGTCGCTGGTCGCCCTCGGCGGAGGGCCGGTGGGCTGCGAGCTCGGTCAGGCGTTCGCGCTGCTGGGCACCCGGGTCACGGTCGTGGAGTCCGACCGCCTGCTGTCCTCGGAGTCCCCCTGGGTGGGCGCGACGGTGGCCGAGCAGCTCGCCGAAGACGGCGTAGGGGTGGCGCTGGGTGCGACCGCCAAGGCGGCCAGACCCGCCCCCGGCGGGCTCGAGGTCGATCTGGACGACGGCACCACGCTGACCGCCGAGCGGGTCCTGCTCGCCGGTGGCCGCACGCCCTGCTCGGCCGGGCTCGGCGTCGACGAGGGCTGGCTGGACGACCAGGGCCACGTCACCGTCGACGCGCGGTGCCGCGTGGTGGGTGCCGACGGCACGCCCGTGCCCGGCCTGTTCGCGGTCGGCGACCTGACCGCGCAGTCGCAGTTCACGCACAGCGCGAACTACCAGGCCCGCGTCGTCGCGGACCAGCTGGCCGGCATTGGCCACGACGCGGTGTACGACGCGATCCCCCGGGCGGTCTACGTCAGCCCGTCGGTCTTCTGCGTCGGCCTCACGCCCGGGCGGGCGCAGGAGCAGGGCCGCGACGTGCGCGTCCTGCGCGCCGACGTGGCGGACGTGGAGAAGGCGGCCCTGGCCACGCGACCGGTGCGTGGAGGTGTGGAGCTGGTGTTCGACAGCGGCTCGGGAGTGCTGCTCGGGGCCGCGTGCGTGGGTCCGGAGGCGGACTCCTGGGGGACCGAGCTCGCGCTCGCCGTACGGGCGGGTGTGCGCCGGGACCTGCTCGCCGACCACGTGCGCGCGTTCCCCACGTGGTCGGAGGTGGTCACCGCCGCACTGGACCGGGACGGGTGACCCGTCGGCCGGGACGGTGCTCCGGTTTCGACGCGCCGACGTCGCCGGGCTAGCCCACCGAACGGCTCGACCCACCAAGACTGACGGCTCGGGCAGCCAACATTGACGGCTCGACGCACCAAGATTGACGGGTCGACGCACCAAGACTGACGGCTCGACCCAGCAAGATGGGGGGCCCGGGGGTGGGGCTAGCCGGACCCGGTCGGGCCGTAGTGGGTGACCAGGAAGGTGGCTCCGTCGTCCACGTACTTGCCGATGACCATCCAGCGCCGCTGGGCCTCGCCCCAGTCCTTGTGACGGGTCAGGAAGCTGCCCAGCTCGAGGGTCCAGTCCTGCCCGTCCCGCTCGAACTCCTCCCAGTGCGCCTCCACCAGGTCGACCAGGCCGGCGTCGTTGTGCGGGAGGGTGCCGACCTCGCTGGTGCTGTCGTTGTCGTTGGCCCGCTTGACGTCCTTGTAGTGGTTCCTCGCGGCGTTGCTCAGGCGTACCTTCTCCTGCTCCTCCTCGGGCTCGGCAGGTGGCGGCACCGGAAGGGTCTTGGCCACCTGGACCAGCTTGGGCGCGGCGGGGGTGGCCGCGATCGCGGCCCACGACGGCGCGGCCTTGCCGATCAGCACGCTCTTGAGCGCCTGCTTGGCCTGCGGGTTCACGGCCGGCTGGTTGGTCACGCCGGTCCCCTCAGCCGTCCTGGCTGCTGGCGGTCTGGGCCGCCGCCAGCACCTCGGCGAGCACCTCGGCGACCACGTCGTCGGGGAGCTCGGCCGCTTCGGGCACCTCGGCCAGCGCCTCGGCCAGCGCCTGGGCGACCTGCTGCTCGACCGCGGCGACCTCGTCCACGGTCGGCTCGGCCGTCGCCGTCGCCTGCCCCTGGTCGGCCGTCGAGTCCAGGTCGGACAGCGCCTGCTCCAGCCAGGCCTGCTTGTGGTCGTCAGGGTGCTGCTCCCACCCGGGGCCCCACAGCGACTCCAGGTAGGGGCCGAGGTGGCTCTCGTAGTGCTCGGGCTGGTACTGCCAGGCCGCCGCGACCTTCGCGGCGAGGTCGGGCTGCGACCGGAGCCACCCGAAGGGGTCATCGTCCGCCTCCCCCTCCGCGGCGTCGCCCGCGGCCGGCTCCTGGGCCTCCGCGGCCCACCCGGCTTCGGAGGCCTCGGCGGTCTCTGCCGCCTGGGCGTTCTCGAGCTCGGCCCAGTAGAGCGCGGCGAGCTCGGCTCGTCGGTCGGCCAGCTCGGCGAGCAGCGGTGCCGGGTCGCTGGTCAGGTCCTGGACCCCCTGGATCCACGCCTCCGCGACGCCGGACCCGAAGGAGCTGGCCGCCGCGTCCGGGAAGCGCTCGACGAAGCCGGCCCACACGTCGTCGGAGTCCGCCACCTCGTCGTAGGTCTGGGTGATCGTGGCGAACCACTGCTCGGCCTGGTCCGGCTCGTCGAGGGTCACCAGCGTCACGGCTGTGGTCAGGTCGTCCATGCCCCGCACGCTAGGTGGTCCGGCCGGCCGGCAGGACCGGCCCTCGTGCAGCCAGGCGGGAACACCCGATGCCCGTCTGGACAGTACGTATCAGCCGTCCCCGCGGTGCCTCCTCCGCACGGAGTCGACCCCTGGAGCGCCCATGACACATGCCCCCGCAGAGCCCAGAAGTACGTCGTCGGCAGTGCTGGTGGTCGCGGCAGCCGGCTATGGCCGGACCAGCGCGCTGGAGGCCTGTTCCACCCGGGTCCTGGACGCCCGGCGCCTGCTCGCCGAGCCGGGCCTGTCCGAGGGCAGCGGGTCGCTCGGCGTCGACGACGTACAGTCGCTCACCGCCGCCGAGCAGCGACAGCTGGCCGCGCTGCTGGGGCCGGTGTCGGGCAAGGTCCGGCTGGCGCTGGCCTCGCGAGCGCCGCTGTCGCCCGACGTGCGCCGGCTACTGCCCCAACCGCTGTTCGAACGAGGGCCCCGCGACCTGCGCCTCGACCTCGCCGACGTCGCCGCGACGCTGGACGAGGAGTACGGCGTCGACGACCCGACCGTCGCGTCGGCCATCCTCGACGCGACGTCCGGCTGGCCGCAGCTCGTGCACTTCGCCGGGGACCTGGCTGCCCGCGGCACCACCGCCGACGACCTGCTGGACGCCCTCGCGGAGCCGGGCGGCGCGGTCGCAGCGTGGGTGGACGCCCAGGTCCTGGCCCACCTGCCCGAGCCACTGCGGGAGATCCTGGAGTCCGTCGCGCACCTCGAGCTCCACCACCCCGAGGCATGGACCGTCCTCGGCCACCGGGCCGACCGGGCCGAGCACGCGCACGCCTGGCTTCGGCGCGTCGGGGTGTTGGCCCCGGCACGCGACCGCGACGACGTCACCCACCTGGTGCCGGTGCTGTCCAGGCTGCTGCGGCGGCCGTCCGGGCGCAGGGATGGCGGCGGCCAGGCGCTTGCCGAGTGGTACCTGCGCCACGAGCTTCCGCTGGCGGCGGCGCGGACGCTGGCCGCCCAGGGCGCCTCGGAGGAGGCGGCGCGCCTCGTCGAGCGCCGAGCCGACCGGCTGCTCCGCGACGGCTGTGCTGCGGACGTGGTCGCGATCCTCCGGGCCGCGCTGGACACCAGTCCCCCACAGTCCTGGCCGGGAGGGCAGCGCCTGGTCCTCGGCCACGCCCAGTGGCTGGCCGGCGAACCCGAGGACGCGTTGCGGACCCTGGCTCCACTGCTGACCGACCCGACGCCGGCGGCAACCGCGGCGGTGGCCTGGCGGGCCGCCATGGCGCACTACTCGCTCGGCGAGTACGACGACGCGCTCGCGCTGCTGCAGCGGGTCCCGCGCCCGGCGGCCCAGCTCACCGCCGACGACGTCGAGGCCGAGGTGTGCCGGTCGCACGTGCTGGCCCGGCTCGGCCGGGACGAGGAGGCGGCACGGTTCGCCGCGGCCGCCGTGTCCGCCGCTCGAGCGTTGGGCGACGACCCAGCCCTGGGGTCCGCGCACCTGGCCGCCGCATTCGCGTCGAACGCGGACGAGCGCGAGCTGCACTTCGCCCGGGGGCTCGCCGCGGCCGGCCGCTGCGGCGACCATGCCCTACGGGCCCGCATCCTGCTCAACCAGGCTGACGGACTGCTCGCCGCCGCGCGCTTCGAGGACGCGGCGACCGCCGCGCAGAGCGCGGTGTCAGCGGCCGAGCGGGGTTCCCCTCCCGGCCGCCTGGTCGCGGCGCTGTCCAACCTGGGCGACGCCCTGCTGCACCTCGGCCGGTACGACGAGGCGCAGCTGCACCTGACCCGGTCCGTGGTCCTGTCTCGCCGGCACGGCTTGCGGCGGACCGCCTCGGGCCTGGTCGGCCTCGCCGGACTGCACTTCGCCCGGGGCCGCTGGCACCAGGCCGTGGCCGGCTACGAGCAGGCGGCCGAGGCGGCCCGCGCCGTCGGCGAGATGCAGGCGCTGGTGCTCGCGCTCACCGGGCTGGCGCGGGTGCTCACCCGCGAGGCGCCGGAGCCGTCCCACGAGGCCGACCTGGGGTGCGCACGGCAGGCCGTCGAGGAGGCGACCAGGGTCTCCATCGAGGAGTTTGCCGCATACCCCGCCTGTGCCGCGGGCTGGCTGAGCCTGCGCGAGGGGGACCCCGAGGGCGCGGCTGCCGACGCCGCCCGGGCCATCGCCCTCGGTCGCGCCCACGGCACCGTCGACGCGGTCGCCGAGGCGCTGGAGCTCTGCGCGGCGAGCACGCACGACGTCCCCGCAGCGCGCGCCGCCCTCGAGGAGGCCGAGGCGGTCTGGGCCGCGGGGGGCGCGGCACCGGCCGCCGACCGGGTCCGCGTCCTGCTCGGCCGGCTTCCCGGGGCGGACCCCGACCGGCGGCTGCTCGCGCGTGCGGCGGCGTGCCGCCTGCGCCGCCTCGGCGTGACCAGCGTCGCCGGGCAGCCGGTCGACCAGCCGCTGACGACCCGCCCGGTGCGCGTCCGTGTGGTCGACGGGTTCGAGGTCCTCCTCGGCGACACGCCGGTCCCGATGACCGCGTGGAGGTCCCGCCAGGCCCGGACGCTGGTGAAGATCCTGGCGGCGCGCCGGGGGTGCCTGCTGCGTCGGGACGAGATCTGCGAGCTGCTCTGGCCGGACGACGACCCGGCCCGCACGGGGCACCGGCTGTCGGTGCTGCTGTCCGCGGTCCGCGGTGTGCTGGACCCGGACCGGTCGTGGCCGGCCGACCACTTCGTCCGCGGAGACCACGGCGGACTGGCCTTCGACCTGCGCCACGTCGACGTGGACGCCGACCGGCTGCTGCTCGACGCGGCGCATGCGATGGACCTGCTCCGCGCCGGCCACCTCGAGCCCGCGTTGGAGCTCCTGCACGAGGTGGCGTCGCACCGCGGCGAGGTCCTCGGCGACGAGCCGGACGCGACCTGGGCGGACCCGCTGCGCGGCGAGGTCAGGGCGGCCACCCTCGGCGTGGTGCGCCAGCTGGCCCGGCTTCGCGCACGACAGGGCGACCACGACGCGGCGTCGGCCCTGCTGCTGCGGCTCCTGACCGAGGACCCGTACGACGAGCAGGCACACCGCGCCCTGGTCCGCACCCTGCTTCGGGCCGGCCGGCACGGTGAGGCGCGACGGGCCTTCGCTCGCTGGGCCGACGCGATGCGCGCGATCGACGTACCGCCACCGGACGCCGCGGCCCAGCTCGTGCTGACGTCATGATGACGCGGCGCTGACACCCTCCAGGTCATCAGGGAAACGGGGGACGCGGCCGGTCCGCGATCCCAGACAGAAGGAGAAACCAGATGTTCGAGCTCAGAATGCGCAGCACCACCGCACGTGCCGCCACCGCAGCGCTGCTGTCCGTGGGAGGCCTGGCCCTCACCGCGGTCGGCGCCCCCGCCGCGTCGGCCGACGGCGACTGCCCGGACGGCGGCAACCTGATCGTCGGCACCAAGGGCGACGACGTGCTGGTCGGGACGTCCGGCCGCGACACCATCCTCGGCAAGGGTGGCGACGACGTGATCAAGGGCAAGGGCGGAAGGGACTCGCTGTACGGCGGCCCCGGTGACGACCGGCTCGTCGGCGGGCGCGGCAAGGACTGCCTCCGAGGCGGCAAGGGCGACGACCAGCTCTCCGGTGACGACTGGCAGCACCAGCAGGGCACCGACGTCGACGACAACGACGGGGACGGCGGCTCGGACGAGATCTGGAACTACGAGACCGGCGAGTCCACCGGCTGGGAGCGGATCCGGTACTGACCCGCGCGTTGCCCGAGCCGACCGGTGGTCGAGGAGGGCGAGCCGCTAGGCGAGCCGACCGGTGGTTGAGGAGGGCGAGCCGCTAGGCGAGCCGACCGGTGGTCGAGGAGGGCGAGCCGCTAGGCGAGCCGACCGGTGGTCGAGGAGGGCGAGCTGCTAGGCGAGCCGACCGGTGGTTGAGGAGGGCGAGCCGCTAGGCGAGCCCGTCTCGAAACCACCGGCACCCCGCGCTCAGACTCCGCCGTCCACACCGGGTCTCGAGACGCCTCCGCTGGCGCTCCGGCTCCTCGACCAGCGGGGGCGCGCCCCCACCGGTGGTTGAGGAGGGCGAGCCGCTAGGCGAGCCCGTCTCGAAACCACCGGCACCCGGGCTCACACTCTGCCGTCCACACCCGGTCTCGAGACGCCTCCGCTGGCGCTCCGGCTCCTCGACCAGCGGGGGCGCTACGCCTCCTCGACCAGCGGGGGGCGCGTGAGCCCGACGGTGGTCGAGGACGGCGAGCCTGCGTGCGCCGCCGGGCTCACCGGAGCCCTGGTCCCCGCGACGGTACGGGCGGGTGGCGCCCACCGGTTGCCCGACCGAGCAGCCTCCGGGGCAGCGACCAGGGCCGCAGGGTCCGGCCGAACGCCGGCGCGCGATGGTCAGGACGTGGTCAGGTCGAGGCATCGCGGACCCGCGAAGCCGGCGAACCTGGCCCGGCTGCGGCCTACCTCCTCGCGACTCGCCGCTCGGCGGCGTCCCACTCCAGCCCGGCGCGTGGCTCGAACCGGCGCAGGGCGTGGGTCTCCCGGACCAGCCGTCTCATCGCGGCGAGGTCGGGTAGGTCCACTCCCAGGGCCCGGGCCTGCACCAGTGCGTTGCCGAGTGCGGCCGCCTCCGCAGGGCCGGCGAGCACCGGTACGCCGAGGGCGTCGGCGGTGAGCTGGCACAGCAGCGCGTTCTGGGACCCGCCGCCGACCACGTGCACCACGTCGACGGTTCGCCCCGCGAGGTCCGCGGCGCGGCGCACGTTGCGCCGGTAGGCGACCGCCAGGCTGTCCAGGATGCACCGGGTCACGGCGACAGGGGTGGTGGGAACCGGGTCGCCGGTCTCCTCCGCGAGCCGTCGCAGCCGGGCCGGCATGTCCCCGGGTGGCAGCAGCCGCGGGTCGTCGATGTCGAGGACCGTCCGCAGCGGCTGCGCGGACTCGGCCCCGGCCAGGACCGTCGCCAGGTCCGCGTCCCCGACGCCCTGGTCGCGCCAGGTGCGCACCGACTCCGACAGCACCCACAGGCCCATGACGTTCTTGAGGAACCGGACCGTGCCGTCGACCCCGCCCTCGTTGGTGAAGTCGGCCAGCCGGCCCTCCTCGGTGAGCACCGGCGCGTCGAGCTCGAGACCGACCAGCGACCACGTGCCGGAGGAGATGTAGGCGAACCGGTCGCCCTCCGCCGGCACCCCGACCACCGCCGACGCGGTGTCGTGGGAGCCCACCGCGACCACCGGAACCCCCGGGGCGCCGAGGTGGTCTCCGACCTCGGGCAGCACCGGCCCGAGGATGGTCCCGGGGTCGCGCAGCGGCGGCAGGACCGACCCGCGCAGACCGAGCCGCTCCGCCAGGTCGAGGGCCCAGCCGCGGGAGCGCACGTCGTACAGGCCGGTGGTCGAGGCGTTGGTCCGCTCGGCGCCGGCGACCCCGGTCAGCCAGTAGCCGAGGAGGTCCGGGAGCAGCAGCAGCGTCTCGGCGGCCTCCAGGGCGGCCGTGCCCCGCGCGGCGACGAGCTGGAAGACGGTGTTGAACGGCAGCAGCTGGAGCCCGGAGACGGCGAACAGCTCGGCCGCGGCAACGGTCTCCATGACCCGCTCCGGCACTCCCTCGGTGCGGCCGTCGCGGTAGGAGTACGGGTTGCCGAGCAGCTCGCCGTCACGGTCCAGCAGCCCGTAGTCGACCGCCCAGGAGTCGATGCCGACGCCGTGCAGCGGCCCGGTCCTGGCGACCTCGCGCAGTCCGGTGAGAGTCTCGCGATGGATGCCGAGCACGTCCCAGAACAGCGACCCGCGCACCGGCACGGCGCCGCCCGGGAACCGGTGCACCTCCTCGAGCTCCAGCGACCGAGGTCCGACCCGGCAGGCCATCACCCGGCCGCTGGTGGCCCCGAGGTCGACCGCCGCGACGCGGACGGTCACCGCAGGAAGGCGGCGGCGACCCCGGCGTCGACGGGGACGTGCAGGCCGGTGGTGTGGGTCAGGTCCGGGCCGCACAGCGCGAACACCGCGTTGGCGCAGTGCTCCGGGAGGACCTCGCGCTTGAGCAGGGTGCGCTGGGCGTAGAACTTGCCCAGGTCCTTCTCCTCCACGCCGTACACCGCGGCCCGCTCGGCGCCCCAGCCGCCGGCGAAGATCCCGGAGCCCTGTACGACGCCGTCGGGGTTGATGCCGTTCACCTTGATGCCGTGCTCCCCGAGCTCCGCGGCGAGCAGCCGCACCTGGTGGGCCTGGTCGGCCTTCACCGCGGAGTAGGCGATGTTGTTCGGCCCGGCGAACACCGAGTTCTTGCTGGAGATGTAGACGATGTCGCCGCCGAGCCGCTGCTCGATCATCACCTTGGCGGCGGCGCGGGAGACCAGGAACGACCCCTTCGCCATCACGTCGTGCTGCAGGTCCCAGTCCTTGGCCGTGGTCTCCAGCAGCGACTTCGACAGCGACAGGCCGGCGTTGTTGACCACCAGGTCGAGCCCGCCGAAGGCCAGCACCGCGGCCTCCACCATCGCCTGGACGGCGGCCTCGTCGGAGACGTCGACGCGGACGCCGACCGCGACGTCCGGTCCGCCGATGCCGGCGGCCGCCTCCTGCGCCTTCTCCTCCGAGAGGTCCGCGATCACCACGCACGCGCCTTCCGCGGCGAGCCGAGTGGCGATCGCCTTGCCGATCCCCGACGCCGCGCCGGTGACCAGCGCGACCCGGGTGGCCAGCGGCTTCGGTTTCGGCATCCGCTGCAGCTTGGCCTCCTCGAGCGCCCAGTACTCGATGCGGAACTTCTCCGACTCGTCGATCGGCGCGTAGGTCGACAGCCCCTCCGCGCCACGCATCACGTTGATCGCGTTGACGTAGAACTCCCCTGCCACCCGCGCGGTCTGCTTGTCCTTGCCGAAGCTGAACATGCCGACGCCCGGCACCAGCACGA
>JBIOUF010000264.1:0-3897 GCA_044866695.1 Nocardioidaceae bacterium | reverse complement strand
GGTGCCGGCTCGGTGCTCGCGCGAGCCATCTGGACCGAGGACTACGCGTTCGTCCCGTTCACCGCGTTCTGGATCTGGGTCGCGGTCCTGTCGGTGGCGCTGCTCCTAGGCCGCTTCGCCGTCGCCGGAGCCGAGAGATGACCGGACCCGCGATCGAGCTGAACGGCCTCACCAAGGCGTTCGGCGACTTCATCGCGGTCGATGACGTCAGCGCCGTCGCGCAGCCGGGACAGGTGACGGCCCTCCTGGGCCCGAACGGCGCCGGCAAGACCACCACGCTGCGGATGCTTCTCGGGCTGGTGGCGCCCACCAGCGGCATCGCGACGTTCGACGGGCAGCGGTACGACGAGCTGGCGGAGCCGGTCCGTCACGTCGGCGCACTGCTTGAGGCGTCCGGCTCTCACCCCGGGCGTACGGCGCTGGCACACCTGCGCATCCTGGCCACCGCGGCCCGGCTGCCGCAGGAGGCGCCGGAGCGGGTCCTGGCCGAGACCGGGCTCGCCGGAGACGCGCGGCGGCGGGTCGGGGAGTTCTCGCTGGGGATGCGCCAGCGGCTGGGGTTGGCCGCCGCGATGCTCGGTGACCCGGCAGTGCTCGTCCTGGATGAGCCGACCAACGGCCTCGACCCGCCCGGTACTCGGTGGTTGCGGGGATACGTACGACGCCTCGCCGAGGAGGGGCGGACGGTGCTGCTGTCCAGCCATGCACTGAGCGAGGTGGAGCTGACCGCCGACCACGTGCTCGTGCTGGCTCACGGTCGGCTGCTCCGGTCCTCGACGCTCGCCGAGGTCCGCGCCGAGGCCGGGGTCGGCGCTCGGGTACGCACGCCCGAGCCGGGCCGACTCGGCGCCGCGCTCGACCGCGCGGGACACGCCCACCGGCTCACCGACGACGGGCTCGCAGTCGACGCGGCACCCGAGCAGGTCGGCGAGGTCGCAGCGATGCACGGCGTGGTGCTGCACGGGCTCGTGGAGACCGCGGACCTGGAGCAGGCCTTCTTCCGGCTCATCCAGGACGCCGACCACGCCGAGCCACCCGGACCAACCCAGGAGTCGGCCCACAAGTCAGCCCAGGGGTCAGCCCGGGAGGCGGTGTCATGAAAGCGCTGATCCATGCGGAGGTGCTCAAGCTGCGCACGCGAACGCTCGCGGGACTGCTGCTCGCGACGCTCGCCCTGGTGCCGCTGACGGTCTCGGTCACCGTCCCGGCGGCGGGCACCGAGGACCCGCCCGTGCCCCTCGACGACCCCAGCATCCTCGCCGTCACGGTGGGCAACGCCTTCGGGGTGCCCCTCGTCCTCGTGCTCCTGCTTGGCGGGGTCGCGTTCACCCAGGAGTTCCGCTACGGCACGATCACCTCGACGTACCTCGTCGAGCCGCAGCGCACCCGGGTCATGGTCGCGAAGTGGGTGGCGCTGGGCCTCGTGAGCGCCGTCGTCACCACCGCGACCCTCGTCGTCTCCGTGCCTCTCAGCGCCACGTTGATCAGCTCCCGGGACGGCACGGTGGGCTTCGGGGCTCAGTTCTGGCAGATGGTGGCGGCCGGCTACGGCGTGATGGCGGCGCTCGCCGTCATCGGCGCAGCGATCGGCGTCCTGGTGCGCAACCAGATCACCGCCGTCGTCACCGTGCTGGTGTGGATGCTCGTGGTGGAGCAGCTCCTCATCCAGTCCTACCCGTCGGTGGGGCGGTGGCTGCCCGGTGGGGCGGCCTGGGCCCTGCTGCAGCTGGGCCCGTCGGTCGACCCGGAGGGGAAGCTGCTGTCCACGTCTGCGTCGGGGCTGCTCCTCGCGGCGTACGCCGCCGTCTTCGTCTTCCTCGCACTCCGCCTCACCCCGAAGCGAGACGTCCTCTGAAGGCGCAGTCCCGCCAGGATTTGTGTGCCCAGCAGGCGTACAGTGGGGCGCCGCGACCAGGACGTCCGAAGCCACGCGGCGGAAGCTTGCCCGTCTCGCCGTACGTCTCACGCCCGATCAGGATGCCCTGATCCAGGACGCTGCGGCTGCCTCTGGGCAGTCCCTGACTGACTTCGTCACCGCGGCCGCTGTCGTCCGGGCCGAGGACACCCTGGCCGACCGCCGCATCTTCCGGCTCGACGACGCTGCGTGGGCGGAGTTCGCAGCGATCCTCGACCGTCCGGCCCAGCGCGTTCCCGAGCTTGCGAAGCTGCTCGACGAGCGAGCGCCCTGGGACGGGGCCGAGTGACGCTGCAGGGTCGGTGGCACATGAGTCAGCACATCTGCCGCCTGGTACCTACCGCGTGCGGGCGACCTCGCCGGGCTATGGCGGAGAGAAGGGCATCCCCCGATGCCTGCTCCGCCACCCGAGACCGGGTGACGGTGTTGGCCGACGAGTCGATCACGGTGAATGTGTACTGCCAGCTGAGGTAGCTACCAGTCTGCCGGCCGCGGGGACCGTCGCGCCCGCGACCCTCAGACCGACGAGACCTTGACGTCGAACCCCTCGACCAAGAGCTCCAGATCGGAATTGTCGGCCGTGATCACGACGGACGGTGCCAACTCCACCGCCGTCGCAGCAACGATGGCGTCCACGGTGAGGTCGCGCTCCTTGCGTCGAACCCGCTCTGCACCGGTGCGCAGCGCGCCGGCGCGCATGGCCACGCCCTGAGGGAGGTCGAGGGTTGGGATCTTGGACAGAACGTGCCAGATGGCGGCATCGGTCGGTGCGCCGGTCGCAACCTCGGCGAGAACCACCGCGGGGATCAGGACCCGGTGATCGGCTTGCTGAGCAGCCGCCAACCGCTCAGCCATCCCCTTGCGCTTCTCCGCCAGGGCCGAGACTGCTTCGGAGTCCAGGATCAGAACCCGCGCCACCGGCTCAGCGCCACTCGTCGACGTACCGCGCGACGGCGTCGGCGTCGAGGGGCCCGTTGACCTCGATCAGCTCGCCGATCAGGTCGTCGAGCCCGTCCCGCTCGAGCTGACGTCGCAGGGCCAGCGTCGCGTACGCCGAGACCTTTCCCGGCTCCACCCGATCGCGGACGCGATGAAGGACGTCAGCCTCGATGGTGAGGCTGACCTTCTCAAAGGTCTGCTGGCTCGTCATGGCTCAATCCTACCGGCAAGGCGATCCATTCGCACCCCGGATATTCGATCCCCACTCGCACCGCTACCCACCTCGCCCCTGCCGCTCGTTCCTTCTCTGCTCTCGCCTTTCACCGCGCCGCCTCGCCCCATCCCTATGCCTCCCCCGTCGGGGGCATCAAGATCGCCGACCGTGCCATGAAAGCCCTCGAAACCACCGGCGTGCTCACCCGCCACAAGTTCCACGGCGACTGGAACTACACCATCACCCCAGCCCGAACCGCGACACGCCCGACCACGACCTAGCCAATTACTGCGCGGCTCCTAAGCGTCGGCACTTGCGGGACGCATGCAGATCAGGGGGCTTATTCATAAGCCCTGTGCCAGTTGCGAGCCGCGCCCGGCGGTGGCCGCCTTGACCATGTGTGGATCTACCTCGACGACTTTCCGAACAACTAGACTCGACTGTCCAGCGGAGCCGTGCGGGGTCACCCCTGTCGCTGACTCTGAGCGGTGCGGCGGTGGGGGCAGCAAGGCTGACCAGACGTTGCCACCCGACCCGACAACTGCCGCGAGCGCCACAATCTCTAAGGGCCTGCAGACCATGCCGTGTCCACGCAGTGTCCACTACGCCGGAACTACGCCGGGACCGCAGAGAGCCCCGACCCTCGGAGGGGCTGGGGCTCTGTCTGGTTCTCGCAGGTCAGCGGCTGAGTCGCCGCCACGGGCGCGAGGGGGGAGTTGAACCCCCACGCCCTTTCGGGCACACGGACCTGAACCGTGCGCGTCTGCCTGTTCCGCCACTCGCGCCTGAAGCGCGCTCAGGCTAACCCACCCGCGACGCGGGGCCCAAC
>JBIOUF010000263.1:0-20317 GCA_044866695.1 Nocardioidaceae bacterium | reverse complement strand
GACGGCTCGCCTGTCTCGAAATCACCGGCCCCCGCGTTGAGATCCCGCGTCGGCGCCGGTGGTTTCGAGACACTCGCCTAGCGGCTCGCTCCTCAACCACCGGGACGGCTCGCTCCTCAACCACCGGGACGGCTCGCTCCTCGACCACCGGGCCGGCTCGCCTCGAGCACCTCGTGCCAGGCCGCGAGCAGCTCGGCCTCGCGCGCACGGCTGATGCCGGTACGGGTGGCGCGCGGTTCGTGGCGCAGCCACGCCAGGGTGTCCCGGGCGGTCTCCGAGACCGGCCGCAGCCGGAGGCCGGCGCGCAGTGCCGGCCCGGGGTCGTGGGTCATCATTCCCTCGTAGTCGGGCCGAGGGAGCCACAGGGGCAGCGCTCCGGGGCCGGCCCAAGGCTCGACCCCCTGCTGGAGGAGGAAATCTTGTCCGGGCCACACGATGTCCGGCGCGCCGTTGCCGACTCCGGCCGCGGAGCTGGCCAGTACGTCGCCTACCGCTGTCACCGGGCCGGTCGCGTCGAAGACGCCCGTCGGCCCGGACTCGCCGAGGAGGACCAGCCACGCCGCCAGGTCGCGCACGTCGATGAGCTGCACGCGGTCGGCCGGGGCACCCGGGCCGAGCACCTGCCCACCCTCCGCGAGCCGGTCCGGCCAGTACCCGAAGCGGCCCGTCGGGTCACCGGGGCCCACGATGAGCCCCGGCCGGACGATCGTGGCCCGCTCCGCGGCCTCGGCCACCAGCCGTTCGCAGGCCACCTTCATGCCGGCGTAGGCCTCGACGCCGGAGGAGTCGCGGTCCTCCTCGATCCCGTCGACGAGCGGTCCGTCGGTCCCGGGTTCGGGTGTCGCGGGGTCGGCGTACACGCTGATCGTCGACACGAACACCCAGTGCGCGCGCGGCCACACCGCGAGAGCGCGCCGGACGTGCGACGGGATGCGCCCCACGTCGAGGACCGCGTCGAAGCTCGCCGTCGCCAGCGGGTCCGGCGGCTCGTCTGCCCGGTCCCAGTCGACGTGCCGTACGCCGTCGGGGACCGCGCCGCTCAGTCCCCGCGTCACGCAGGTGACCTCGTGGCCACGGTCGCGAGCCTCGACCGCCGCCTGCCTGGACAAGAACACGCTGCCACCGAGCACCAGGACCCTCATGTCCCCCACTGCACCCGGACGCGACGGGCATCGCAAGCCGAACCACCGCCGGGCCGGGCGAGCGGCGGGAAGCAGCAGAGCGCCCCGGATGCCAGCATTCGGTCATGAGGAGGATCCACCTCGACACGGATCTGGGCGGCGACACCGACGACGCGTGCGCCCTGGCGATGCTGGTGGGCCTCGACGACGTCGAGCTGGTCGGGGTGACCACGACCGTCGACGCCCGTGGGTCGCGCGCCGGCGCCGCGCGCCGAGTCCTGGACCTGGCGGGCGCCACGGCGGTGCCGGTGTTCGCGGGTGCGGCGCTGTCACTGACGAACAAGGCCGTCGCTGACGACGCCACGGCCGACCCGAGGCAGTGGCCGGGTGGCGTGACCGCGGTGAGGTCGCCCCCGGGGGCTGCGCTGGACGCGCTCGCCTCGGCCGCCGAGCAGGACGTCACAGCTGTCGCCATCGGGCCGCTGACCAACCTGGCACTGCTCGAGATCCTCCGGCCCGGAACCCTCTCGGGCATGCGCCTGGTCTACATGGGCGGCTATGTCGAACCGCCGGCAAGGGGCCTGGTGCCGTGGGGCCCGGACATGGACTGGAACACCCAGTGGGACACCGATGCCGCGGAGCTGGTCCTGGAAGCCGTCGGTGACCTGACGCTGGTGCCCTTGCCGCCGACGCTCGGGACGTGGCTGCGGGCCCGGGTCCTGCCGCGGCTGCGCGCCGCAGGACCGCTCGGCGTCCTGCTCGCCGACCAGGCGGCCGCTCACGGCCAGGAGCTCGACATGCCTTCGCTGGGTGTGAGGTGGCCGGGCCTGCCCGACGATCTGCTCAACTTCCAGTACGACGTCGCCGCGTGCGCGGTCGCGGCCGGCTGGCCTGGCGCGACGACCACCGAGCGCAGGATCATCTGCGAGCGCGACGGCGCGCTCCTGCGTACGGTCGAACGACCCCACGGACGTCCGGCGTGCGTCGTCACGGCGATCGACGCAGACGCCCTGGACGAGTACTGGCAGCTGGCCGTCGTCCGGGCCGCCGGCGCGGTCGACCCCTGACGTCGGCGTGCCGGCGGGCGCCTTCCGCCGTCCACGGCGTCTCGACGCTGGACACCAACACTGACGGCTCGACCCACCAACACTGACGGCTCGACCCACCAACACTGACGGCTCGACCCACCAAGATTGACGGCTCGACGCGCGGCGGGGGGCGTAGGTGGCGCTCGGTACGGTGGAGCCCATGAGCTACCCGGTGCAGAGGACCGACGAGGAGTGGCGCGAGCGGCTTTCCGGCGAGGAGTACGACGTGCTGCGCCGGGCGGGGACCGAACGGCCGTTCACCGGCGAGTACACCGACACCAAGACCGTCGGGGTCTACCGGTGCCGGGCCTGCGGCGCAGAGCTGTTCCGGTCGGAGACCAAGTTCGACTCCCACTGCGGCTGGCCGTCGTTCTACGCGCCGCTGGCCGAGGACCGGGTGGAGTACGTCGAGGACCGCTCGCTGGGCATGCGCCGGGTCGAGGTGCGCTGCGCCGCCTGCGGCTCGCACCTCGGCCACGTCTTCGAGGGCGAGGGGTACGGCACGCCGACCGACCAGCGCTACTGCATCAACTCGGTCAGCCTGACCCTGGAGCCGAGCGAGCCCACCGGCTGAGGTACTAGGGCAGGTCGGCGAGCAGCTCTGCGACGGTACGCCGCCGGCCGGTGAAGAACGGCACCTCCTCGCGGACGTGCCGCCGCGCCCCCGAGCCGCGGAGGTGTCGCATGAGGTCGACGATCCGGTGCAGCTCGTCGGCCTCGAAGGCCAGGATCCACTCGTAGTCGCCGAGCGCGAACGCCGCGACGGTGTTGGCGCGGACGTCGGGGAAGCCTCGGGCCATCCGGCCGTGCTCGGCGAGCAGGGCGCGCCGCTCGGAGTCGTCGAGCAGGTACCACTCGTAGGACCGCACGAACGGGTAGACGCACACGTAGGCCCGCGGCGCCTCGTCGGCCAGGAACGCGGGGATGTGGGCCTGGTTGAACTCCGCGGGCCGGTGCAGGGCCAGCTGGGACCAGACCGGGACCAGCCGGGTGCCGAACGCGGTGCGCCGCAGGCGGTGGTAGGCGTCCTGGAGCGCATCGGCGGTGCCGGCGTGCCACCAGACCATCAGCTCGGCGTCGGCGCGCAGGCCGGACACGTCGTAGACGCCGCGCACCACGACCGGCTGGTCGCCGTCGGCCAGCTCGGCCAGGAGCTTGTCGACCTCGTGCACCTGCGCGAACCGGTCGGACTCGCCGAGCGGGGTCCGCAGGGAGAACACCGACCACATCGTGTAGCGGATCGTGTCGTTGAGCTCGCGGGCCAGCTTGCCGCGGTTGGCGGGGCGTTCCGGGTCGGTCATGCGGCCCATCTTCCCTCACCTGTCGTGGACCGCTCGGCCACGTCGAGCGGCCGCTCCCTCCGCGAGCCGGCGGCCGCGGCAGGCCGGCTCGGCACGGCAGCCGGCTCGTCTCGGTCAGCCGAGGGGGCGTCCAGGCCGGGTCAAGGCGGCCGCCACCTGGTCCGCGGCCCGCCGGCCCGACGCGACGCAGGCGGCGACGCCGATCCCGTCGTACGCCGCCCCGCACACGGCGAGCCCGGGATGCCGGCCGACGGCCTCCCGCACCCTGCGGACCCGCTCCAGATGCCCCACGGCGTACTGGGGCAGCGCGCCGCCCCAGCGCTGGACGTGGGCGTCGACGGGCCGGACCGACAGGCCGACGGCCGCGGCCAGGTCGTCCAGGCAGGCCCGGACCAGCTCGTCGTCGTCGACCTGCAGCGACCCCGCCTCACGGTGCCGGCCCACCGACGCGCGGAGCAGCACCAGGTCCTCGGCCGCGCCGGCGCGGCGCAGCCAGTCCCACTTCGCGAACGAGAAGGTGACCGCCTTCACCGTGCGGTGCTCCACCGGCGGCACCAGGAACCCCGACCCCGCGACCGGGGGCAGGTCGTGGCCGCGGAACGCCATCGTCACGACCGCGGTGGACGCGTACTCGACCCCGGCCAGCTCGGCGGTCGCCGCCGGGGCCACGGTCGAGAGGATCCTGCCGGTCGCGGCAGCCGGGGTGGCCAGCACCACGGCGTCGGCGGCGGCCGTCGAGGGGGCGGCGGCCGAGCCGAGCACCAGCTCCCAGCCGTCCTCCCGCCGCGCCAGCCCGCGGACCGTGACGCCGGGCCGGACGTCCAGGTCGCCGGCGACCGCCGTGGCCAGCCGGCCCACCCCGCCGACCAGCCCGGCGAAGACCGGCACGTCGCGTGCGGCCGCGACGGCGGCTCCGGCCGCCCTGACCAGCGAGCGGCCGTCCTCGAGCAGCGTCGCCACCTGGGGGGTCGCGGCCCGGACGGAGAGCTCCCGGGAGTGGCCGGCGTACACGCCCCCGAGCAGCGGCTCGAGCAGCCGGTCCACCACCTCGCGGCCGAACCGCTCCTCCACGAGGCGTCCGACCGCCATGTCGGCGCCGCCCAGCCGGGTCTGCGGCAGAACGGGCTCGAGCGCCGCGCGGGCGGCTCCGTGCCGCGAGAGCAGCCCGGAGTCGGAGAGGTCCTGCAGGTCCGCGGGCACGCCCATGACCGACCGCGGCACCCGGTGCAGCCGGCCCCGGGACCAGATCCGCGACGACGTGGTGGCGGGATGGACCAGCCGGTCGGCGAGCCCGGCGGCTCGGGCCAGCTCGACCGCCTCCGGCCGCCGGTTGAGCAGGGCCTCCGCGCCCACGTCCACGGTGACCCCGGCGACCTGGGCCAGCCGGAGCTTCCCGCCGGCCCGGTCGGCGGCCTCCAGGACGACCACGGTCGCGCCACCCAGGCGCTCTCGCAGCGCGGAGGCGGCGGTCAGCCCGGCGATCCCGGCCCCGACGACCACCACCGTGGGCGAGGCGGGCGGCGTGGTCACGTCCCCCAGCCTGGCAAACCTGCCGCCGCGCGGGAACCGGTGCACCGCCCGCTGCGTCGAAGGGCCATGACGGGGTCGGCGAGGACGGCGCGGACGGCGACGAGACGGACCGGACACTGGGGGCGGCTGGTGGGCGGGCTCGCCCTGGTCGCCGCGGTCCTCGTCGCGGCGGCCGCCTGCCAGGCCGGCGGCTCCGACGGCGCCTCGGACAGCGCGCCGGACGGGGGCGGGGCCGGCGACCTCGAGCCGGCGCCCGATGTCGCCGCCGAGGCCCGGGGCGCGGCCGACGCCGGTGGCGAAGCGGCGGTCGAGGGGCAGGCGCCGGCGAACGCCGCCGTACAGACCCGTGCCGTCGTCGCGACCGGCACGATGGACCTGGTCGACGACGACCTGGTCGCGCTGCAGGCGGCCGTGGAGCGGGTGGTCCGGAGGGCCGGTGGCTTCGTCGCGGACCGGGAGGCGGTCAACGACGACCGCGGCGAGACCCGCTCGGCGACCCTGCGGCTGCGCGTGCCCGCCGGCCGCTTCGAGGGCGTCGTGGCCGAGCTGGAGGGGCTGGCCACGGTCACCGACGTCGTGACCCGCTCCGAGGACGTGACCACCGAGGTGATCGACGTGGACTCCCGGATCCGCACGCAGCGGATCAGCCTGGGCCGGCTGCGCGGGTTCCTCGGCCGCACCGACGACGTCTCCGAGCTGGTCCGCGTGGAGGCGGAGATCGCCCGGCGGGAGGCCAGCCTGCGGTCGCTGCGTGCCCAGCAGGCGTACCTGGCCGCCCAGACGAGCCTGGCCACTCTCACCGTCACGATGACCACGCCGGAGCCGCCGGTCACCGAGACCAACCCGCTGGCGGGCGGCTTCGGCGCCGGGCTCGCGGCGGGCTGGCGGGGCCTGGTGACGACGTTCGCGGTCTCCATGACCGCCCTCGGCGCGGCGCTGCCGTTCCTGGTCGTGCTGCTCGCGGTGGCGGTTCCGGGCTGGCTGCTGCTCCGGCGCCGGCGTTCCGGAGCGGTGCCCGCCCCCGCCGCCGAGAGCGGCGAGGGCTGAGGCTTCATCCACCGATGGCCGCGCAGTAGGCGACAGAGCGGTGGATCCTGAGGCTGGCCGCGGTCAGCGGGCCGTGCGCTCGTGGACGTGGTCGGTGAGCCGGGCCAGCCGGTCCGGGTCGGTCGTCGGCAGCACGCCGTGCCCCAGGTTGAACACGTGGCCCGGCGCCGCGCGGCCCGCGGCGAGCACCTCGTCGGCGCGGGCCAGCATCACCTCCGTCGGCGCGAACACCAGGGCCGGGTCGAGGTTGCCCTGGACCGCACGGCCGCCGACCCGCTCGACCGCCCGGTCGAGGGGGACCCGCCAGTCGACCCCCACGACGTCGGCGCCCGCCTCGGCGAGCAGCCCCAGCAGCTCTCCGGTGCCGACCCCGAAGTGGACCCGGGGCACGCCGAGCTCCCCGGCGGCGGTGAGCACCATCGCCGAGTACGGCTGCGCCGACCGCGCGTAGTCCTGCGGCGTCAGCGCCCCCGCCCAGGAGTCGAACAGCTGCACCGCCGATGCGCCGGCCCGGACCTGGACGGCGAGGAAGGCGGCCGAGATGCCGGCGATCTTGCGCATCAGCGCGTCCCAGAGGTCCGGCTCGCCGAGCATCATCGCCTTCGTGCGCGCGTGGTCGCGGGACGGCCCGCCCTCGACCAGGTACGACGCCACGGTGAACGGCGCGCCGGCGAACCCGACCAAGGGCGTCGCGCCGAGCTCTGCGACCAGGATCCGCACCGCCTCCGTCACGAACCAGACGTCGTCGGCGGTCAGGTCCGGGATCGCCGCGACGTCGGCCGGCGTCCGGACCGGCCGAGCCACCACCGGACCCACCCCCGGCGAGATGTCGAGGTCCACCCCGACCGCCTTGAGCGGGAGCACGATGTCGGAGAACAGGATCGCCGCGTCGACGGCGTACCGCCGCACCGGCTGCAAGGTGATCTCGGCGACCAGGTCGCTGCGCATGCAGGCCTCCAGCATGGGCACGCCGGCACGCGCGGCGCGGTACTCCGGAAGCGAACGGCCGGCCTGCCGCATGAACCAGACCGGCGTGTAGGGCACCTCCTCCCCGCGCGCGGCCCGCAGGAAGGCGGAGTCCCGCAGGCCGGCGGGCAACTCGTCGCGGGCCGGGGCCGACGCGGGCTCCGGCGAGGGGGTGGTTCGAGAGGCCGGCACCCGGTCATCCTCCCAGGCGTGTCGTTGAACCGGTGACGAGGATGCCGCCTAGTCTGTGGCCATGGCCACACGTCAGCAGACCCGTGTGGACGCGTCGGCAACCCCTCCGCGGTTCCAGGCGGCGGTCGAGCAGATGCGGGCGGCGCGGGTCCGGCCGGAGTTGCTCTGCGAGGAGATGCCCGCCCCGCAGCGCATCGCGCCGTTCGCGTTCGCGCTGTCCGCCGACGTGACGGCCGGCGGTGAGGACGTCGGCACCGGGCGCATCGTGCTGCTGCACGACCCGGCCGGCAACGACACCTGGGCCGGCGACTTCCGCTGCGTTGCCTACGCCCGGGCGGAGATCGACCCCGACATGGCCAACGACCCCCTGTTGGGCGCGGTCGGCTGGACCTGGCTGACCGACGCGCTGGCCGCGAACGCGGCGGAGTTCCTGGCGCCGTCGGGCACCGTGACCAAGGTGGCCTCGGAGAGCTTCGGCGGCATGGCCGACGAGCAGGCCACCGCTCAGCTGGAGATCCGGGCGTCCTGGACGCCGGTGGGGGACCTCGGGCCGCACGTGGAGGCGTGGGCCGAGCTGTTGTGCACCGCCTCGGGGCTGGAGCCGCTCCCCGACGGTGTGGCCTCCCTGCCGAGCCGACGTGGCCAGCGTGGCGCCACCTGAGGGCCCAGCCGCCCAGCCGTCCCCGGACCACCCGCCCGACCCCAGCCGGCCCGACCCCCCGCGGGACTCCCAGCCATCGGGCCCCGACGCGCGGAGCCTCGGCCCGCCGCCGCCTGCCGGGCCGCCGCCGGAGCCGGCACCCCTGCTGACGCTGCGGGAGCCGCTGCCCGCGGTGGCCGACCGTCCAGAGCACCTCGCCCGCGTGGTCGCGACCCTGTCGGCCGCGTCTGGACCCGTGGCGATCGACGCCGAGCGGGCCTCGGGCTACCGGTACTCCGCGCGCGCGTACCTGGTCCAGGTCCGCAGGGACGGTGCCGGCACCGCGCTGGTCGACCCCACGGCGTTCACGGACCTGCGCGATCTGGCCGCCGCGATCGGCGACGCCGAGTGGATCGTGCACGCCGCCTCCCAGGACCTGGCCTGCCTGGCCGAGCTGGGCCTGCGTCCCGCGAGCCTGTTCGACACCGAGCTGGCCGGCCGGCTGCTGGGCTACCCGCGCGTCGGCCTGGCGACCCTGGTGGAGACGGTGCTGGGCCGCCGGATGCGCAAGGAGCACTCTGCCGTGGACTGGTCGACCCGGCCGCTGCCCCGGCCGTGGCTGGAGTACGCCGCGCTGGACGTGGAGGTGCTGCCGGAGCTCCGGGCCGCCCTGGGCGCGCAGCTGGAGGCGGCCGGCAAGACCGAGTGGGCCCGCCAGGAGTTCGGGCACCTGGTGCGCTCGGTGCCGCCGGGCCCCCGGCCCGAGCCGTGGCGGCGCACCTCGGGCCTGCACCGGGTGCGCGGCCGCCGATCCCTGGCGGCGGTGCGCGCCCTCTGGGAGGCCCGCGACGCCATCGCCGCAGACCGGGACGTCACGCCCGGCCGGGTCATCCCGGACGGGGCCATCGTCGAGGCGGCGACGGCACTGCCCCGGGACCGGCGCGCGCTCCGGGCGGTGAAGGGGTTCCACGGTCGAGGCGCGGACCGGTACGCCGCCACCTGGGTGCGCGCCATCCGGGAGGCGCTCGACCTCCCCGAGCAGGACCTGCCCCAGGTGACTGCCCGCTACGACGGCCCGCCACCGCCACGGACCTGGGCCGAGAAGGACCCCGTGGCTGCGGCCCGGCTGGCCCGGGCCCGCTCGGAGCTGGCCAGGATCGCCGCCGAGGCGCGGCTGCCGGTGGAGAACCTGCTGTCCCCGGACCTGAGCCGGCGGGTGCTCTGGGACCCACCCACCCGCAGCGGCTCGGACCGGCCGGCCGCGGCGGTGGCCGCGAGGCTGGCCGAGCTCGGGGCCAGGCCCTGGCAGGTGGCGTTGACCGCGGAGGCGCTCGCGGGCGTGCTGGCCGGCGTGCCCGACGATCCGGAGCCCGGCTGACCGCCGGGTCAGGGCTCCTGGTCGGGCGGGGCGAACCACGCCTGGGAGCGCTGGTCCAGCCGTTGCAGGAACGGCTCGGTGCCGGTGGCCTGGTCGATGGACAGGTCGTGGAACAGCCGGGTGAGAGCCAGGTCGGCGCGCTCGGACACGGCCGGCCACTGCGCGGAGAACGGCCCCGGGTCGGACCGGACCACGCTCGCGGCGTACACGGCGGCGTGCTCCGGACGCCGGGCCGGCTGCAGGAAGTCCGCGGAGTGCAGGACCGCGATGTTGGACGGCACGACCGCGCCGGACCGGGCCAGCACCGTGGCGCCCTGCTCGCCGACCGCCCAGGCGACGAAGTCGGCGGCGGCCGGGACGTGGTCCCCGCCGGCGGCCAGGCACATCCCGCTGACCTCGGAGTACGAGCGGAACCGGCCCAGCGACGGCAACGGCATCACGTCGAACCGCACCCCGGTCTCGCGGAGCGCGGGGACCGACGCCCGGGTGCCGAGCAGCATCGCGACGTCGCCGTCGGCGAAGCGGTCGAACGCGTCCTTCGCCGCGACCTGGGCGGCCGTCGGGGACAGCACCGGGTTGCGCACCAGGGAGAGCACCTTGTCCATCGCGAGCAGGGACGGCTCGGCGGAGAGGGTCAGCGTCGTGGGATCGGTCACCTCGTCGACGATGTCGCCACCCTGCGACCTCAGCAGAGGGGTGAGCACGTCGACGTCGGGGGGGATCCAGACCCCCTTGACCCCGGCGGCCGTCGCCAGCTGTGCGGCGCCGACGAACTGGTCCCAGCTCCAGCCGGACTCGGCGGACACCAGGTCGCCGGGCCCTGCGGACTCCTCGGGCGACGCGGCCGGCTCGCCCGGCTCCGCGCCCGGGGACCCGGTCGCCTGGCCGTCCTGCGCCGAGGGCGACGGCTCGTCGGGGACGACCCCGGGGTCGACGTCCTCGGAGGCGTCGACGTCGGGGGCGAGGAGCGACAGGTCGAGGAGTGCGGTGTTGTAGTACACCACCAGCGGCGAGACCTCTACCGGCATGCACTGCAGCATCTGGTCGCCGCTGAACTCGGTGAACCCGAGCCGTTGGAAGTCGTCGCCGAACTGCAGGTCGCGCTCGGCCATCAGCTCGTCGACGGGCTGAAGGGCGTCGGTGCCGACCAGTCCCGCCAGGTAGCGCGCGTCGAGCAGGAACACGTCGGGGGCGGTGCCCGCCTGGGTGGAGGCGTGGACCCTCGCCGCCGCCCGCTCCGCGTCGGGGCTGGCCCGCACGGCGATGCGGACCTCCGGGTGGTCCAGGGTGTAGGCGTCGACCAGGTCGCGGTAGGCCTGCACGGTGGCGTCGTCGCCGTACACCGCGAAGGACAGCGCGACCGGCTCCGGCGAGGTCGAGGACGACTGCTCCGGCGACGGCGCCGGGTCGCCGCCCGAGCCGTCTCCCGACGTGCAGCCGGCGAGGGCGGCCAGGGCGGTCAGGGCCATGGCGGCAGTGGCGGCGGACCTCGCGACCAACCGCCTCGCCGTCCGCACCGCTCTCCTCGCTCCTGCCCGCCGCCACGGCCAGGCCCCGTCGCCGACCGTGCCCCACCGTATCGGGACACGCCGACACGACCGAGGCGGCCGGTGTCGGAGGGATGCGGCTCCTACAGTGCGGTCGTACCCCCCACGACCCACGAGGACAGGGACACCAGGACGAGGAAGGGCGCTCTTCGATGCGGCTCTCAGCACTGCCGGTGCCGATGACCGGCTGGGCCGCGTCGGTCGCCGTCGCCGTGCTGCTGCTCGGCGGCTGCACCTCCGACGAGGAGCCGGCGGCCGGCCGGCCCACGACCTCCGCGTCCGCCGGTGAGGAGTCCACCCCGTCCGCGAGCGCCACCGAGCCGACGCCCGGGGAGTCCACGACTCCGGCGACGCACGGCCCCACCGGCGGCACGTCCCCGAGCGGCTCGCCGACCTCCTCCGCCACGCCTACCCCCGCCGGGCCGGCCGCCCTGGTGTCGCGGCTGCTGCCGGCCGGCGACCTGCCCGGCTTCAACGCGGCGTTCCGCTGGCGGGAGCAGAGCACGGCGGCTGGCGAGCCGCAGCACCTGGCCACGTGCAACCGGTTCGCGATGACCTCGCTCGGCGCCACCCGCGTGGTCACCCGGACCTACCTCCCGGCGGGCACGCCGGGCCTCCCGGCGCGTCATCTCGTCGCGCAGCTCCCGGACGAGGCCACGGCCGCCCGGGCCTACGACGTCCTCACCGCGTGGCGCCGCCGGTGCGGCGCGCGGCTCGCCGGCTACGACCTGCGCCGCGTGGGGCCGCTCGAGCCGGTGACGGTTCCCTCGGGCACCGCAGGGTGGTACCTGCTCACCTACGGGCCGGTGCGACCCGGCTCCGACGACGCGGTGTTCGAGTCGACGGGGCTCGTGCTGGACGGCACCCGGGTGGCGGTCCTCGACATGCGGCTGGAGGGCCAGGACTTCAACTACCCGCGGGGGCAGGAGCCGATGGTGGCCGCCGTGCAGCGCGCGGCGGGACTGCTGTGACGACCCGGGGGGTGCCGCCCGGCGGGTGTCCGGGGGCGGGCGCGCGGCATAGTGTGGCCGCGATGACCCAGACCCCGCGGCACCACCGTCCGGCCCTGCCGGGGGCGGCACGCTTCGAGGACCTGGTCGGCGACGACGACCCGGCCACCCGGAGCGAGGCCGCAGACCGGTGCGCCACGCTGCTGGTGCGTGGCACGCGCAACCCCTCCGACGAGGCCGTGGTCGAGCGCATCGTCCACCTCGCCGACGCGGAGGGCCTGGACAGCATCGCGGACCTGTGGGCGGGCGCCCCGCCCGACTCGCTGGCCGGATGCCTGTGGCGGCTGTACCTGCTGCGCGCCTGGGTGCACACCAGCCCCGCCGCCGCTGCCCTCGAGTTCGACGCCGGGCGCCGGCTCACCCCCGTGCACGAGGCGGTGGCGGGGGTGGTCGACCCGCCGGGCCCCGAGGAGGTGCGCCGGCTGGCCGACGAGATCCTGCGCGGCATCGTCGTGGGCGACTTCGCCGACGCGCTGTTCCGGGCCGCGGCGTTCGCCCGGGTGGCCGCGGCCGGTCGGGCCCAGCTGGGCGGAGAGGCCGGGTCGACGTACCGCTCCGACCTGTCGGCGGCCAAGCTGGTGACGATGGCCGACCAGCTCGAGCGCGCCGGGCGGCTCGAGCTCGCCGGCACCCTGTGCTGAGCCCGACCACGCGACACTGGGGGCCCAGGCGCTATGCTGGGCCACGCGTCGGGCCGCGGCAGCCCCGGGTCCCGATACCAGCCGCTGCGAGCGGCCACGCGCCGTGAGGCGCTCCCGGTCCGGCGCGCTCACTCGTCTCCCCGCGACGCTGCGGCGCGAGGCAGGCTGCCCCAGAGTGGGCCCAGAGTGGGCCCAGACTGGGCGCATGACCTACGCCCCCGAAGCAGACGGCCAGCCCGACCCCGGTGAGGTGGTGTGGGGGTGGGTGCCCTACGAGGACGACCCGGCTCGCGGCAAGGACCGTCCGGTGCTGGTCCTGGCCCGCGACACCGCCGAGCCGGGCCCGGCGCTGCTGTGCCTGATGCTGACCAGCAAGGACCACGACCGGGACGCCGCGGACGAGGCCCGGTGGGGCCGGCACTGGATGGACGTGGGCGCCGGCGGGTGGGACCGCGAAGGCCGGCCCAGCGAGGTCCGGCTGGACCGGCTGCTGCTGCTCGCCGAGGACGCGGTGCGCCGGGAGGGCGCCGCCCTGCCGGAGCCGGTGTTCCGCGCCGTGGTCGCGGCGGCGCGCGAGTTCCACCGGATCTGAGGGATCCCGCAGCCCGAGCGGCCCCGCCGCGACCGGCGGACGGTCAGGCAGCCGGCGAGGCGACGCGCCGCCGGGCTCGCTGCTCACAGCGCGTCCAGCGCCTTGCGGAGGCGGGTGTCGGACACCTTCTCCGCGGTGCCGAGGTGCTGGGCCCACAGGCTCACTCGGTACTCCTCCAGCAGCCAGCGGACCCGCACCAGCCCGGCGGGCGGCGGCCGGCCGGCCGGGAGGCCGGCCAGCCGGTGCAGGTAGGCCTCCTGCAGGGGGGCCACCCGGTCCATGAGCGCGCGGTCCGCGGCCACGGCGGCCTCCAGCCGCTCCCGCCGGACCCGCACCGCCTCGAGGTAGCGCGGCAGGTGCGGGAGCCGCTGCGCCCCCGTGTCGGCGACGAAGCCGCGGTGCACCAGGCGGTCGACCTGGGCCCGCATGTCGGCCAGCGCCGGCAGCAGGGCCATGCTGACCGCGCCCGCGAGCAGCCGGTCGGTCCCACGCCACGCCCCGAGGACCCGCAGCAGCGCGTCCAGGACCGCCCGGGACGAGTCGGGGAGGTCGGCCGCGACCCGCCGGGTGAGTCCCTCGAACTCCTCGCGGTCGCGCGCCGGGCCGCCGTGCCGATCCATGAGCTCCTCGACCGCGGCGAGCACGCAGTCCTCGAGGGCGGCGGCCGCGTTCGGGTACGGCGATCCGGCGAGCTGGAGCTTCTCGGCGTTGCCGAGGGCGGCGGCGAGGTCGGGCCCGCGGAGGGCGAGCCGCAGCAGCCGTCGCACGCCGAGCCGGTGCGCCGCCTCGGCCTGGTCGGCCGAGCCCAGGACCTGCAGCCCGACCGAGCTCCCCTCGTCCACCAGCGCCGGGAACGCCCGCACCTCGTGGCCGGCGCGGGTGCGCGTGAACGTGGAGGGGACGACCCCGAACGTCCATGAGGTCTGGCCGGTGGCGGTGACCTCCTCGGCGGCCTGCGCCAGCGCCCCGGCCGTCTCCTCGGCGAGCGGGGCCTTCAGCGCGGCCAGCTGCTTGTCCTCGGCGACGACGGACCCGTCCGGGTCGAGCACCCGGACGGTGGGACGCAGGTGCGGCGGGACCTTGGACCAGTCCCAGGCCGCGCGGGGGACGACGACGCCGGTCGTGGCCCGCAGGTGCCGCTCGAGCGCGTCCAGCAACGGCTCGTCGCCGGGCGGCACGGCGGCCAGGAAGGCCCGGGCGTGGTTCGGCGCGGGCACGAAGGACACCCGCAGCGCCTTGGGCAGCGAGCGGAGCAGCGCGACGACGAGCTCCTCGCGCAGTCCCGGCACCTGCCAGGAGAACGCGTCGTCGTCGAGCTGGTTGAGCGCGGCAAGCGGGACGTCGACCGTCACCCCGTCGTCCGGGGCGCCGGGCTCGAAGTGGTAGCGCAGCGGCAGGTCCAGCGAGCCCACGGACCAGGCGTCGGGGTAGTCGTCGTCGGTGACCTCGGCCGCCGTGGGGTGGACCAGCATGCCCGGGTCGAAGGTGAGCAGGTCGGGCTGGCGCTGCCGGACCCGCTTCCACCAGGCGTCGAAGAGGGCGCCGCTGACCACGTCGGCTCCGACCCGGGCGTCGTAGAAGTCGAACAGCGCGTGCTCGTCGACGACGATGTCGCGCCTCCGGGCGCGGTGCTCGAGCTCCTCGGCATGCTCGAGCAGGGCGCGGTTGCGGGCGAAGAACCGGTGCCGGGTGTCCCACTCGCCGTACACCAGGGCGTGCCGGATGAACAGCTCGCGGGCCAGGCCGGGGTCGATGCTGCCGTACTGGACCAGGCGGTCGGCGACCAGCGGTACGCCGTACAGGGTGACCCGCTCACGGGCCAGCACCGCCGCCCGGCGCTTCGACCAGTGCGGCTCGGAGTGGCTGCGCCGGACCAGGTGCCCGCCGAGCCGTTCGGCCCACTCGGGCTGGACCGCCGCGTTGACCCGGGCGTAGAGCCGCGACGTCTCGACCAGCTCCGCCGCCATCACGAAGGGGGGCTGGCGCCGGAACAGCCCGGAACCGGGGAAGATCGCGAAGCGCGTCCCCCGCGCGCCCAGGTACGGCGCGGGTGCCCGCGCCGTGCCGCGTGGGGTGTCGGTGTCGCGCAGCCCGACGTGGGACAGCAGGCCGGACAGCAGCGCCTGGTGGACGGCGTCCTCGTCGGGCTCCTCGGCGGCGCGCCCGACGGTGAGGCCGACCTGCTCGGCAACCTGGCGCAGCTGCGCCTCGACCTCCTGCCACTCTCGGATGCGCAGGTAGTTCAGGAAGTCCGCCCGGCACATCCTGCGGAACGCGCCGGATCCCAGCTCGCGCTGCTGGGCGCGCAGGTGTCGCCAGAGGTTCAGCAGGGTGAGGAAGTCCGAGCGCTCGTGGCGGAACCGGGCGTGCTTGGCGTCGGCCTGCGCGCGCTGCTCGGCGGGGCGCTCGCGGGGGTCCTGCACCGACAGCGCCGCGACGACCGGCAGCACCTCGCGCAGGCAGCCGAGCCGGTCCGCCTCCAGCACCATCCGCCCCAGCCGCGGGTCGACCGGGAACGCGGCGAGCCGGCGGCCCACCCCGGTGAGCCGGCTCGGACCCCGGTCCGCGGCCAGCGCGCCGAGCTCCTCGAGCAGCTGCACGCCCGCGGTGACGTGCCGCCGGTCGGGCGGGTCGACGAACGGGAAGGCCGCCATGTCGCCGAGGCCGAGGGCGGCCATCTGGAGCAGGACCGACGCCAGGTTGGTGCGCAGGATCTCCGGGTCGGTGTACTCGGGGCGGGCCAGGTAGTCCTCCTCGGAGTACAGCCGGATCGCGACCCCCGCCTCCAGGCGGCCGCACCGCCCGGACCGCTGGCGCGCCGAGGCCTGGCTGACCGGCTCGATGGGCAGCCGCTGCACCTTGGTGCGGTAGGAGTACCTGCTGATCCGCGCGAGCCCGCTGTCCACGACGTACCGGATGCCGGGGACGGTCAGGGAGGTCTCGGCGACGTTGGTGGCCAGCACCACCCGGCGGCGGCCGTGCGGGGCGAAGACCCGGTGCTGCTCGGCCGCGGACAGCCGGGCGTAGAGCGGGAGCACGTCGAAGCCGCTGGGGTGGCCGGGGCGGGACAGCCCGCCCAGCACGTCGGCGGTGTCGCGGATCTCCCGCTCGCCGGGGAGGAACACCAAGATGTCGCCCGGCCCCTCGGCGACCAGCTCGCGGACCGCGTCGACGACCGCCTCGGTCTGGTCGCGCAGGAACGGCTCGCCGTCCTCGTCGGCGCCCTCGGCCAGCAGCGGCCGGTAGCGGACCTCCACCGGGTACGTGCGCCCGGAGACCTCGACGACCGGGGCCGGACGGCCCGTCGCGTCGGAGAAATGGGCGGCGAACCGGTCCGGGTCGATGGTGGCCGAGGTGACGACCACCTTGAGGTCCGGCCTGCGGGGCAGCAGCCGCTTCAGGTACCCGAGCAGGAAGTCGATGTTCAGGCTGCGCTCGTGCGCCTCGTCGACGATCACGGTGTCGTAGCGGGACAGCAGCCGGTCCCGCTGCAGCTCGGCGAGCAGGATCCCGTCGGTCATGAGCTTCACCAGGGTGTTCGGGCCGGTGTGGTCGGTGAAGCGCACCTGGTACCCGACCAGCCCCTGGCCCCCGAGCTCGGTGCCGACCTCCTCCGCGATCCGCTCGGCGACGCTCCGTGCGGCGATGCGGCGCGGCTGCGTGTGACCGACCACGCCGAGCGCGCCGCGGCCGAGCTCGAGGCAGATCTTGGGCAGCTGGGTGGTCTTCCCCGACCCGGTCTCCCCGGCGACCACCACGACCTGGTGGTCGCGGATGGCCGCTGCGATGTCCTCGCGGCGGGCGCTGACCGGCAGCTCCTCGGGGTACCGCAGCGCCGGCACCAGGGCACGGCGCCGCTCCACCTCCGCGGCGCTCAGCCCGCGGGCGCGGCCACGCCGCGCCGCTTCGGGCCGGTGCCGCGGGCGCCTGCGCCGGGCCGGCCGGGCCCGCGGGGCGTCCTCGCCGTCCTGCTCCGGGCCGCCGGACATGGCCTTCGGCTCCTGCTCCTTCGTCGGCTCCGGTCAGGGGGTGCGGCTCATCGGCGGGCGCAGCACCGAGGTGGGCCCTGCGCGGTAGAGCCCGGCCGGGCGTCCTCGCCCTCCGGAGGTCAGCCCGCCGGTCTCCACCACGAACCCGTCGGCGCCGGTGACCTTCCTCTGGAAGTTGCCGGGGTCCAGGGCGACTCCCCATACGGTCTCGTAGACAGCCCGCAGCTCGGAGATGGTGAACTCCTCCGGCACCATCGACATGGCGATGTTGGTGCCCTCCAGCTCGGTGGCGAGCCGGTCCACCGCGTCGGCGAGGATCCGCCGATGGTCGAAGGCCAGCCGGCTGCGCAGCATGCGCGCGACGGGTCGCCACTCCGCGTGCGCGGCGTCGTCGCCGGCCCTGGTGGCCATGGCCGCGGTGCCGGGCGGCAGCACGGCGAGGTGGGCCACCGAGACGACCCGGTGCCGCGGGTCGCGCTTCGGGTCGCCGTACGCCCGGAGCTGGTGGAGCCGCAGCGAGCGCGCCCAGACGCCGGTCTCCTCGCGAAGCTCGCGCCGCGCGGCCCTCTCGAGGTCCTCGTCGGGGTCGACGAAGCCCCCGGGCAGCGCCCAGCGGCCCTCGTACGGCGCGGCGCCGCGGCGGACCATCAGGACTTCGAGCTCGCCGTCGAGGACGGAGAGGACGACGACGTCCACGGTGAGGTAGACGAAGGGGAAATCCGACGTGTAGACCACGGACGGCAACCTATCTTGTACGGCTGACAAGCGGGGGGTCGCCCCGTCGGTCAGGTGGCCGGCCGGCCGGAGCGGGGGCGCGCGGCCGCCGCCCAGAAGGTGCGTGCCGCCGCGGCCCGGCCCAGCCGGGACAGGCGCAGCCCGAGCCAGCGGCCGCGCGAGCGCTCCCACCAGCCGAACGCGACGCCGACCCGGTACCAGTCCACCCGGAGCCAGTCGACCGCCGCGGCCAGGTCCTCTCCCCCGACGCGATGCCACGCGGCTCCCAGCACGAAGGTCGCCTCCCGGAGCAGGTCCTCGCGCGAGACGGCGGGCGAACGCAACAGCACCCCGGCCAGGACCGCGAGCGCGTCGCCGTCGAAGCCGTCGGCCCACCGCGGCCCGGGGCCGACCACGGCCGACCAGAGCCGGTCGGCGTCGTCCAGGCACCCCCGCCCGCTCGGTGAGAGGGCCAGCCGCCCGCCTCGCACCGTGAGCAGCCGCTGGGCCTGCAGGTGCTGACGAAGGAACAGCAGCGGCGGCAGGTCGGCCTCCTGCGGGGCCCGGCGGGTGAGCGGACGGTCGTCGGACCACGCGAACCGGTCGTCCAGGGCCGCCACCACGTCGGCCGGCAGCTGCCCGGCACGGGTCAGCGCCAGGCCGCCGGCCGCGGCCTCCAGCAGGGCCCGCGCCGGCGCCACGGACAGGTCCGGCCGGGACGGCACGTCCGGCTCGGCGGTCGCCTGCGGCAGGACGCCGTCGACCCAGGTGGTGTCACCGTCGGTGAGCCGCGCCGCCCAGGCCCGGGCGCGGTGCCCGCGCACCTCGTCGCGCGGGCTGGTGCCGTGATGCGCGGCCGACGGCGTGCGCAGGAACTCCTCGACCAGTCCCTCGGCGAACCGCCCCGAGGCGGGCCCCGGCCGCAGGTCGCCGCGCTCCACCGCCTGCTCGAGCACGCGGGAGGCCTCGTGGCGGACCAGCCGCTCCAGCGGCGACGCGTCGTCGTCGTCGTGGGCGAACCTCAGCGCCTGGGTGTCCGGCGGCAGGACTCCCGACCGGCGCTCCGCGTCCGCCGCCGCGGCGCTGCCCAGGTCCGGACCGCGCCGCCAGGCCTCGAGGACCTCATGGGTGACCCGGTCCCGGCACAGGGCCGCGTAGCGTCCGCGTCCGGCCAGCTCCAAGACGTCGGCCAGCGCCCAGGCGACGTCGTGATGCGCCGACCGTCCGGCGAGGCGCTGGGTGGGCAGCTCTCGCCACAGGAACCGCTGCAGGTCCAGCTGGTCCAGCTCGTCCAGGGCGTGCGGGCCGCCCACCCCGCCGCCCACGCTCCCGCCGAGCAGCCGGGTGACCGCGCTCGCGGCGGCCCGCGCCGTGGGCTCGTCCAGGGCGGCGAGGATGCCGGCCACGTCCTGCACGAGTCGATCGTAGGCTTGCGACGTGTCCTCAGGCGGCTCCGGCCCGGCGGTTGCCAAGGTCGCGGTCGTGCACGGCCGGGTGCAGGGGGTCTTCTTCCGCGACTCCTGCCTGCGGGAGGCGCGTCGCGCCGGCGTGACCGGCTGGGTCCGCAACGAGCCCGACGGCACGGTCCGCGCCCTCGTCGAGGGCGACCCGTCGTCGGTCGACGCCCTGGTCCGCTGGCTCCACGAGGGCCCGCCCTTCGCCCGGGTCCACCACGTCGACCTCACCGACGTCCCCCCCACCGGCGCCTCGATCTTCGAGGTGCGCTGACCGCCGAACCCACCCCGAGCGAAGCGAGCGGGTGGTGAGGCGGTCAGCCAGGAGTCGAAGGGACCACCACCTGCATCCTGGTGGGTCGAGCCGTCAGTGTTGGTGGGTCGAGCCGGCAATGTTGGTGGGTCGAGCCGTCAGTATTGGTGGGTCGAGCCGGGGCCGAGGTCGGTGGGGGCCGGTGGGCCGGGCAACCGGATGCAGGTGGTGGTCCCTTCGAGTGCCACCTGCGGTCGGGTACGTGGGGGAGTCGAACCGTGGATTCTGGTCGTCGATGAGGGCGCGCTGCGCGCGAGAGCGACGACCACAGTCCACGGTTCGGCTCCTGGCCGGTCGCCTCACCCACCCCTCGCTGCGCTCGGGGTGGGATCGGCGACCGGCGTCATCTCGGCCCTCACCCCGAGCAGCCGTACGGCGCGGGAGTGGTCGAAGCGCGACAGCAGGCCGACCGCCGCGTCGGCGATCACGTCGGGGTCGGCGGTGGGGCTGGGCAAGGTCAGGCTGCGCTGGCGGGTCTCGAACGGCACATAGCGGACCTTGACGCCGACCCGGGCCGCCGGCCGCCCCTCGCGGGCGATGTCCGCGGCGACCTGGGCGGCCAGGGTGCGGGCCTCCCGGGCGACGTCGGCCCAGTCGTGCAGGTCGGCCTGGAAGGTGGTCTCCCGGCCGTGCCCGCGAGGGACCCAGGGCGTGGGGTCGACCGGCGCGCAGTCCACACCGCGGCCGAGCCGGCGGAACCACGGGCCCATGGTGGGCCCGATCGCCGCGGCCAGCATCTCGGTGTCCGCGGCACCGAGCTCTGCGACGGTGCGGATGCCCAGCCCGGCCAGCCG
>JBIOUF010000262.1:0-2601 GCA_044866695.1 Nocardioidaceae bacterium | reverse complement strand
GATCCGGGTGTGGCCGAGCTCGGCCAGGTGTCGTACGGCGAGCGCCATGCCATGGTCGTCGGAGGACCGGACGACGTCGACGTCCGGGTGGTCGACGTGCCAGCCGACCACCACGACCGGGACCTGGCCGGCCAGCACCGGCTCGGGGACCTGCGGGCCGAGCATGACCAGGGCGTCGAAGCGGAGGTCGTGCAGCGACTCCAGGGCACGCCGCTCGTCGCGACGGGCCGTCACGGCGCTGAGCACGAGGTCCCAGCCGCAGGCGTCTGCGGCGGCGTACAGCCCGTCGATCAGCTCCAGCTGGAACCGGCCCGCCGTGCCGAACAGCACTCCGACGACGTGGCCCTCGAGGCTCGCCAGCGACCGGGCCCGGACGTCGGGCCGGTAGCCGAGGTCGCGCGCGGCGGCGAGAACCCGCTGCCGGCTCGCGGCGCCGGCCCCAGGCGCGTCGCGCATCACGATCGACGCCAGCGCGGTGGAGACCCCGGCCCTCCTCGCGACGTCGGCCAGGGTCACCCGGCGAGGGCGCGAAGGCTGGTGGTCCATGCCGGAACTATAGCGCTATAGGCGAGATGACTTATAGCGCTCTAGCGGCATGACCTAGAGCGCTCTAAAAGGTGCTGACAAACTATTGACAGTCACCGGGTGGGCGCGGTTTGCTGGTGCCCTCACCCCCAGCCCCTCTCGACAGGAAGCAACGTCATGACCGCCAACTCCCTCGGCGTCGCCGTGATCGGCGCCGGCATGGTCGGCCGGGCCCACGCCGCCGGCTACCGGGTCGCCAGCCAGCTCTACGACCTCGACCTCCCCGAGGTCCGCCTGGTGGCGGTCGCCGACGCCTACGAGCCGTTCGCCACCGACGGCGCGAAGCGCTTCGGCTACGAGCGGGCGGAGACGTCCTGGCAGGCCGTCGTCGACGCCCCGGACATCGACGTCGTCTCGGTGGCGATCGCCAACGAGCTGCACCGCGAGGTCGTCGAGGCGCTCCTCGCCGCCGGCAAGCACGTCCTGTGCGAGAAGCCGCTGGCACCCTCGGTCGAGGACGCCAAGGCGATGGTCGCGGCAGCCGAGGCGGCCGACACCCACGCCGGGGTGGGGTTCTCGTTCCGGCGTACGCCGGGGATCAACGCCATCCGCGAGCAGCTCCAGGCCGGGGCGATCGGGCCCGTGCGGCACTTCAACGGCCACTACTGGTGCGACTACGCGCAGAACCCGGACAACCCGATCAGCTGGCGCTACAAGGGCGGGCCCGGCACCGGCGCCCTGGCCGACATCGGCAGCCACATGATCGACCTCGGCGAGTACGTCTGTGGCCCGATCCAGAGCGTGAGCGGCGCGGTGTTCCAGACCTTCACCAGCGAGCGGCCGGTGCCGCTCGGCACCACGGTCGGCCACTCCGCGGCCGCCGTCGGCGACACGAAGGAGCCGGTCGAGAACGAGGACCTGGCCACCTTCACCGCCCGGTTCGCCAGCGGTGCGGTCGGCACCTTCTCGATCAGCCGGATCTCGCACGGCCTGCCGAACGGGCTCGGCTTCGAGGTGTTCGCCGCTGAGGGCGCCGCCGCCTTCGACCTCAACCGGCCCGGTGAGTTCACTTTCGCCGACCAGGGCCCGGACGGGAAGACCAACGGCTACCGCACGGTGCTCATCGGCCCCCAGCACCCCGGCATCGCCAAGGGCATCGCGATGGACTTCCCGTCGGTCGGCCACGGCCAGAACGACCTGTTCGCCTGGCAGGCCCGCGCCTTCCTCGACCAGGTCGCCGGGCTCGGACGGCTGGCGCCGCTGCCCTCACTCGTCGAAGGCCTGCACAACATGGAGATCCAGGCCGCCGTCACCCAGTCCGCTCATGGCGGCGGCCAGGCCGTCGCCCTCACCTGACCTCACCTGAAAGGAACGAACCCATGAAGCTCGGCGCCTACACCGCCTGCCTGCACGACAAGACCCTCGAGGAGGCCCTTTCGATCCTCCGCGACCTCGGCCTGACCAGCGTCGAGATCAACGCGGGTGGGTTCATCGGTACGCCGCACCTGCCGGTCGAGAAGCTGCTCGAGAGCGCCGAGGCCCGCGAGGAGTACCTGGCGATCTTCCCCAAGTACGGGATCGAGCTGACCGCCCTGAACTGCAACGGCAACCCGCTGCACCCCGACCCCGAGGTGCACCACGCCGACCATCTGAAGCGGACGATCGAGCTGGCCGGACTGCTCGGAATCAAGACCGTGATCACGATGTCCGGGCTTCCCGCCGCCGAGCCGGGCGGGACCCGTCCTTCGTGGACTGTCATCCCGTGGGACTCGGTCTACAAGGAGACCCTGGACTACCAGTGGGACGAGGTCGCGGTGCCGTTCTGGAAGGAGATCCAGGAGCTCGCCGCCGCGAACGACGTCCGGGTGGCCATCGAGATGCACCCGCACAACCTGGTGTTCAACCCGGCCACCCTGCAGCGGCTCGCCGAGCGCACCACGCCCGAAGGTGGAGTCACCCACGTCGGCGCGGAGATGGACCCCAGCCACCTGTTCTGGCAGCACATCGACCCGGTGCGCGCGGTCGAGGAGCTCGGCGACCTGCTCTTCTTCGCCGCTGCGAAGGACACGCTCATCC
>JBIOUF010000261.1:0-14143 GCA_044866695.1 Nocardioidaceae bacterium | reverse complement strand
CGGGCCCGCGCCCGGAGCCTGGAGCTGCTCGAGCGGGTGGGGCTCGACGCGGGCTTCGCGGGCCGGTACCCCCACCAGCTCTCCGGCGGCCAGCAGCAGCGGGTCGGGGTGGCCCGGGCGCTGGCCGCCGACCCGCCGGTGATGCTCATGGACGAGCCGTTCAGCGCCGTCGACCCGGTGGTCCGCGAGCAGCTGCAGGGCGAGTTCCGCAGGCTCCAGGACGAGCTCGGCAAGACCATCGTGTTCGTCACCCACGACATCGACGAGGCGGTGAAGCTCGGCGACCGGGTCGCGGTGCTGCGGATCGGCGGCGAGCTGGCCCAGGTGGCCGACCCCGCGACGCTGCTGCGCGACCCGCACGACGACTTCGTGGCCGACTTCGTGGGACGAGACCGGGGCTACCGGAGCCTGGGCTTCGTCCCGGTCCCCGAGCTGACCCCGGCCGAGGAGCCGACGGTGCCGCTCGGGGCGGACCCGGCCGCCGTACGCCGCGCCGCCGACGGCGCCGAGTGGCTGCTGGTCGTGGACGGCGAACGCCGGCCGCTCGGCTGGGTGCGGCCGGCTCGCCTGCGCGGCCCCGTGGCGAGGGAGGCGCTGCACCGGGGGGGCACGGTCGCCCGCACCGACGGGTCGCTGCGCAACCTCCTGGACGCCGCGCTGTCCTCCCCGAGCGGACGCGGGGTCGTGGTGGATGGTGCGGGTGCGCTGGCCGGCACCGTCACGCCCGCGCAGGTGGTGGCGGCGATGGCCCCGGCCGGACGGGTCTGACCGGCGTGGAGTGGTTCCTCGGGCACCTCGACGAGGTCGCCGAGCTCGCGGTGCGGCACGCCTACCTGGCCGGCGTGCCCCTCGTCCTCGGCCTGCTGCTCGCGATCCCGGTCGGCTGGCTCGCGCGCCGCCACCGGCTCCTCTACACCCCGCTGGTGGTCGGCACCGGGCTGCTCTACACGATCCCGAGCCTGGCCCTGTTCATCTTGATGCCCCTGGTGCTCGGCACGGGCATCCTGGACCCGGTCAACGTCGTGGTGGCGATGACCGTCTACACCCTCGCCCTGCTGACCCGCACGGTGGCCGACGGGCTGGGCGCGGTGCCGGACGCGGTGACCCAGTCCGCGACCGCGATGGGGCTGCGGCCCGTGCGCCGGCTGGTCACCGTCGAGCTGCCGCTGGCGGTGCCGGTCGTCTCCGCGGGCCTGCGCGTGGCGGCGGTGAGCAACGTCAGCATCGTCAGCGTCGCCGCGGTCATCGGGGTCCAGCAGCTCGGGTCGCTGTTCACCGACGGGTTCAACCGGGACTTCCTGGCCCCGATCGTCACCGGGCTGGTCGCCTGCGTGCTGCTGTCGCTGCTCTTCGACGCGGTGATCGTGCTGGCCACCCGCCTGCTCACGCCCTGGCTACGGGCCGGACCGTCGTGAGCGGGGTATGCGAGCGGAGCTCGCCGAGAGGTCTGCCAACGCGACCACAGGTCACGGCACCGCGGCGCCGGTGCGCACAGGCCGGGCGAGGCCCGCGCACCTGGCTGGTCCACCCTGGCCGGGCGAGCCACGGCGGGGCCGGACCGTCGTGAACGGAGTCTGGACCTGGCTGACCGACCCGGCGAACTGGACCGGGCAGGAGGGCATCTGGCTGCGGATCGGCGAGCACCTGGAGTACTCGGTGGTCTCGCTGGCGCTGGCCTGCCTGGTCGCGGTCCCGCTCGGGCTGTACGTGGGGCACACCGGCCGGCTGCGGTTCCTCGCGGTCAACCTCACCGGCGCGCTGCGGGCGGTCCCGTCGCTGGGCCTGCTGTTCCTGGCCGTGATGGTCGTCGGCGGGCGGCTGGCCGGCGACGCGGCGTACCTGGTACCGACCGTGCTGGTCCTGGTCGTGCTCGCCGTCCCGCCGGTCCTGGCGGGGGTGTACGCCGGCGTCGAGCAGGTCGACCCGGCCGCCCGCGACGCCGCCCGCGGGATGGGCATGACCGGCTTCGACGTGTTGTGGCGGGTGGAGGTCCCGTGCGCCCTGCCGCTGGTGCTCTCGGGCGTCCGCTCCGCGGCGCTGCAGGTGGTGGCGACCGCCACGCTCGCGGCCACCGTCGGGCTGGGCGGGCTGGGCCGGTTCCTCATCGACGGCCTCTCCGTGCGCGACTACCCGCAGATGGCCGGAGGCGCGGTCGTGGTCGCTGGGCTGGCCCTGGCCGTGGAGGGGATCCTCGTCCTGCTGGCGCGGGTCGTGGTTTCTCCGGGGCTGACCGGCAAGACTGAGCGCAGCCGCGGCCGCCCCCGTGGCGCCGTCCCGGACCGGGTCGCGGCAGCCCGCGACCCCGCACCCGCCCCACCGTCGGAAGGCTCCACATGAAGCGCAGCGCCGCCCTGACCGCCCTCGCCGCCACCGCCGCGCTCGTCCTCGCCGGGTGCGGCGGGGACGACGACCCGCTCTCGGAGGACTCCGGCGACGCGAGCCGGATCGTGGTCGGCTCGGCCAACTTCCCCGAGTCCGCGCTGCTCGCGGAGATCTACGCCGGCGCGCTGGACGCCGCCGGCGTCGAGGTCGACACCAAGCTCAACATCGGCGCGCGCGAGGCCTACATCCAGGGCATCCAGGACGGCTCGATCGACCTGCTGCCGGAGTACACCGGCAACCTGCGGCTGTACTTCGACGACTCCCTCACCGCCACGGAGGCCGACGCGGTCTACTCCGAGCTCGTCGACGTCCTGCCCGACGGCCTCACCGTGCTGGAGAAGTCCGCCGCGGAGGACAAGGACTCCGTCGTGGTCACCTCCGAGACCGCCGAGAAGTACGGGCTCACCGCCATCGGCGACCTCGCCCCGGTGGCCAAGGACCTCACCCTCGGCGGCCCCCCGGAGTGGAAGACCCGGCAGACCGGCGTGCCCGGCCTGAAGGACAAGTACGGCGTGGTCTTCGGCGACTTCCGCGAGCTCGACGCCGGTGGCCCGCTGACCCTGAAGGCGCTGCTCAACGGGCAGGTCGACGCCGGCAACCTGTTCACCACCGACCCCAACGTCGCCGCCGAGGAGCTGGTGCCGCTGGAGGACCCGGAGTCGCTGTTCGCCGCGCAGAACATCGTGCCGCTGATCCGCGACGACGCCCTCACCGACGAGGTCGAGTCCACGCTCGACGACGTCTCGGCGGCGCTGACCACCGACAACCTCGGCGAGATGGTCTCCCAGGTGGTGCTGGACAAGCAGGACCCCGAGGACGTCGCCGCGCAGTTCCTGGCCGACAACGACCTGGGCTGATCCGGGCGAGCATGGTAGGCGTCGACACCGAGGTCGGCCGGCTCCGGACGGTGCTGCTGCACCGCCCGGGGGCCGAGCTGGCCCGGCTGACCCCGCGCAACAACGACGCGCTGCTGTACGACGGGATCCCCTGGGTGGGCCGTGCTCAGGAGGAGCACGACGCCTTCGCCGAGGCGCTGCGCGGGCGCGGCGTGGAGGTGCTCTACCTCCTCGACCTGCTCACCGAGACGCTGGCCGACCCCGAGGCGCGGACCGCGGCGGTCGCGGACGTGGTCGGCGTACGGCACCTCGGCGACACCTTGCGGCGCTACCTGACCCCCGCCCTGCTGGAGCAGTCGCCCGAGGAGCTCGCGGTCTCGCTGACCGCCGGCATCCGCAACGACGAGCTGCGCGGCGGGCGCGGCCTGGTCACCGGCCTGCTGCCCCCCGACGAGTTCGTCGTCGACCCGCTGCCCAACCTGCTGTTCACCCGGGACTCGTCGGTCTGGGTGCGTGACCGGGTCGCCGTCACCTCGCTGGCCATGCCGGCCCGGCGGCGGGAGACCCAGCTCACCGAGCTGGTCTACACCCGGCACCCCCGGTTCGCCGGCACCGCACCGCTGCACGGGTGGCGCCAGGAGCACGTGGAAGGCGGCGACGTGCTGCTCCTGGCTCCCGGCGTGGTCGCGGTCGGGGTCGGCGAGCGCACGACGCCGGCCGGTGCCGAGCGGCTGGCCCGGGAGATGTTCGCCGCGGGGGTGGCGCGGGTGGTGCTGGTCGTGCCGATCGCCCAGCAGCGGGCCACCATGCACCTGGACACGGTGTGCACCATGGTGGACGTCGACCAGATGGTCATCTACCCCAACCTCGCCGACCGGCTGCAGGCCCACACGGTCACCCTGGGCCGGGGCGCGGAGAGCTCGGCCGCCCCCGGCGCCGGCGAGGGCCTCGAGCTGCGGGTCGAGGGACCCGAGCCGTTCCTGGTCGCGGCCGCGCGGGCGATGGGCATCGACGCGCTGCACCGGATCGACACCGGGCTGGACCCGGTGACCGCGGAGCGCGAGCAGTGGGACGACGGCAACAACACCCTGGCGGTGGCGCCGCGCCTCGCGGTCGCCTACGAGCGCAACGTGGTGACGAACTCCCGGCTGGAGGCGGCCGGCATCGAGGTGATCACCATCGCCGGCTCCGAGCTCGGGTCGGGCCGCGGCGGACCGCGGTGCATGTCGTGTCCGGTCGCCCGCGACCCGACCTGATCTGGTCGGCGGTTGCGCCGGGTGCGTCGGCGGGTGGGCTGGCCCGAAAGTGGCCGATGCCTGCACAACGTGTCGCTTGTGGCCGATGACGACATCGTCGTACGGCGTGTCGGCTGTTGTTCGAGGCCACAAGCCGGGATCCGTGCGGTTATCGGCCACAAGCCCGCCGGCCCGCGCGCAGACTCACCCCGGACCCCTTCCGGCACTACGCTGGCGCCGTGCCCGCCCGCTACGCCTACCTCGGTCCCGAGGGGACGTTCACCGAGCAGGCGCTGCGCTCGCTGCCCGGAGCGGTCGGGGACGGCCTGAGGCCGTGCAGCACGGTCACCGTCGCGCTGGACGCGGTGCGCACCGGCGAGGCCGACGGCGCGGTCGTCCCGATCGAGAACTCCGTGGAGGGGTCGGTCCCGGTCACCTTGGACGAGCTGGCCCTCGGCGAGCCGCTGATGATCACCCGGGAGACGACCGTGCCGGTGGCCTTCTCGCTGCTGGCCCCCGAGGGCACCACCATCGCCGACGTACGCCGGGTGGCCACGCACCCGCACGCGGCCGCGCAGACCAGGAGGTGGTGCGCGGAGCACCTGCCCGGCGCGGAGGTCCTGCACACCACGTCGACCGCCGCCGCCTCGGCCGCCCTGGTGGAGGGCGGCGCGGCCTGGGACGCGGCGATCTCGGCGCCGCTGGCGGCCGAGCACTACCGGCTGTCCGTGCTCGCGGAGGGCATCGGCGACAACCCCGACGCGGTCACCAGGTTCGTCCTCGTGGGCCGCCCGGGCCTGCCGCCGCGCCGCACCGGAGCCGACAAGACCAGCCTGGTGGCGTTCATGCGCGAGGACCACCCCGGCGCGCTGCTGGAGATCCTCGACCAGCTGGCCACCCGCGGGGTGAACCTGACCCGCATCGAGTCCCGGCCCACCGGCGCCGCCCTGGGCAACTACTGCTTCTCGATCGACTGCGAGGGACACATCGACGACGCCCGGGTCGGCGAGGCGATGATGGGGCTGCGCCGGGTCTGTGCCGACGTGCGGTTCCTCGGCTCCTACGAGCGCCACGACGGCATCGCGCCGACGATCCGCCCGGGCACCTCCGACGCGGAGTTCATCGACGCGACCGCGTGGCTGGCCCACCTGCGCGCGGGGACCTGAGGGATGACCGGCTCTGCGGTCGCGGTCCTGTCACTCGCGCTCGTCGCCTCGCTGGCCGCTCTCGCGGTGTCCCTGGTCGCCCTGCGGCGGTCCGCGACCCGCCGGCGAGGGGAGCGCAGCAGTGCGCTGCCGCACGACGTGGCCGGCCTACGCTCGGAGGTGCAGTCCCTCTCCGACGACCTGGCGGTCAGCCTGCGCCGGATCGGCGTGGTCCGCTACGACGCCTTCGACGACATGGGCGGGCGGCTCTCCTGGTCGCTGGCCCTGCTGGACGACAGCGGCACCGGCGTGGTGCTGACCTCCATCCACGGGCGCTCCGACGCCCGCACCTATGCCAAGCCCGTCGCGTCGTGGTCCTCCGAGCAGAGCCTGTCGCCGGAGGAGGCCGAGGCGATCGCGGTGGCCCGAGGGTCCTGACCTCACCGCGGGACCCGCACCAGCAGCCGGCCGTGCAGGCACTCGCAGACGATCTCGGTGCCGGCGCCGATCGGGTCGCCGTCGATCTGTCGCGGGGTGGGGTGGGAGGTTCGGACGGCGACCTTCCTGCCGGTCATCCGGGTCACCGTCTCGTCGGCCCGGTCGCTGCGGGTGAGCACCCGCACCAGCACCGCCACCCAGGACAGGAACCGGCGGGGCCACAGCAGCACCACGTCGAGCTGGCCGTCGTCGATCGCGGCATCGGGAAGCAGGGGCAGGCCGCCCTGGAGCATGCCGACGTTGCCGACCACGACCGTGCGGGCGCGGTGCCGGGTGAACTCCCCGTCGTCCACGGACACCTCGACCCGGACGGCGGGGAACATCATGTTCCGCAGGCCCGAGACGACGTAGGCCAGCCAGCCCACCTTCGCCTTCACCCGCTCGTTGGCGCCCTCCATGATCGCCGCGTCCAGCCCCATCCCGGCCATCACCAGGAAGTGCTCGTCGGCGCCGATCCCGTCGCCGCTGACCCGGACCAGGTCGATGGCCCGGTCCTGGCCGTTGAGCGCGACGTCGACGGCGCTGCGCAGGTACAGCGGCAGGTCCAGGTTGCGGGCCAGCAGGTTGCCGGTACCCGCGGGCACGACGCCGACCGGGATGCCGGTGCCGGCCAGCTCCGCGCACACGGTGCGCACCGTCCCGTCCCCCCCGCAGACGACCACCAGGTCGGCGCCCTCGGTCGCGGCCGCCTCGGCCATGGACCGGCCCGGGTCGTCCACCGTGGTCTCGTGCCACACCGGCAGGTCCCACCCGGCGCTGGCGGCCATGGAGTCCATCAGCGTCCGGAAGGCCGCCTTGTCCTCGACCTTGACCGGGTTCAGGATCACCGCGAGGCGCTTGGTCGTCGGCACGGGGGAGGGCAGCGGCGCGAGGGCGGTCATCCGCGGCGCGGGGTCCACGACGTAGGCCGCCGCGAGCACCCAGAACGCGCCGAGGGACCAGCCGGCGACCACGTCGGAGAGGTTGTGGACGCCCAGCAGCAGCCGGTCCACGCCGACCAGCAGCGCGACCAGCACGGCGAGGACCGTCACCACTCTGCGGTGGCTACGCCGCCGCAGGAACAGCGCGGCGAGCACGATCGCGACGCCCGCCCCGGCCGCGGCGCCGGAGGCGTGCCCCGACGGGAACGAGGTGTCCTTCAGCACCAGGATCGCCTCGGTCGGGCGGGGACGGCCGAACGCCGCCTTCATGGTGAGCATCGTGAGCCACTCGCCGAGCATCACGACCACCACCCAGCCGGCGGTCAGCCGGAACCCCTTCACGGCCAGCCAGGTGGCGACCACCAGGGTCGCCACGAGCATCGGGGGCGTCGAGAACGCGACCTGCACCGCCCGCGCGGCCGTCTCGACGGCGTCGTGGTCCTCGGTCCAGGCGACCAGCGGCTGCCCGACCGCCCGGTCCAGGTCGTACAGCCAGGCCGCGTGCGTGGCGACCAGGACCGACAGGGTGACCAGCACCAGCAGGCAGCCCAGTGCACCGGCCAGCATCCGCCTCCGCGCCGGCTCGCTGAAGGACATTCCGCTCCTGGGGTCGGTCGGACGGACCGCCCCAGTATGCCGACCGGCCTCCCCGGCCCCGCGCACTACAGTGACCGGGTGATCGACCCGCGCCTGCTCCGTGACGACCCCGACCGCGTGCGCGCCGCCCAGGCGAAGCGCGGCCTGTCGTCCGCGGTGGTGGACGAGGCGGTCGCCGCCGACGAGGCCCGCCGCGCGGCCATCGTGGACTTCGAGCGGCTGCGTGCGGAGCAGAAGTCGCTGGGCAGGCAGGTTGCCGGCGCCCGGGGCGAGGAGCGCGACGCGCTGCTGGCGCGCACCCGGTCCCTCGCCGCGGAGGTGAAGACCGCGGAGGCCCGGCAGGGCGAGGCCGAGGCGGTCTACCGCGCGGCGGCGATGGCCATCCCGAACGTCGCGGCGGACGAGGCCCCCGCCGGCGGCGAGGACGACTACACGGTGCTCGAGCACGTCGGGGAGCCGCGCGAGTTCGACTTCGTGCCGCGCGACCACGTCGAGCTGGGCCGGATCCTCGGCGCGATCGACATCGACCGGGGCGCCAAGGTGTCCGGCGCCCGGTTCTACTACCTCACCGGAGTGGGCGCCGACCTGGAGCTGGCATTGGTCGGCCTGGCGATGGAGCAGGCGCGTCGGACCGGGTTCACCACGGTCGTCCCGCCCGCGCTGGTCAAGCCGCGGGCGATGGAGGGCACCGGCTTCCTCGGCCAGGCGGCCGAGGACGTCTACCGCATCCACGGCGAGGACCTCTACCTGGTCGGCACCAGCGAGGTGCCGCTGGCGGCGTACCACTGCGACGAGATCCTGGACAGCCAGCTGCTGCCGTTGCGCTACGCGGCGTTCAGCCCGTGCTACCGCAGAGAGGCAGGCTCGTACGGCAAGGACACCCGGGGCATCTTCCGGGTGCACTGGTTCGACAAGGTGGAGATGTTCTCCTACACGACCCTCGAGGAGTCCTACGCCGAGCACCAGCGGCTGCTCGGCTGGGAGAAGGAGTTCCTGTCCGGGCTGGGGCTGGCGTTCCGGGTCATCGACGTGGCGGCCGGCGACCTCGGCCTCTCCGCGCAGCGCAAGTTCGACTGCGAGGCGTGGATCCCGACCCAAGGGCGGTACCGCGAGCTGACCTCGACGTCCAACTGCACCGACTTCCAGGCCCGCCGGCTCGACGTCCGGGCGCGGTTCGAGGAGGGCACCCGCACCGTGGCCACCCTGAACGGCACCCTCTGCGCGATGCCCCGGACCATCGTCGCGATCCTGGAGACCCACCAGCAGGCGGACGGCTCCGTCGTCGTCCCGGCGGCCCTGCGCCCCCACCTGCAGGGCCGCGAGGTGCTGGAGCCCGTCGCCAAGTGACCCGTGCAGTGACCGCCCAGTGACCCGCCCAGTGACCGCCCAGTGACCGCGGCGAGCTCCCAACCCCTCCCGGAGTGGGCCCCGAGGCTGGTCGCGCTGGACATCGACGGCACGCTGTTCTCCCCCCATCAGACGCCGACCGGCGCGGGAGTCGTCGACGAGACGATCACCGTGGCCGTGCGCGCCGCGGTCGACCGCACCCTGGCCGCCGGGGCCCACGTGGTGCTGGCGACCGGCCGCTCGACGTTCGGGATCACCGACGTGCTGGACCGGCTGGGGCTGCCGCGCGGGGCGGACCGGGCGCTGACCGTCGCCTCGAACGGCGCGGTGGTGTTCGCCTACCCCCCCGTCGAGGTGCTCTCGACGGTCACCTTCGACGCCAGCGAGGTGGTCCGAGAGCTCCTGCAGCACGTGCCGCAGGCCATGGTCGCCGTGGAGGAGATCGGCGTGGGCTACCGGGTGAACCGGCACTTCCCCGAGGGCGAGATCGGCGGGGAGATCATGCTGGAGTCGGTCGACCAGCTGGTTGCCGAGCCGGTCACCCGCGTCATCATCCGCGACCCGGACTCCGCCGCGGAGGACTTCATCGCGCTGGCGGAGCGCCTCGGCCTGAGCGGGACGAACTACTACATCGGCTGGACGGCCTGGCTCGACCTGTCGCCGGAGGGCGTCTCCAAGGCGTCGGGACTGGCCCAGGTCGCCGAGCGCCTCGGCGTCGCGCCCTCCGACGTCCTGGCCATCGGCGACGGGCGCAACGACGTGGAGATGCTGCGGTGGGCCGGCCGCGGGGTGGCGATGGGCCAGGCGCCGCTGGAGGTCCAGGAGGCCGCCGACTTCGTCACCGAGACGGTGGAGAACGACGGGTGCGCCATGGAGCTGTCCCGCTGGTTCTGACCCCACCCCACCACCGCCACCGCTGCGGTGGTTTCGAGACGGGCTCGCGGGCTCACCCTCCTCAACCACCGGTGCGTCGCCGGCGTGGCCGGGGTGCTCGAGGAGCTGTTGGGCCTGCCCCGAGGCGGAGGCGGCCCGTCCGCGAGCCCCCTTCCGGATCGGCCGGAGTCGTAGTTGACTCGGGGGCACAACACCCGAGAGCTCGTCGAAGAGTGCGTCCAGGTCACCGCGGGAGGTCCGCCTGATGTCAGCAGCCCAAGCCGTCGCCGACGCCCGGTCGGCAGCCGAGTCGCTCGCCGACGCCGCCGCGCGCGTGGCGCACGAGTACGGCGACACGCTGGGGGTGCGGCGGCTGCTCTCCGACGTCGCCCGGCTGAAGGACAACCTGGAGCAGATCGGCGACCCGCAGCCGGGCTACCGGCCGGCCCGGGAGGAGCACGAGATCCTGGTGATCGACGACAAGCCGTACGACGAGAGCATGTGGTCGGACTCCGACTCCGAGTCCCAGCGCGCCGTCTGACGGCGGGCCGCGCATGTCGACCGGCGTCCGAAGCCAGCGCCGCGCCCGGATCCCCGAGAAGACGCTCCGCCAGGACCGCTGGTGGCTGTCGCCGCTGACCACGTTCGTGGTGTTCAGCGGGTTCGTGGTGTTCGCGACGTGGCGGGCGTTCATGAGCACCGACTACTACTCCGCGCCGTACCTCTCGCCGTTCTTCTCGCCCTGCCTGTCGACCAGCTGCGTGGAGGGGTCCAGCGACCTGGGCACCCCGGTGGGGGACTGGTGGCCGCTCTCGCCCGCGCTGATCATCTTGATCTTCCCGCTGGGCTTCCGGCTGACCTGCTACTACTACCGCAAGGCGTACTACCGCGGGTTCTGGCTCAGCCCGCCGGCCTGCGCGGTCGCCGAGCCGCACGCCCGCTACAGCGGCGAGACCCGCATCCCGCTGATCCTGAACAACGTCCACCGCTACTTCTGGTACGCCGCCGTGGCGGTCGCCGGCGTGCTCACCTACGACACGGTGCTGACCTTCCGCGACGAGGACGGCGAGTGGGGCCACATGGGGCTCGGGACCGTGATCTTCGTGGTCAACATCGTGTTCATCTGGCTGTACACGCTGTCGTGCCACTCCTGCCGGCACGTCATGGGCGGGCGGCTCCGGCACTTCTCCAAGCACCCGCTGCGCTACCGGATGTGGACCCACGCCTCACGGCTGAACACCCAGCACCCGTTCTACGCGTGGGTCTCGCTGTTCTCCGTCGCGGTGGTCGACTTCTACGTCTACCTGCTGGCGACCGGGACGATCGAGGACGTGAGGTTCTTCTAGATGAGCGTCTCCAGCGGCCCGGCCGGAGCCTCCGAGGGCCGGCACCCGATGACCGGCAACCGGATGGACGCCGACCCCGTGGTCGACCGCACCGGGTTCGAGAGCCACGACTACGACGTGGTCGTCATCGGCGCGGGTGGCGCCGGCCTGCGAGCGGCCATCGCCGCCCACGACGCGGGCGCGCGCGTGGCGGTGGTGTGCAAGTCGCTGCTCGGGAAGGCACACACGGTGATGGCCGAGGGCGGGATCGCCGCTGCGATGGGCAACGCCTACCCAGAGGACGGCTGGGAGGTGCACTTCCGCGACACCATGCGCGGCGGGAAGATGCTCAACCACTGGCGGATGGCGCAGCTGCACGCGCAGGAGGCCCCGGAGCGGGTGCTGGAGCTGGAGGAGTGGGGGGCGCTGTTCGACCGGACCCCCGACGGGCTGATCTCCCAGCGCGACTTCGGCGGTCACCGCTATGCCCGGCTGGCCCACGTCGGCGACCGGACCGGGCTGGAGATGATCCGCACCCTGCAGCAGCGCGCGGTGGCGCTGGGCGTGGACGTGTTCATGGAGTGCACGGTGACCGAGATCTTCACCGCGCCGTCCGCGGTGCGGGGGCGGGCGAAGGTCACGGGCGCGTTCGCGTACTGGCGCGAGACCGGCCGCTTCGTCGTGTTCAACGCTCCCTCGGTGGTGCTGGCGACCGGCGGCATCGGCAAGTCCTACCAGGTGACGTCGAACTCCTGGGAGTACACCGGGGACGGCCACGCGCTCGCGCTGCGCGCCGGCGGCAGCCTGGTGAACATGGAGTTCGTGCAGTTCCACCCCACCGGGATGGTCTGGCCGCCCTCGGTGAAGGGGATCCTGGTCACCGAGTCCGTGCGGGGTGACGGCGGGGTGCTGAAGAACTCCGAAGGCGAGCGGTTCATGTTCGACTACATCCCCGAGTTCTTCCGCTCCGAGACCGCCGACACCGTCGAGGAGGCCGAGGGCTGGTACACCGACAAGAAGAACCACCGTCGTCCGCCGGAGCTGCTGCCCCGTGACGAGGTGGCCCGGGCGATCAACTCCGAGACCAAGGCCGGCCGCGGCTCCCCGCACGGTGGGGTGTTCCTCGACATCGCCTCGCGGCGCGACGCCGAGTTCATCCGGCGGCGGCTGCCCTCGATGTACCACCAGTTCAAGGAGCTCGCCGATGTCGACATCACCGCAGAGCCCATGGAGGTCGGCCCGACCTGCCACTACGTCATGGGCGGGGTCGAGGTGGACCCGGACACCGAGGAGTCCCTCGTGCAGGGCCTGTACGCCGCCGGGGAGGTGGCGGGTGGGATGCACGGGTCCAACCGGCTCGGCGGCAACAGCCTGTCCGACCTGCTGGTGTTCGGCAGACGGGCCGGGCTCAACGCGGCGTACCATGCCTATCGTCAACGTGACAAGATAGGCCGGGCCGGTGACGACGAGGTCAGCGAGGCGGCCGAGCGGGCGGTCGCGCCGTTCTCGGTCGGGGGAGGGGAGAACCCGTACTCCATCCAGAAGGACCTCCAGGACGTCATGCAGCGGCTGGTCGGGATCATCCGCACCGCCGACGAGCTCGAGCAGTCGCTGAAGGAGCTCGACCGGCTCAAGGAGCGCGCCCGGCGCCTGTCGGTGGAGGGCAACCGGCAGTACAACCCGGGCTGGCACCTCGCCCTCGACCTGCCGAACATGCTGCTGGTCTCGGAGTGCGTCGCCAAGGCGGCCCTGGAGCGGCAGGAGTCTCGCGGCGGGCACACCCGCGACGACTTCCCCGGGCCGTCGGCGGAGTGGGCGAAGGTCAACCTGGTGCTGACCAGTCCGGACGGCGAGGCGGTCGAGCTGGCGCACCAGCCGCTGCCGCAGATGCCCGACGCCCTCGCGGCGCTGTTCGAGGGGGCGTGATGGGCTACGACCTCCGGATGCGGGTGTGGCGCGGCGACGCCACGGGCGGTGCGCTGCAGGACTTCACGGTCGGGGTCGAGGAGGGCGAGGTCGTCCTCGACGCGATCCACCGGCTGCAGGCCGACCAGGCCGGCGACCTCGCCGTACGGTGGAACTGCAAGGCGGGCAAGTGCGGGTCGTGCAGCGCGGAGATCAACGGCCGGCCCCGGCTGATGTGCATGACCCGGCTGGCCGACTACGACCCAGCCGAGACCATCACCGTCACGCCGATGCGGGCGTTCCCGGTGATCCGCGACCTGGTCACCGACGTGTCGTTCAACTACGAGAAGGCCAAGCAGGTGCCGGCGTTCGCGCCGACCCCGCGGGACCCCGACGGCAAGCGGCGGATGATGCAGGCCGACGTCGAGCGCGGGCAGGAGTTCCGCAAGTGCATCGAGTGCTTCTTGTGCAACGACACCTGCCACGTCGTGCGCGACCACGAGGAGAACAAGGCGGCGTTCGCGGGGCCTCGGTTCTTCCTGCGGTACGCCGAGCTGGACATGCACCCGCTGGACACCAACGACCGCCGCAGGCTCGCCCAGGAGGCCGCCGGGCTGGGCCTGTGCAACATCACCAAGTGCTGCACCGAGGTCTGTCCCGAGGGCATCAAGATCACCGACAACGCGATCATCCCGATGAAGGAGCGCGTCGTCGACCGCAAGTACGACCCCGTCGTGTGGCTGGGCGAGAGGATCTTCCGCCGCGGCGACCGGGCCGGCCGCGACGAGGTGTGACCCCCGGGCCGCGCGGGCAGGAGCCAGGCATGCCCGAGCTTCTCAGCCAGCACGAGCTGGACAGCGCCCTGCAGACCGACCTCCCCTCGTGGTCCCAGGACGGGTCCTCGCTGGTCCGCACCGTCACCGCGTCGTCGTTCATGGCCGGCATCGACCTGGTCCGCCGCGTCGCCGAGGCCGCCGAGGAGATGAACCACCACCCCGACATCGACATCCGCTGGACCGACGTCACCTTCCGCCTCTCCACCCACTCCGCCGGAGGCCTCACCGCCGCCGACCTGACCCT
>JBIOUF010000260.1:0-24028 GCA_044866695.1 Nocardioidaceae bacterium | reverse complement strand
TCCCTGGGCGCCTGCCGGAACGGCAGCGGCGCGAGGGTCGCCTCGTCGAACAGCCGCGCGACGTCGCCCAGGACGTTGCCGGCGACCAGCCCGCCTGCCGAGCTCGTCGAGACCGAGGGCATCTCGGCCGTGCCCGGGGCTCCGACCATGTCGCCCACGTCGCGCACCACGGACAGCGCGCCCGCTCGGGTCAGCGTGGCCCCGAGGTTCTCCCAGGCCTGGGAGGACTGGTCGGCCTGGACACCCTCGACGGCGAGCAGCAGGCCGGCCGCGACGTCCTCGTGCAACACGCCCTGGGCGCCTCGGTAGAGCTCGCTGTCCGGGCGGCCCATCTGGTCCCAGGCGTCCGCGGCGTCGGCGAGGTGCCGGAAGAGGCGCTGCCCGTCGAGGTCGTCGTCGAGCCAGCCGCGCAGCCGCGGCCAGACCCGCACCAGGGACTCGTGGGCGATCTGGAGGGAGTCCCCGTCCACGCTGACCAGTCGGGCGTCGACCAGCTGTTCCACGAGCCGCCGATGTTCGCCGTCGGCGGAGACCTTCGCGCGCGGCACCCGCGCCCGCACCGGGTCGCCGCCCCCGGTGGGCACCACCAGCCGCAGCAGCAGGCTGCGCAGGCGGCCGCGCTGGGCGGCGTCCATCGCGTCGTACAGGCGCTCGGCGGACTGGGACACGGCCGACCGGATCCCGCCGGTCGACCGGTAGCCGGCCACGGTGAGCGTCGGCCCCTCCCGGCGCTCCCAGGTCTCCCGCAGCACGTGGGAGAGCAGCGGCAGCGCGGCCGGCTCGCCCTCCACGTCGCGAACCAGCAGGTCCACCAGGCCGGGCTCCAGCCGTAGCCCGGCCTGGCGCGCCGGTCCCTCGACGGCGCTGCGCAGGTCGGGCTCGCTCATCGGGCCGAGCAGGTAGAGGCCGTCCTCGACGATCCGCGCGATCTCCGGGTACGGCGCCAGGTCGCCGAGGTGGTCCGCGCGCATGGCGAGCGCCAGCGCGCCGCCGGCGGCCACGTGCCCGGCCAGCGCGGCGAAGTACCGCTCGCGTTCGCCGGGGTCGGTGCACGCGGTCACCGCGTCCTCTGCCTGGTCGACGACCAGGGTCTGGCGGCCGCCGCCCTTCAACCGGGCCAGCGAGTCGAGCGGATGCGCACCGGGCGTGGTCACCAGGACCGCTGTCTCGGTGCGGGCAAGGGCGGCCACCACCCCCGCGCGGACCAGGGAGGACTTGCCTACCCCGGACGGCCCGACCACCGCGAGGACCCCCGTCTCCCGGAGCCTCCTCAGGCACGCGGCCACGTCGTTCTCGCGGCCGAAGAACGAGTCGGCGTCCTCGGCGTCGTACGGCAGCAGGCCGCGGTAGGGACAGCCGGAGCTGACCTCCCGCACCACCGCCGGGTCCAGGGACGGGTCCTGCCGGAGCAGCAGCTGCTCGAGCTCGACGAGCTCGCGTCCTGGGTCCAGGCCGAGCTCGTCGACCAGCATCGCGCGCGCCCGCTTCAGGGCGGCCAGCGCCTCCGCCTGCCGCCCGCTCCGCCGGATGCGGCTGGTCGACGACTACCGGGGCGACGACGACCGGTCGATGGCGGCGAACAACACCTCGGCGTACAACTGCCGCCGGGTAGCCGGCAGCGACGCCTGGTCCGCCCACGCGTACGGCACCGCCTTCGACGTCAACCCGCTCCGGAACCCCTACCTGACCACTTCGTCGACCAGGCCTCCCGCCGGAGCCCGGTTCGCGACCGTCGACCGCTCCGCCGGCGCGCGTGTCCCCGCGGGGGTGATCCAGACCGACGACGTGGTCGTCCGGGCCTTCGCGGACATCGGCTGGGAGTGGGGCGGCCGGTGGACGACGTCCAAGGACTACCAGCACTTCTCCGAGCCCGACTGGCCGAAGACGCTGGGCGGCTACCAGCGAGCGGGTCCACGGCGACACCCACGAGGCCGCGCGGGCGTAGGCTCCGGCGTGGAGGCACCGGTGACCCCACCGAGCCGAACCGCCGACGCGTGTCCCGGGAGGTCCCATGGTCAACCACCTCATGCTCTGGGCGGCCGAGAGCCCGCGGCTGGAGCGAACGGTGGCGAACAGCAAGCTGTTCGACCGCATCGTGCGCCGCTTCGTGGCCGGGGACCGGCTCGAGGACGCCCTCGTCGCCGCGCAGGAGCTGAACTCCCGGGGCATCGGAGCGATCCTGGACCAGCTCGGCGAGGGTGTGGCGGACCTGGACGGCGCCACCCACGCCACGCAGGAGTACCTGGCCGGAGTCGCGGCGATCGCGGAACGGCGGCTCGACGCCACCGTGTCGCTCAAGCTGTCCCAGCTGGGACTGGTGATCGACCCGGAGGTGTGCGCGGCGAACCTCGGCATGATCCTGGACCGGGCGGCGACGCTGGGTGTCGGCGTCGAGGTCGACATGGAGCAGAGCGACCTGGTGGACTCCTCGTTGAGGGTCTTCCGCGATGCGGCGGAGCAGCATCCCCAGACCCGGCTGGCGATGCAGGCCAGCCTGCGCCGGACGCCGTCGGACCTGGACGCGATGGCGGCCCTGAAGCCGCGCGTCCGGCTGGTCAAGGGCGCGTACGCCGAGCCGCTCGACACCGCGCTGCGCTCTCGGAAAGAGGTCACCGCGCAGTACCAGCACCTCACCAGGTGGCTGTTCCGGCACGGCAGCGACCCGGCGTTCGGCACCCACGACTCGGCCTGCATCGAGCACGCCGAGAAGGTGGCGTCCGAGCTCGGCGTGGGCAAGCAGGACTTCGAGGTCCAGATGCTCTACGGCATCCGTCGCGACCTGCAGGAGAGCCTGACCGAGGACGGGTACCGGGTCCGCGTCTACATCCCCTACGGCTCGGCGTGGTACCCGTACCTCATGCGGCGGATGGCGGAGCGGCCCACGAACCTGTTGTTCTTCGTGCGCGCGGTCGCGGGTCGCTGAGAGCCGCCTGACCGATGAGCGCGTCCGACCCTGCGGGCCCGGAAACGGCGGAACAGCCCCCGCAGCTGCATGCCTACACCAGCATGTGGCGGCTCCGGGGCGACGCCTGGGCGTCGCTGGCCGACGCCACCCGGCGGCTGGCGGATGCCTCCACCCCCGACGACCAGCGGGCCGGGCTCGAGAAGGAGCGCGAGCAGCTGCTGGGGCTCCTGGACCCCCTGGAGACCTACTGGTCCCATCCGGGCCGCAGCGAGCTGCGAGCGGTCGCGGAGCTGTGCGACAGCGGAGACTACGAGTCCGCGATGCGCAGGGCCGACGCCGTCACGCGGGTGATCTCGGGGAACCCCGAGGAGTCCGACGCCGGGTCACGGCCGTCGTTCCAGGTGCTGGTCGTCGACGACCTGCCGGAAGCCGCCATGGCGCATCTCCGCGAGGAGATGCGCAGCGTCCGGCGGGACGAGGACCCGTTCGTCTACGACCTGCTGTTCGTCCCCACCTTCGAGGACGCGCTGGTCGCCGTCCTGCTGAACTCCGAGATCCAGGCCTGCGTCATCCGCGGCGGGTTCGGCGTCGCCTCGGGACAGCGCCTGGACGACCTGCGCCGTTTCGTCGAGGACTTCGACCCGGCCGACGTCTACCCGCTGGCGTCGGCGAGGCGGATGCTCCTGCTGGGCGCTCGCATCGCCGAACGCCGCCCGGAGATCGACCTCTACCTGGTCGGGCAGGTATCGATCGAGCAGCTCGCCGGGGCGATGACCCGGCGGTTCCGACGGATCTTCCACCGCGACGACTTCCTCGAGATGCACCTGTCCATCCTCGGCGGCGTCGCCGCGCGCTACGAGATGCCGTTCTTCACCGCACTGCGGGGCTACAGCCGCCAGCCGACCGGGGTGTTCCACGCCCTGCCGATCTCGCGGGGCAGGTCGGTGGTGAACTCCCCGTGGATCCACCAGCTGAGCGACTTCTACGGCCTCAACATCTTCCTCGCCGAGACGTCGGCGACGTCCGGCGGGCTGGACTCCCTGCTCGACCCGTCGGGCCCGATCAAGCGCGCCCAGGAGCTGGCCGCCCGCGCCTTCGGGGCAGACCAGACCTACTTCGTGACCAACGGAACGTCGACGGCGAACAAGATCGTCGTCCAGTCCATCGTCACCCCCGGCGACGTGGTCCTGGTCGACAGGAACTGCCACAAGTCCCACCACTACGCGCTCATGCTCGCCGGCGCGCAGGTCACCTACCTGGACTCCTATCCGCTCGACGCGTACTCCATGTACGGCGCCGTCCCGGTGGCGACCATCACCCAGTGCCTGCGCGACTACGAGGCGGCCGGGCGGCTGGACAAGGTCAAGATGCTGTCCCTCACGAACTGCACGTTCGACGGCATCGTCTACGACGTCGAGCGCGTCATGCACGAGTGCCTGGCGATCAAGCCGGACCTGGTGTTCTTGTGGGACGAGGCCTGGTTCGCGTTCGCCGGCTTCCATCCCATCTACCGGCGGCGTACGGCGATGGCGTCGGCGCGGAGGCTGCAGGAGCGCTACCGCAGCCCCGAGTACGCCGAGGCCTATGCCCGCCATACGCACGGGCCCGAGGGCGGGGAGGTCCCGATGCCGGCCCCGCACCGGGTCCGGCTGCGCGTCTACGCCACCCAGTCGACGCACAAGACCCTCACCTCGCTGCGGCAGGGGTCGATGATCCACGTGCTGGACGAGTCCTTCCAGCACCTGAACCAGGAGGCCTTCAACGAGGCCTACATGACCCACACCTCCACCTCGCCCAACTACCAGATCCTGGCCTCCCTCGACGTGGGCAGGGCCCAGGCCGAGCTCGAGGGCTACCAGCTGGTCCAGCGGCAGGCCGAGCTGGCGATGAACCTGTTCGACGCGGTGGGGGCGCACCCGCAGATCCGCAAGTACTTCCGGTTCCTCGGCACCCCGGAGATGATCCCGGCCCAGTACCGCGACTCGGGGATCGAGTGTCCGCTGCGGGAGGGCTTCGCCCGGATGGAGCGCGCCTGGGAGCAGGACGAGTTCGTCCGCGACCCCAGCCGGCTCACCCTCCTGGTCGGTGCCGCCGGCATCGACGGCGACACGTTCAAGCGCGCCTACCTGATGGACAAGTACGGCATCCAGGTCAACAAGACCTCGCGGAACAGCGTGCTGTTCATGACCAACATCGGCACCAGCCGCAGCTCGGTCGCCTACCTCATCGAGGTGCTGCTGCGGATCTCCGAGGAGCTCGACGAGGAGCAGGGCAGGCTCGGCCCGCTGGGCCAGGACGCCCGGATCCGCAGGATCGCCTCGCTGACCGGCGACCCGCCGCCGCTGCCCGACTTCAGCCGGTTCGCGGACCGGTTCCGGCACGACCCCAAGGCCCCCGACGGCAACCTTCGCGAGGCCTACTTCCTGGCCTACGTCCCCGGCGCGTGCGAGTACCTTCGGGGCGACGACCTCGCGCTGCGGGTCGCGGAGGGACGCGAGGTGGTGTCGGCGATGTTCGTCACGCCGTACCCGCCGGGGTTCCCGATCCTGGTGCCGGGGCAGGTGGTCACCCCGGAGATCCTGGAGTTCATGTCGGCGCTCGACACCCGCGAGATCCACGGCTACCTCCCCGAGTACGGCTACCGCGTGTTCACCGACCAGGCGCTGCGCGAAACCACCGCTGGTTGAGGAGCCGGAGCGCTAGCGGAGGCGTCTCGAAACCACCCGCTGGTTGAGGAGCCGGAGCGCTAGCGGAGGCGTCTCGAAACCAGCGGGACCGTGGCAGGGACCGCGCCCAGGCACCGCCGCTGGTTGAGGAGCCGGAGCGCTAGCGGAGGCGTCTCGAAGCCAGCGGGACCGTGGCAGGGACCGCGCCCCCGTGCCGGTGGTTTCGAGACGCTCGCAGGCTCGCTCCTCGGGCCGCCGATGGGCTCGCGGGCTCGCTCGTCGGGCCGCCGGGGGGGTCGCAGGCTCGCTCGTCGGGCCGCCGGTGGGCTTGCGGGCTCGCTGCTCGGGCCGCCGGCCGCTCGCGGGCTCGCCCTCCTCGGACCGGCGCGGGCGTCGGGACGCCTGAGAGGATGAGGCGGTGAGCAGCCGACGCGACGTGGTGGTGCTCGGGTCGACCGGGTCGGTCGGCACCCAGGCACTGCAGGTGGTCGCGGCGAACCCGGACCGGTTCCGGGTGGTCGGGCTGACCGCGGGCGGGTCGCAGCCGGAGCTGTTCGCCGAGCAGGTGGGACGCTGGCGACCCGCCTACTCCGGCACCGGCGAGGAGGCCAGCGTCGAGGCGGCCGCCCTGGACTGCGACGTCGTGCTCAACGGCATCACCGGGTCGGTGGGGCTGCGTCCCACCCTGGCGGCGCTGGACGCCGGCAACACCCTGGCGCTGGCCAACAAGGAGTCGCTGATCGTCGGCGGGGCAGTGGTCATGTCGCGCGCCAAGCCCGGCCAGATCGTGCCAGTGGACTCCGAGCACAGCGCGCTCGCCCAGTGCCTGCGCGGCGGCCGGCCCGACGAGGTGCGCCGGCTGGTGCTGACCGCCAGCGGCGGCCCGTTCCGCGGCCGCACCCGCGAGGAGCTGGCCGGCGTGACCGTCGAGCAGGCGCTGGCGCATCCCACCTGGTCGATGGGTCCGGTCGTGACGATCAACTCCGCGACCCTGGTCAACAAGGGCCTGGAGGTCATCGAGGCGCACCTCCTCTTCGGGATCCCCCTGGACCGGATCGAGGTGGTGGTGCACCCGACCAGCGTGGTCCACTCGATGGTGGAGTTCCACGACGGGTCGACGCTGGCGCAGGCGAGCCCGCCGTCGATGCTCATCCCGATCGCCCTGGCCCTGGCCTGGCCGGACCGGGTCCCCGACGCCGCGCCGCCCGTCGACTGGACCAGGCCCGAGATCTGGGAGTTCCTCCCCCTGGACGACGACGCGTTCCCCGCCGTACGGCTGGCCAGGCACGCCGGCGCCGCGGGCGGCACCGCGCCCGCGGTGTTCAACGCCGCCAACGAGGTCTGTGTCGAGGCCTTCCGCCGCGGCCGGCTGCGGTTCGTCGACATCGTCCCGGTCGTGGGAAAGGTGCTGGCCGACCACGTACCCTCGTCAGTGCAGGAGACCACCGTCGACGACGTCCTCGCGGCCGACGCGTGGGCGCGCGCCCACGCCGGCACGCTGGTCGCGGCCTCGACACCCGAAAGACCCCAAGGATCCGCATGACCCCGCTGCTCTACCTCCTCGGCGTCGGCGTCTTCGTCGTCGGGCTGGTGGCGTCGGTCGGGCTGCACGAGCTCGGCCACCTGGTGCCGGCGAAGCGGTTCGGCGTCAAGGTGACCCAGTACTTCGTCGGGTTCGGCCGGACGGTGTGGTCGACCAGGCGGGGCGAGACCGAGTACGGCGTCAAGGCGATCCCGCTCGGCGGCTACGTCAAGCTCGTGGGGATGCTGCCCCCCGACCCGCGCGACCCCGAGGGCGACCGGCACGTCCGCACGTCCAACACCGGGATGTTCACCCAGCTGGTCTCCGACGCCCGGGCGGCGGAGTACGACCTGGTCAAGCCCGGCGACGAGGACCGGCTGTTCTACAAGCTGCCCTGGTGGAAGAAGGTCGTGGTCATGGCCGGCGGCCCGACCACGAACCTGGTCATCGCGTTCGTGCTCTTCGCCGCCGTGTTCGGGCTCTACGGCACGGCGGAGCAGACCACGACGGTGGGCACCGTCTCGCGGTGCGTGGTGCCCGCCGACCAGGCCGACCGGGACTGCCGCGCCACCGACCCGGTGTCCCCGGCCGTCGAGGCGGGGCTCCGGCCCGGCGACGAGGTGCTGGCCTTCAACGGCACCCCGGTGTCCTCCTGGGAGGAGCTGGTCGGGCTCGTGCGCGACAACGACGACGGCGCGGCCACCCTGCTCGTCGACCGCGACGGGCGGCGCCTGGTGCTGACCACCAACACCACGGTCAACGTGGCCCGGTCGCTGGACGGCACGGACCGGTTCGAGAAGGCCGGCTTCCTCGGCATCACCTCGCAGACCACCCGCGAGACCCACGGCCTGGTGTACACCGCCGAGCAGATGGGCTCGCTGACCTGGCAGACCGTCCAGGCGCTCGGCAGCCTGCCGGCGAAGGTCTGGGACGTCGCCCAGGCCACCGTCGGGCTGGAGGAGCGCGACCAGACCGGCCCGATGAGCGTCGTGGGCGCCGGCCGGGTCGCAGGGGAGATCACCTCCGACGACACCAGCCCGGTCGCCGACCGGATGGCGTTCCTGGTGACCCTGCTGGCCGGGTTCAACCTGTTCGTCGGCGTGTTCAACTTCGTGCCGCTGCTGCCGCTGGACGGCGGCCACATCGCCGGCGCCCTCTACGAGGCGCTGCGTCGTGGGCTGGCCCGGCTCCGCGGCCGGCCCGACCCGGGGTTCGTCGACGTGGCCAAGATGCTCCCGGTCGCCTATGCCGTGGGCCTGGTCATCCTGGTGATGGGCATGGTGCTGATCGCCGGCGACATCGTCGCCCCGATCCAGCTGGGGTAGCCGGCCGGGCCGGGGTCGCCGGCTCTGGCGCTAACCTCGAAGGGGCGCGCGACCCGCGCGCGGCACCCCGCCGTCAGAAGGACGCAACCGTGACCTCCATCGACCTGGGCATGCCGGCCGCCCCACCGCCGGTGCTGTCGCCGCGGCGGCGGAGCCGCCAGATCCGGGTCGGCTCGGTGCTGGTCGGTGGCGACGCGCCGATCTCGGTGCAGTCCATGACCACCACGCTCACCGCCGACGTCGACAGCACGCTGCAGCAGATCGCCGAGCTGACCGCCTCCGGCTGCGACATCGTCCGGGTGGCCTGCCCCAGCCAGGACGACGCCGACGCGCTGCCGGCCATCGCCCAGCACTCCCAGATCCCGGTGATCGCCGACATCCACTTCCAGCCGAAGTACGTGTTCGCCGCGATCGACGCCGGCTGCGCCGCCGTACGGGTCAACCCCGGCAACATCCGCAAGTTCGACGACCAGGTCAAACAGATCGCGCAGGCCGCGAAGGACCGCGGCACGTCGATCCGGATCGGGGTCAACGCGGGCTCGCTGGACCCCCGGCTGCTCGCCAAGCACGGCAAGGCGACCCCCGAGGCGCTGGTCGAGTCGGCGGTCTGGGAGGCCGGCCTGTTCGAGGAGCACGACTTCCACGACTTCAAGATCTCGGTCAAGCACAACGACCCGGTGGTGATGGTCCGGGCGTACGAGTTGCTGGCCGAGGCCGGCGACTGGCCGCTGCACCTCGGGGTCACCGAGGCGGGGCCGGCCTTCCAGGGCACCATCAAGTCGTCGGTCGCGTTCGGCGCCCTGCTCAGCCGGGGCATCGGCGACACCATCCGGGTCTCCCTGTCGGCGCCGCCGGTGGAGGAGGTCAAGGTCGGCCTGCAGATCCTGGAGTCGCTGAACCTCCGGCCGCGCCGGCTGGAGATCGTCTCCTGCCCGTCCTGCGGCCGGGCCCAGGTCGACGTCTACAAGCTCGCCGACGAGGTGACCGCCGGGCTCGAGGGCATGGAGGTCCCGCTACGGGTCGCGGTGATGGGCTGCGTGGTCAACGGTCCCGGCGAGGCCCGCGAGGCCGACCTGGGCGTCGCGTCGGGCAACGGCAAGGGGCAGATCTTCGTCAAGGGCGAGGTGATCAAGACCGTGCCGGAGTCCAGGATCGTGGAGACCCTCATCGAGGAGGCGATGCGGATCGCCGAGGAGATGGGGGAGCCGGTCGAGGGCGACGGCGCGCCGACCGTCACCGTCTCCTGAGCGCGTGCGCCGCCGGAACCGCCCCGAGCTGGTCACCGACGCGGCGCCCGGCCTCGCCGAGCGGCAGCGCCACCGCCTCCACGTCTACCTGTGGATGATGGGCGTCTGCCTGGTGCTGATCGTGCTGGCCTGGAACGTGGTGCGGCTGTGGTCGGTGCCGGCCGCGGTCGCCATGTCGGCCGTGGCCGCGATCATCCCGCCCGTCGCGGCGTTCGTCGCGAACCGGGGGAGCGGCGGTTGAGGTCTCCCACGCGGCCTGCCTGGCCGGCATCGCGGCGGCACCCGCTGGGCCCAGCGGCGGGTGACCGTCAGCCGGCCCGCGCCCGCGAGCGCCGCCAGGCGGAGGTGAGGGAGTGGCATGGCACGGTGCAAGCCAGGCTGATGCGGTGAGGGCGTCCCGGTCACCTTCGTCGACTCCCGCGCCAACGGCGTGCTCGGTGGACCGGACTCGAGAGGGCACCAGCGAGGACTGGGCGTTGCGCCTGCACTACGAGCCGATGCCGGAGTTCGGTGACTTCGCCTCGATCCTGCGCGAGGACCGGGACCGGCCGGTGGAGGAGCAGGACCCGGGCTCTGCCGCGCTGCTCGCGGCGGCAGCGCCCATCGGGTGATCCCCCCCTGCGTCTGGGTGGGCTGTGGCGTGTCTGTTACCTCCGCCGGTCACCCGAGCCGCCTGCCTTGCTGCGCGGCGTGTGGAGACCTCCGGTTCTCTGGCTATACAACGTCGCGCCGCTGCACTGCCACCAGGCCGGCAGCCGCGGGCAGGACGCCATAGAGCAGGAGGGCCGCAAGCGCCGCTCCGGCACTCACGTCGGTGGTGACTCCGGAGATGGCGCCGCCGAGCGCGGGCGGGATCCAGGACGCGGCGTCGCTCACCAGCTGCACGACGAGGGGCGGGATCATGAAGAGCGCGAGCACGACTGCTGTCACCGCGCCACCGAGGTTGCGGATCACGGCCCCGAGTCCGGCCCCGAGGAGGGCGCCGACGGCTCCGGTCAGTGTCGAGGCCGCAAGGATCTGGGTCACCCCACCGGTCGACACCAGGAAGCCGTACTCGGTGCTGGGCAGCGCGAGAGCGACTCCCGCGACGACCAGCGCCTGGCCGATCAGTCCGAGAAGCGCACCGCCGAGCAGGACCGCCGTCAGCTGGGCGAGGCCCGCACGTGTACGCCGCGGCGAAGTCAGATAGGTAGGGACGACGGTGTGGTGTCCGTACTCACGCGCCACGGCGATCGCGCCGAACAGCCCGGTGCCCAGCATGGCATTGAAGGCGAAGGCCATCAGCGACTGCTGGTCGGCGGCGGTCGCAATGAACGCCTTGCTGCCGTCCATGTCGGTGCCGAACATGACGACCGCGGCGTCGATGCCGGCGATCAGGACCAGCACGGCCAGGAAGCCCAGCGGCAGCTTGGTGGTCGTGAGCTTGCGGATCTCGCCCCGGACGAGTCGTAGCCACGTCATAGCGGTACTACCTGCCTTTCGGTCGCTGCCGCCCCAGGACCGCTGAGGTGGGTGTCGTCGTTGCTCGTCCAGTCCAAGAACAGCTCTTCCAGCGAACCGGCCTGGGGGGTCAGTTCGTGCAGCGCAATGCCCGCGGCGCAGGCCCGGTCGCCGATGTCGGCGGTCCCGAGGCCTCGAACGACGAGCTCGCCCTCGGGCCCGGTGTGGACGGTGGCGCCGGCAGCCTGGAGCAGCTCGGTCAGCTGCGCCGTCTGGGTGGTACGCACCGACGTACCGGCCTGCTGCAGGGTGGCAAGTGCCCCGGTGGCGACGAGTCGACCACGGCTGATCACGACCACCTCGTCGGCCAGGTGCTCGACCTCGGCGAGCAGATGGCTGGACACGAAGACCGTGCCGCCGGCCGCGGCGCGTGCTCGCAGCAGGTCACGGAGCCAGCGGATGCCTTGTGGGTCGAGGCCGTTGCCGGGTTCGTCGAGGACCAGGACGGGCGGGTCACCGAGCAGCGCGGCCGCGTTGCCGAGTCGTTGCCGCATCCCCAGCGAGTAGCCGCCGACGTGGCGGTCCGCGGCGTGGGACAGCTCGACCATCTCCAGCAGCTCGTCGATGCGAGCAGGGGGGATCCCAGAGCCGTCGGCCAGGATGCGCAGGTGGTTGCGACCGCTGCGGCCCGGGTGGAAGGCGTTCGGCTCGAGCACCACCCCGACGGTTCGTGGGGGGTCCTCCAGATCGCGATAGCGGGTGCCCGCGACGGTGGCGTGCCCGGAGTCGGCGGCGGCCAGGTCGAGCAGGATCTTCATCGTGGTCGACTTCCCGGCGCCGTTCGGTCCCAGGAAGCCGGTCACCCGGGCGGGCGCGACGGCGAAGGTGAGGTCGTCGAGGACCACCTCACGGCCGTAGCGTTTGGTGACGTGCTCGATCTCGAGCGGATACATGGTCGGGCTTCCTTTCGGTGGGCGTGGCGAGAGGTCGGGTGGGGCCGCGGACGGGGACGTCGTCACGCACCGGGCCTCGAGGTCCACGCGGCCGGTGTCGACCAGCTGCATGACCGCCAGTGCCGTGAACGACTTGCTGGCGGAGCCGATCGCGGACGGGTCTCCGCCGTGGCCTCACGGTCGCCGCCCGCGTCACCGGCGCCTTGCGCCTCGACGCCTCTCTCGGCGACAAGCGCGACGGCCCCACCCGAGCCGGCTGCGGGACGTTCATGCCTGCCTCCAAGACACGGGGGTGAGGAGTCAGCGGGTCGGGGCGGTGTCGGCCAGGACGGCCGTCATCAGGTCGTGGAACTGCGTGGGCTGCTCCCACAAGGGGCGGTGCCCGGAGGTCTCGAAGTAGGTCAGTTCCTTCGAGGGCGCACGGAGCTGCTCGAACCACTCCTGGGCCAGCCGCTGCCGCCCGGGTGCCTCGTGGCGCCCTTGAGCCAGGTGAACCGGCACATCCAGGGTGGTGGCCTGGGTGCGGAAGTCGATGTCCTGCAGCTGCGGGTACAGCACCGAGAACACGTCGAGCGTCGCACCTAGGATGTGCACCTGGTCAAGCAGCGTGTACTCCTCGACGAAGAGGTTCTCGCTCATCTGCCCGGAGCCTTCGCTGTTCGGGCTGTGGTCGTAAGGGTGGACCTCCATCTCGTAGGACAGCGCCGCCTCGTAGTCCAAGACGTCGGCGTACGGCGGCGGGCCGTTCGCCTCCAACGTGTCGACGAGCTCGGTGTTGCCCTCCTCGCGTGCCCACGCCAGCGTGTCCTCGTAGAAGATCTTGTCGGTGGCGGCCTGGCTCACCATCTGTCCGACACCGACGTAAGCGCGGTACAGCTCGGGGTGCTGCTGCACCGCGAGCACTCCGAGCGTGGTTCCCCAGGACTGGCCGACCAGGTAGACCTTCTCCTGGTCGAACCGGTCACGCAGGTAGTTGGTGACCGCGACCGCGTCGGCTACGGCCCCGGCCAGGGTCATCGTGTCGGTGGGGTCGAGCTGGTCGTAGGACTTCCCGGTGCCCCGCTGGTCGAACGTGACGACCACGAAGTCGTCCTCGAGTGCCTCGCTGTGGCGCCGCATCGCGCCGAGCTCGCTGCCGCCGGGTCCGCCGGCCAGGAACAAGAGCACGGGGTTCTGCGTACTGCGCCCGCGGATCATCAACGCGAGGTCTCGACCACCGACCTCGACCCGAGTCAGCTCCGCGACGCTGCCGGCGACCGTCCGGCCGTCCGCGTCGACGATCGGGTCAGTGGTCGCGGGGCGAGCGATGAAGACAGCCAGAGCCACGAGCACCAGCCCGGTGACCACAGCGACACCGCGACGCAGCCACAGACTCAGCGCACTGAGCAGACCCTTCCGACGACGACGGGTCGAGAGCCGGCGCCGAGCCAAGGCCGCACCCAAGGCGGCTCCCAGAACCATCGGCAACAGGGCTAGAAGCGCGTGGACTCCGCGGCCGACCGCGAACGCCATGATCCCGTAGGCAGTGGTCAGGTGGATGCCGTCCACCGTCGGTCCCGAGACGCCCAGCCGGGCCAGCTCGAACACGATGGCGAAGGTGAGTGGAGCCACCAGCATTGCCCATCGGGTCCGGAGCAGGAGCCCGGCGACGCACCCGACGAGGAGTCCGAGACCCATCGCCGAGAGTCCCTCGACCGTGGACATCGGTCCGCGTGGGGTCCACCAGGCGGCGAGCAACCCGTAGCCAACCGCGGCGAGCAAGGCGAGGCCCCAGGCCAGCCGCCTGTCCGCCACCTCCCCACGCAAGAGCGCACCAGCTCTGCCCCTGCCTGTGTTGATCACGCCAGCACCCGTCGCGTTCCCTGGAGGCCGATCCGGTTTCGGCTTCACCGAGGGACTGGTGTGCACACTCATCATGGACGCTCCCGACCCAGGCCTTGGGCCGGGCAGTCACTCGGCCGTACCGTTCCTGACTTGGGTACCGCCAGGCACGCCAAGGGGAACTTCAGCCTTCCCGTCCATCCTCACCGCCTGCCTCACCCCAGCGGCAGGGCCGAGCGACTCCCCGGACCAGGACAAGCCGGGTCTTCGGACTGCTGCGGCAACCAGTGCGGCAGCACCTCTGCCGAGTCGCCGCCGTTCCCCGGGGCCGCCGGGCTCACGATTGCCCTGCCTCATGTGAACGCGCCGGGACCGCGCGCAGCCAAAGAACCAGCGGGACGAGGGTCGCTGCGGCGAGTACGACGAACAACACGACGCCAGCCAGGGTCGCCACGTCGGAGGCGGGATCGGCGCGGTGACCGAACCACTGGTCGACCGCGACGCCGATCGCCTCGATCTCCCAGAAGACCAGCCCGGCTCCGGCGAGGAAGACGCCGGAGGGTCGGCGCTGCCACAGCAGCACGGCGACGATCGCCAGCGCGGGCAGCCAGACCGCGAGGTCCTGGACGTAGATCGGGTTGGTGGTCAGGCCGGTCCCGTCCAGGAAGCCGGGCGGGTCCTCACCCAGGTCGGGTACGACGACCCGCAGCCAGGCCAGCGCGTTGAGTGCGACCACGGTCAGGATGAACGCGGCGATGCCGCGCGCGGGCAGCCTGCTGCCCGGCGCCAGGAACGGCCGGGGGTCGAGCAGCGCGCTGACCAGCGACCACAGCGACAGCCCGAGCAGGGCGACATAGGTCAGGAACAGCTCGTTGAACGGGGTTTCGTAGACCAGCAGGGTGGCGTTGTAGGTGACGTAGCCGAGCGCACCGATCACGGCGGCCCGCCCCCACACCGAGCCACGGGTAGCCGTGACCAGCCCGATCGCGAGCACGGGGAGTGCCAGCGCGAACATGGTGAGCGCCGTGCCGCGCGCGGAACCGTTCATCACCGGTGTGCCGTTGAGGATCCCGTCGACGAAGAACGTGGGCACGGCAGCGACCAGCACCAAGACGGCCAGGGCGTCGCAGAGGCGCTGGGTCCGGCGGCTCACCCCTGCGGTGGACCGTCCGACATCGTCAGTCAGTGTCATCGGCATCGCCATCACGTCCTTCTCGCCGCGGTTGGACGAGGCGGTGCTGGGTTCCCTCGGTCATTCGATGAGGCCGCTTCCGTCTGCCGCGCTGGTGTCCATGTCACGACGAGCGCACCGGTCACCAGGTAGACCACCTGCAGGACATGGAACCCACGGATTGACGCGACCTCTCCGATGATCCAGAACACCATGATGGTCCCGGCAACGATGCTGGCGAGCGGCCAGCCGTCGCAGCGTTTCAGCAGGGCGGCGGCAGCGATCAGGGAGCTGCCACCGACGACGGCCATCAGGATCACGCCCGGGAAGTAGTTGCTGGGGAAGTCGGTGTCCCCGACCCAGGACACCTGCTCGGGAATCCAGTCCGTCATCAACGCGAGACCTCCGCCGGTGGCGCTCGAGCCGTTGAACAGCAGCAGCCCGAGCAGGAGCTTGCTCTTGCGGTTCATCGCGCCTCCATCGGCGGGAGTAGGTGGGGTGGTGCCTCCGCGTTCGATCGTCAACGCCCACCAGTCCGTCCATGAAGCCCGGTTCGGGGGTGCGGCGTCGGGGCGAAGTCCGAGGGGCGAAGGTCCCGCTCAGCCGGACGCGTCGTCAGCTCGGGAGCGGGTGCGTGTGCACGGGGCGAGATGGCTCCGCGTGCTGCGGTCGCGAGCTGGGGGCGTCGATGGCGGCGCAGCATCGTCCAGACGTCGGTGGGGAAGTCGTGGGTGAGTAGGAAGGCCATGCCTGCGGCCAAGACGACATTCGGGACCTCCTCCAGCCCCAGGGGTGTGATGCCGATCAGGAACGCGATTGCGGCGAGCAGGCCCCACGTGACGGCGCGGCCTCTGCTGAGGATGAGGGCAGCGGTGATGGTTTCGAAGGAGAGCATGAAGATGCCGAAGGCCAGGGGGTTTGGTTCGGTCAACGACGTTCCGATGTCGCGATAGATCGCCCAGGGTGCTTCGGCGGCGAAGTCGACGTAGCTCTGAGGGTTCGTGAAGATGAGCGCTCCGTGGATCCCCAGACCCATCGCGCCGAAGAAGACGCCGACGAAGATCCTCGCGGGCTGGGGCCTCCAGACACAGAACGCTGCCACCCCGACGGTGAACGCTCCCCAGATGAGGAATCCCTGCATGACAACCCCCTACGGTCTGTGACCACGCTGGGCAGAGCCGGTGGCCTCGAAGCAGTGCCGAACGACTCTGCTCCAACGGCCAGCCGGCACGCATCGTGGGCGATGGATGGTTCTGCTGGCGCGCGGCCCGCGTCGTGCCTGTCGAATCCCAAGCGATCCACGAGGAGAGCGCCGTGACCAGACCAGACACGGAGACCGAGACGGTCGAGGTTCACCTCGAGGAACTGGGCCAGCACTCATGGGCCAAGGCCTTGGCCAACACCCTTGGCGGGTCCTATGGCAGCGCGCAGTACCGGTTCGTAGCCCGCTGGCCAGGCAAGGAACACCAAGCGAGTGGCCATGTCGTGACCGGTGCGACCTTCCCGGTGATGAGATTCCAGGACCTCGAGAACCTCGACAAGCCGAACGCCTGGATCGAGACCGCACAGGAGCGCCTGGAGGAACTCGAGAAGGAGCTGCTCGGCCGCGGTTGGCGACGCGACGGCAACAGCGGGCAGCACTGGTGGTCACGCACTTACACCATCGGCCCTGATCACTGACGGTGTACGCAGAAGCCACCCCACCGGGCGACCACGGGTGGCTCAGGACGTAGGTATGCCCGCCTCGCGAAAGGACCGGCCCGGGCGTCCGCGATGCGGTGGACGACTGCCCACCCGGTGGTTGAGGAGGGCGAGCTTGCGAGCCCGTCTCGACTTGGGCTGAGGAGCGAGCTTGCGAGCGTCACGAAGCCAACCACCGCCTGGCTGAGGCGGGCGTGCTTGCGAGGGGCGTCACGATGCCGACCGCCGGCGGCCTTGGCGCTGCCCGGCGCCGAGTGGTTTCGAGGCTCGCAGGCTCGCACCTCAACCACCGGTGGCCGGCAGTCCCCCAGGCGTCCAATGCCCAGATCCTGGCCCTCCGAGTCCGACGACACGGGGTGTGCGCCATCGCCGGCTGCGACCGGCCCGCCCGCTGGTGCGCGGCGGCGCGACGGCCTCCACGCGAGGGGTGCCCCGGCGTAGGCTTCGTGCCGTGCTCCGCGCCGAACCCAGCCTGCGCGTTCTGGGGCCGGCCGACGTGGACACGGTGACCGCGCTGCTGTCGCGCAACCCGGTCGTGAACGTGTTCGCCGACTACCGGGTCCGGTCGACCAGGCTCGACCCGCGGGCGCTCGGCGCAGAGGTCTGGGGCTTCTACGAGCAGGGCCGGCTGGTCTCCTTGTGCCACGCGGGGGCCAACCTGGTGCCCGCGGAGGCGACCGAGGAGGCGTTGGCGTTCTTCGCCGAGCACGCCGTGGCACGGGGCCGGCGCTGCGCGTCCGTGGTCGGGCCGGCCGTGGCGGTCGGAGCGCTGTGGGACCGGCTGCGCGACCACTGGGACGCGCCGCGAGAGACCCGGTGGGCCCAGCCGCACCTGGAGATCCACGGGGCCCCCGCCGTCGCAGCGGACCCGGCGGTCCGGGTGCTGCGGCCCGACGAGGTCGACACCGTCTACCCGGCGTGCGTGCGGTTCTACACCGAGGAGCTCGGCGTGTCGCCGGAGGCGGGCGGGGGGCGGCACCTGTACCGCGCCCGGATCGCCCAGCTGGTCGCGCGCGGCTGGGCGTTCGCCCGGGTCGAGGACGGCGAGGTGGTGTTCAAGGCGGAGATCGCGGCGGCCACGCCGTACGCCTGCCAGGTGCAGGGGGTGTACGTCGCCCCGGAGCACCGCGGCCGGGGCGTCGCGGCAGCCGGGATGGCGGCCGTGGTGGAGCTGGCCCGCCGGCACGTCGCGCCCGTGGTCTCGCTCTACGTCAACGACCACAACGTCGCGGCGCGGCGGGCGTACCAACGGGTGGGGTTCCGGCAGACCGAGGTGTTCTCTACGGTGATGTTCTGAGCCGCTGCCGCCTGCTGGTAATCGGTTCGCGGGCCGACGGAGGGCGTCGGTAGCCTTCTGTCGCATGATGCTGCGGATGTCGACGCTCTTCCTGCGCACCCTGCGAGAGGACCCCGCCGACGCCGAGGTGCCGAGCCACCGGCTGCTGGTCCGGGCCGGCTACATCCGCCGCGCCGCCCCCGGCATCTACTCCTGGCTGCCGCTCGGCGTACGGGTGCTCCGCAACGTCGAGCGGGTCATCCGCGAGGAGATGGACGCGATGGGCGCGCAGGAGGTCCACTTCCCCGCTCTGCTGCCCCGCGAGCCCTACGACGCCAGCGGCCGGTGGACCGAGTACGGCCCCAACATCTTCCGGCTCAAGGACCGCAAGGGCGGCGACTACCTGCTCGGCCCCACCCACGAGGAGATGTTCACGCTGCTGGTCAAGGACCTGTACTCCTCCTACAAGGACCTGCCGCTGTGGCTCTACCAGATCCAGACCAAGTACCGCGACGAGGCGCGGCCCCGTGCGGGGCTGCTGCGCGGCCGCGAGTTCGTGATGAAGGACAGCTACTCCTTCGACGTCGGCGACGAGGGGTTGCAGGCGTCCTACGACGCGCACCGGGCGGCGTACATCCGGATCTTCGACCGCCTGGGCCTCAGCTACGTGATCGTCCGCGCGATGTCGGGCGCGATGGGCGGCTCCGCGAGCGAGGAGTTCCTCGCCGACGCCGAGGTCGGCGAGGACACCTACGTGCGCTGCTCGACCTGCGGCTTCGCGGCCAACGTGGAAGCGGTCCGGGTGCTGCCGCCGCCCGCGCCGCCCTACGACGACGTGCCCGCCGCGCACGCCGAGGACACCCCGGACACGCCCACGATCGACACGCTGGTGGCGATGCTGGACCAGCGGTTCCCGCGCCCCGACCGGCCGTGGCACGCCGCCGACACGCTGAAGAACCTCCTGGTCCTGCTCGTCCACCCCGACGGCACCCGCGAGCCGCTGGCCATCGGGCTGCCCGGCGACCGCGAGGTGGACGAGAAGCGGCTGGCCGCGCAGGTGGACCCCGCCGAGGTGGTGGCCTTCGACGAGGCGGAGTTCGCCCGGCACCCCAGCCTGGCCAAGGGCTACATCGGCCCCGGCGTGCTCGGGGAGAAGAACGAGTCCGGCATCCGCTTCCTGGTCGACCCCCGGGTCGTCGAGGGCACCCGGTGGGTCACCGGCGCCGACGTACCCGGCTCCCACGTGCTCGACCTGGTGGCCGGGCGGGACTTCACCCCCGACGGCGTGATCGAGGCCGCGGAGGTGCGCGCGGGCGACCCCTGCCCGGAGTGCCAGGCGGCCGGCCGGGACGGGGTGCTCGAGACCGCCCGGGGCATCGAGATCGGCCACATCTTCCAGCTCGGCCGCAAGTACGCCGACGCGCTCGACCTGCGCGTCCTCGACGAGTCGGGCAAGCTGGTCACGGTGACGATGGGCTCCTACGGCATCGGCCCCTCCCGCGCGGTCGCCGCGATCGCGGAGAACACCCACGACGAGCTCGGCCTGGTCTGGCCGGCCGAGGTCGCGCCCGCCGACGTGCACGTGGTGGCGACCGGCAAGGACGAGGCGGTGTTCGACACCGCCGACCGCATCGGCGAGGAGCTCTCCGCGGCGGGTGTGGAGGTCCTCTACGACGACCGCAGGAAGGTGTCGCCGGGGGTGAAGTTCAAGGACGCCGAGCTCCTCGGCATGCCGACCATCGTGGTGGTCGGCAAGGGCCTGGCCGACGGCGTGGTCGAGGTCCGCGACCGGCGCACCGGCGAACGGGCGAACGTCCCCGTCGGCGACGTGGTCTCTCACCTCCGCCCTTCTGGGTGACCCAGGCAGGTCCTGCGCCGAGCCGGCGATCTTGGTGGGTCGAGCCGATGCTCGGCGAGCCATGGCGTGCGTCGGCCGCCTCAGCACCGGGATGCAGGTGGTGGTCCCGTGCGTGCCCCCTGCGGGTGCCCGGTGGGGGAGTCGAACCGTCGACTCTGTTCGCCGGTGACGAGGGCGCTTCGCGCCGGGGCGGCGACCACAGTCCACGGTTCGACTCTTACCGGTGACCTCACCCACCCGCTCGCTGCGCTCGGGGTGGGGGTCGGCCACCGGTCAGAGCTCGGGCAGGCCGGGGAAGGCGGACGGGGAGCCGCCGAAGGCGAGCAGGCGGACGGCGGCGTCGACCAGGGCGTCGACCGCCCAGCGGCGCGCGTCGCCAGATGAGGAGCCGACCAGCTGGGCGTACTGCCCGGCGGCGCGGGTCTCGGTGTCCCGGGCGAGTCCGGTGAGCTGGTCGACGGTGCGGGCCGGGTTGTCCAGCTGGTAGCCGACCGCGGCCGCGACCGGTTCGCCGCCGGCGTCGCGCACCATCGCGGTGAGCCGGTCGCGCCGGCCGCGGTGGGCCACGTAGCCGCTGCGCACGCGCGTCGCCAGCTGCGGGTACGCCGTCGCGGACACCCGCCCGCCGACCACGCCGTAGACGTAGACCGCCGCGTGCTCGCCGGCCAGGGTCGCCTGGAGCGCCTGGAGCGGGGTCACGGCGGTCCCTCCAGCAGGACCGCCTGCTGCGCGGCAGCCGCGGCCATGCCCGCGAGCAGCCGGGCGAACGCTCCGCTGGCGGCGGCCGTCGCCGCGGCACGGTGGTCGTCGAGGAGCGCCAGTTCCCGGCGGCCCACCAGTCGAAGGGCTGCGGCCGGCGTCGGCGGCACCTGGCGCTCCTCGCGGGGGACCGCCGCCGGGACCGAGGACGGCACGGCCTTGGTGAGCAGGGCGACGTGCCGCTCGTGCACCGCGCGCGCGGCCCGCAGCCGCCCGGTCAGGCCGGGGAAGCGCCGGGAGACCGAGTCCAGCAGGTCCACCTGACGCTGCTCGAGGGCCAGGGCCCGCGCGGCCAGCAGCAGGTCCGGGTCCGGAGCCGGCGAGGGGGCCGAGGTCGGCGAGGGGGAGGCGCCCCGCGCCGCCGGACCGCCTGCGCAGCCGGCCAGCAGGGCGGCTCCCGTGAGCGCCGTGGCCCCGACCAGCGCGCTGCGCCGGGTCAGGCCCGGCCCGGAGGGCTGCTGGGGCACGGCGACGACGATATCGGCCGAAGCCCCGTCGGGGTGCCGACCACCCGGAGAGGCCGTCAGGAGACCGGTTCACGACAGGTGCATCGGCTACTGTGGCGAGGACAACAGCACAGCAGGAGGACGCCGTGACCACCGACCGGATCGGGGACCGGCTCGCGGACCAGCTGGTGCCCGTGCTGCGCGACCTGGGCCTCGACCTCGAGGCGGTCGACGTGTCCCGCGCCGGACGACGACGCGTGCTGCGGGTGGCGGTGGACAAGGACGGGGGCGTCTCCCTCGACGAGGTCGCCGAGGCGACCCGCCGGGTCTCCCGGGCCCTGGACTCCTCCGACGTGATGGGGGAGCAGCCCTACACGCTCGAGGTCGGCTCGCCGGGCGTGGACCGCCCGCTCACCCAACCCCGGCACTGGCGGCGCAACGTCGGGCGGCAGGTCAAGGTGACCGGGGTCGACGGCGGGTCGGTGCTGGGCCGGATCACCGAGGTGGACGAGACGGCGGCCACGCTGGATGTCGACGGCGCGTCCCGGGTCGTGCCCTTCGCCGCCGTGGCCCGCGCTCGCGTCCAGGTGGAGCTCGGCCGGGTGGGAGGTTGAGCGGTGGACATCGACATCGGCATCCTGCGCGCGCTGGAGCGAGAGCGGGAGATCTCCTTCGACATCCTGGTCGACGCGATCGAGCAGGCGTTGCTCACCGCGTACCACAAGACCCCGGGCGCCCAGGCGGACGCGCGCGTGCAGCTGGACCGTAGGACCGGGCACGTCACCGTGTACGCCGTCCGGACCGACCAGGACGGCGAGCCGGTCGGCGAGTACGACGACACCCCCGAGGGGTTCGGACGGATCGCCGCGACCACCGCGAAGCAGGTCATCCTGCAACGGCTCCGCGACGCCGAGGACGACGCCAAGTTCGGCGAGTTCTCCGGCAAGGAGGGCGACATCGTGTCCGGCACGGTCCAGCAGGGCCGGGACCCCCATGACGTGCTGGTCGACCTCGGCCGGCTCGAGGCGCTGCTGCCGGCGGCCGAACGGGTGCCCGGTGAGCGCTACGAGCACGGCACCCGGATCAAGTGCCTGGTGGTGAGCGTCCGCCGCGGGCTGCGCGGGCCCCAGGTCCTGCTGTCCCGCTCGCACCCGAACCTGGTCAAGAAGCTGTTCGCCCTCGAGGTCCCCGAGATCGCCGACGGGACCGTGGAGATCTGCGCCATCGCGCGCGAGGCCGGGCACCGGACCAAGATCGCGGTCCGCTCCCACGTGCCGGCCGTCAACGCCAAGGGATCCTGCATCGGGCCGATGGGCCAGCGGGTGCGCAACGTGATGCACGAGCTGCACGGGGAGAAGATCGACATCGTCGACTGGTCCGACGAGCCGGCGGAGCTGGTTGCCCACGCCCTGTCGCCCGCGAGGGTCGTCTCGGTCGAGGTCGTCGACGCCGCGGCGCGGTCGGCGCGCGTCGTCGTACCGGACTACCAGCTGTCGCTGGCCATCGGGAAGGAGGGCCAGAACGCGAGGCTGGCCGCCCGGCTCACCGGATGGCGCATCGACATCCGGTCCGACGAGCCGCCTCCGGTCGCGCCGCCCCTCGAACCCTCCTGAGCGACCGGGTGGCGGCCCTCGGCCGGTCGAGGCGTCGCCGTTGGTCGGCGGGGCGACCCGGATGCCGTGGGTGCGCGGTACACTGGACGACGGCCGTCTTCCCCCGTCCCCTCTTCTCGTCGCGAGCGCCAGGTCCACGATGCCCAGCACGCCTCCGGGCCCGGTCCGCAGCTGCGTGGGGTGTCGGGAGCGGGCGGCGCGGCGTGACCTGCTGAGGGTGGTGGTCCAGGACGGCGTCCTGGTGCCGGACCCGGCCGGACGAGCGCCGGGCCGAGGGGCGCACCTGCACCCGACCCGGGCCTGTTTCGAGCTGGCCCGGCGTCGCCGGGCCTTCCCGCGGGCACTACGCTGCGAGGGGCCGGTGGACGCCTCCGGCCTCGAGCGGTACGTCGCGCAGGCAGACCCACCGGCAGCACCCCCTGAGGGACCCCCCTCACGCACGACCGACCGAAGCAGGACCGACAGAAGATGGAGCATCGGCTCATGAGCACTCGATGAGTACTTACCGATGAGCATGCACACCAGCTAGCGGTTCGAGCCATCTCCTGACATGTGGCTCGGGCCAGGAGGAGAAGCGTGGCCAAGACCCGAGTCCACGAGCTCGCCAAGGAGCTCGGCGTCGAGAGCAAGGTCGTTCTCGAGAAGCTCAAGGAGATGGGCGAGTTCGTCAAGTCGGCGTCGTCGACGATCGAGCTGCCCGTCGAGATGAAGTTCAAGAAGCAGTTCGCCGAGCAGGCGGCTGCCGCCGCGCCGGCCGCCCGGACCGCCGAACAGCCCGCGGCCGAGCCGGCCGCCGCCAGGCCGGCGTCGAAGCGGTCGGCCGCGGCCCCGTCCACCGCCGTCCCGCCCACCGCGGCCCCGCCCACCGCTGTCCCGTCCACCGCCGGACCGGCCTCGGCCGGGCCGGCTGCCGCGACGCCACCCGCATCGGCTCCGCTCACGCCCGCCGCGGCAGTGCCGGCCGCCGGCGCTCCGGCCGACGGCTCCGCGCCTGCGCCCGGCCCGCGTCCGGGGCCACGGCAGGCGCCCGCGGCGGCGTCTCCGCAGGCGCCGGCCGCGCGCACCGAGCCGGCCCGGCCCGCCGCGCGGCAGGAGCCCCCCGCTGGCCCGCCGGCCACCCAGCCGGCCCCTGGCGCGCCGGGTGCCGGGGCGGCCCCCGGTCCCCGGCCGGCCCGGCCCGCGCCCCGGCCGGGCGGGGCTGTGGACAACGAGCAACGGCCCGCTCCCTGTGCACGGAAAGTGGTGCACGGGGAGCGGGCCGGTGGATGACTCGGGTCAGCCGAGCGACTTCTCCACCTCGGCGGCGCGGGCGCCTGCGTCGGTGA
>JBIOUF010000259.1:0-3580 GCA_044866695.1 Nocardioidaceae bacterium | reverse complement strand
CCGGGACCGCGCGTGCCATTCCTTGACTACTTTCAACTGAGAATGGGATGGACATGACCATCGTAGAGATGCCCTATCACCCGACCGCCACGCCAAGCTGCACCCAGCGAGGCCGGCGCCATAGGCGCCGGCGCCCTTCGCCCCGACCTGGCACACCATGCCGAACGAACACGGCCAGCGCGCAGCTCCGCGAACCCGGCCGCGGTCCTGGGGAACGACACGACGCCGCGCATGCCACCGTTTTCGTCCAGCGCGGCGGCGACATGCACATCGCGAAGGGTGTCGACTCCGCCGGTCGTCATCCGAGGTGATCATCGCAACCGGGTGTGGCTACTTTCGGACGAGTCGCCACGACCGCTTCGGGTGGAGCCGTTGCTGGTCCTGTTGGACGTGCCATGTCCAGTACGAGTCCCAGTCGTTGGAGAGGTAGACGGCTCGCAGTTTGAGCATGGCTTCGGCCATCTTGGGGGTCCAGCGCATCCCGCTGCGTTCGAAGCGGTCCTTGACCAAGCACTTGCAGGCTCCCTCGACGGCGCCGCTGGCGATCGGCCAACCCCGTTTCAGGTATAGGTCGTAGCGCATGCGGGAGCGGTTGGCGTAGAGGTAGTTGGCGACCTCGGTGAGGGTCTTGGCCTTTTCGCCTGTGAGGCGACGCTTGGTGACGATGGAGCGCAAGCCCTTGACGACCTGGCTCACCTGGCCGTGGAGGATGCGGTCGGCGCGCTGGCGGACGAAGGCGACCGCTTCGGGGGTGCCTTCGGCGTGCAGGGCGTTGCCGACGCGCCAGAGCTTCTCCATGACGTGGAGGAGGTCGAGGACCAAGGTGACGTCGGTGAAGCTGCGGGCCACGCGGAGCTGCAAGGCCCGCTCGCCGTCGGTGACGATCACCCAGGTGTGGCGGCGTTCGGGGTCGCGTCTGGTCATCTCGGCGCGCACCTCGGCGATGACGCTGTCTTTGCCGGCGAGCAGTGACGCCCACACCCGCTTGTCCTTGGGGCGCTGGCGCTGGGTGCGGCGCTTGGGGGTGGGACCCTCGCAGAACAGGCTGGCGAGCACCGTCTCGGGCCGTCGCCGGCGGGGGGCGGCCCCGAACACGGCGGCGACGGTGGCCATCTTCTTCTTCTGCGGCTTCTCGCCCTTCTTGCGCCTGGCCACCCGCAGGGCGGGTTCGGGTTTGACCATCGGGATGCCCTTGCAGTCGATGGCCGCGACCACCAGGTCGCGCTCGGCGAGCTCGCCGGCGACGCCACGGCGCTCGTAGAAGCCGTCCACGTCGGCGGCGGCGTCGATCACGATCTGTTCGGCGCTGCGCTTGGGGATCGCCACCCCGGTGAGCTCGCCGACGACGTGCACGGCCTCGTCGAACGGCCCGCACACCGCCGCCCTTGCCAGGTGGCGCTGGACCTCGTAGCTGAAGCAGCGCCCGGGGAGGCGCAGCTCGGCGTCGAGGGGGTGGATGCTCGCCTGCCCGGGAGCGCCGTAGCCGATCCTGGTCACCGACAGCTCGCCGGCCATGGTGACGATGCGCCGGGTGTGCAGCCGCTTGTAGGCCAGACGTACCTCGCCGTCACCGCTGTCCCAGACGAGGGCCGGGCCGACGTCGCCGTCGCCACGGGCGGCGATGTGGGCCTGCAGCGACAGGCGGGCCACCTCCCGGCTGCGGGCGACCGCCTCACGCTCCACCTCCGACAGCCCGAGGTGGCGACGGACCGCCGTGTGGAGGTAGCGCTCGAGGTCCGACAACGCCTCCTGGCCGCTTGCCGGCCGCCGGACCATGAGCGTCCAGTATGCTACTGGACGATGCCCGGACGACGTCTTTCCGCCGCCGAGCGCGAGCGTCGACTGGCCCGCTGCCGAGCCGAGTACGAGGCCGCCAAGGCCCGCATCGCAGACATCGGCTTCACCTGCGAAGGCAGCCTGGTCGAGCGCTACACGAGCTGCCACAACCCCAACTGCCGCTGCGCCGACCCGACACGTCGTCACGGGCCCTACTGGCAGCTGTCCTGGAAGCAGGACGGCCGCACCGTTTCCCGGCTGCTGTCCGAAGAGGCCGCCGCCCTCTACCGAGAGTGGATCGCCAACCGTCGTCGGCTCGAGGACCTCCTCGCCGAGATGCGCCGCCTCTCACGCCAGGCCGGCGAGTACATCGCCGAGCAGGCCGGAGTGAACTTCGAAGGCCCCAAGCGCTCCCCCCGCCCGACCCGTTCAGCGCGCTGACAGCGCCACCGAGACTCGGAAAACCCCGAGATATCGGCCCATCCCGGTCATAACCCCGCCTGTTGTCTCACTTCCCAGGGCGCCCCGACCTCGAAAGCCCCCTATTCCTGCGCACTTCCTACTCGTCGCGAAGTAGCCACACCCATCTGACATCGCAAGCTCGTCGTCGCCTGCCGGTGGGAGTCCGGTCCGGGTAGCTGCCAGGAGGCCCGGTAGCAGGCTGGCGGTGCCGGGGGGAAACGCCCGGCGTCGAAGCCCAGCGTCGAAAGCCCTTGCAGGGGAAGCGACTGAGCGGTCCGCAGCATCAAGCGAAGCCTGCCGCGTCGTTAGCGCATCTCGCCGTTGGCGAGATCAGGGAGTGCCGAGCCCGGTATTTCGGGGTGAAGGCCATGGAAGCGGTGTAGAGCCTGGAAGCACAGCCGTGAAGGACTCTCCGGCGTAAGGGGCGTGGAACGTTCAGAAGGTGGCGACGGGAACTGGGGAGGCCCTCCCCGGCCCGGTGGCCTGCGAGTGCTGCCGGAGCGTCGCGTCCTATAACCGGTGTGCACCACCGGGAAAGGGACGTCGTGCCGGGTGGGCGTCGGAGGGGGTCGTAGTACCGCTTGAGCCGGACGGACAACACAACCGCCGGTGAGGGAAGGACCCCTGCTTCGTCGATGCGCTTCGGCGCAGGAAGGGTCGGGTGAGTGCCCTCGTGGCTAGTTCCACCGCAATAGACAAGGTCCAAGTCCTGCAACGGACGCTGTACCGGGCGGCCAAGGCTGACCCCGGACGACGGTTCCACGCGCTCTATGACAAGGTCCATCGCAGGGACGTGTTGGAGCGCGCCTGGGTCGAGGTGCGCCGCAACGGCGGCGCATCGGGCATCGACCGGACCACCATCGCCGATGTCGAGAAGTACGGGGTGTCCCGGCTGCTCGACGAGTTGGCCGCTGATCTTCGGGCCGAGACGTATCGGCCGTTGCCGGCGCGCCGGGTGTGGATTCCCAAGCCCGGCTCTACCGAGCAGCGCCCGTTGTCGATCCCGACGGTACGCGACCGAATTGTGCAAGCGGCCGTGAAGATCGTCATCGAGCCAGTGTTCGAGGCCGACTTCTCCCCGTGCTCGTTCGGGTTCCGACCCAAACGGGGTGCACACGACGCCTTGCAGGTGCTCATCGATGAGACGTGGCGAGGGCGGCGATGGATCGTGGAGACGGACATCGCCTCGTGTTTCGAGGCGATCCCGCACGACCAGTTGATGTCCGCGGTTGAGGAACGGGTCGTTGACCGTCACGTGTTGAAGCTCCTGCGGGCGATGCTGCGCGCCGGGGTGATGGACGACGGGACGATCAGGCGGACCGTGTCTGGCACTCCCCAGGGC
>JBIOUF010000258.1:0-2988 GCA_044866695.1 Nocardioidaceae bacterium | reverse complement strand
TGGCTGGCGTCGTGCTCATGGTGAGTTGCTGATCGAGGCGGCCGTGACCAACGGCGCCCAGAACTGGGAGTGGCACACGCCGCGGTGGGGTCTGATCCTGGAACTGGCCTTCCTTGACGAGTCCTCGCGGGACCGATTTCGGGAACTGCCCGCCGTCATCGCCGCGCTCGATGCTGTGCCGGATCCGGTATTCGGGCTGCTGGTGTATCCCGGCCGCGGTGGCGGTTCGGGAGCTGGACAGCCGCGCCGACCCCGCCCTGCGCCCGTCGCCGGTGCTGCTGAGGTCGAGGAGCCACGCGCCGAGTTCCTTGACCTGGCGCTCGACTGAGTCCCATCTCGTCATCCGACCCGTCGACACACGGATTTGCCGCGATCCGCGCGATGGCGCACTGCGTCACTTCGCCGCGTACCGTCCATCCGCATCGCAGTAGTGGGGTGGCGCTGGGCATCATCGGACATGACAGGGGAATCGGAGCTGTCCGCACCACCGGCGTCGTGAAGGCGACGGACTTCGCGTTCCGAGCACAAGCGCCGGGGTTCGAAGCACGGGGCTGCGGCACAGTCGCTTGGCGTGTGGCGGGTGTCAGGTTGCGGCGATGGTGATCGGTCGAGTGACCTGGCCCGCGAGTGCGGTGAGGTCTCGGGGATCGCTGGTGAGGACCAGTGGATCGGGACGCAAACCGGCGAAGGCGATGACGATGGCGTCGACGGCAGAGATCTTCGAAGCGCGTCCGGTCGCAGTCCGCAGGCGGGCGGCCTCGCGGCACTGGGGCTCGTCCACATCGCGGACCTGGCAGGTGCGAAGCAGTCGGTTGGCGTGGGAGTCTCTGCGGGGATCGCCGGTCAGTGCCTCGGCCAGGACCACGGCGGGAACCTGCGGGGGCCACAGCCCCCGGTGCCGTAGTTCGGCCAGTCGCGCGCGTTGTCCGGCGAGCGCGCTGATTCCGCCAGAGTCCAGGACGAGTGTCATGCCGATCGAGGCTGTCGAGCCCTCGCCGGGATGCGCTTGGCGGTGGGTCTACTCGCCATGAGTGCGCTCGCCCAGGCGGCGGCCTCCTGCCGATCGGCCTCGGGCACTGGCCCCAGCTCGGCCTCCAGCTCGTTCAGGTAGGCATCGAGTGCCGCGATCTTGGCTCGTCGGTCGAGTTCCTCGTTCAGCGCTGTCGCGGCGACCCTGGAGATGTTCAGCCCGGCTGCCCGTGCCTGTTCGAGCAGGTCATCCGGTACCGTGATGTTCACTCGCGCCATGCGCATACTATACACACTCAGAGGCCGAGTTTGATGCCCGGGGCGAACCCTCCGAAGCTCCAGCGCGGGCGGAGCCGCCTCCAAAGCCTGGCGACCTGCGTCAATATGCGCCGCGTAGCGTCCCGGTCGCGCGGCCGGCGTCATGGCGCCGCTTGAGCGCGCCCGGTCCCCCGCTCGAACGGTCCGCGTGATCCGCGGCAGAGTCGGGCGGGTGGCCTCAGGTTCGGTAGGCGTCTCGTCGGTGGTCGATGTCCACGACGATGACCGTGTGGCTGGTGTCATCGATGCGGTAGCGGACTCGATACTCGCCGCGGCGGGCTCGCCACAGGCCTTCGAACGGTTTGCGTAGCTCGGCACCGACCCTGTGTGGGTTTCGAGCGAGCGGGCCGCTGACGAACTCCCAGGCAGCGAAGGCGGCTCCAGCGGGAAGGATGTCGGTCAAGGCGCGACGTGCTCCCGGCGTCAGGAGGATGTGGTACGGCTCGTCGTCGGGATGGTCATGCGTCACGATGGTCCCGTCGGCGCCGCTTCGCCATGAGCTCGGCCATCTCCTCGGCGGCGGTCACCCGGCCCGCGGCGATGTCAGCGTCTGCCTCCTGGATGCGGCGTATCGCGTCCTCGTCGGCCAGAAGTTCGATCGTTGCCTCCAACGATTCGAGATCGTCGGCGGCGAGCAGGACCACGTATTCGCGGCCGTTGCGGGTGACGTGGACGCGTTCGTGGGTTCGGTCGACCTCGTCGGCGACCTCCGAGAGCCGGGCCTTGACCTCGGACAGCGGCAGCGTGGTAGGCATAGACCAGGATTCTAGTCTGTCATTGGGGGGAAGGGAAGGCCACCAGCCGCCGACACCGAGTTCAACCACACGGCTCACCTCATGGGGCGCGCTCGCGTGAGCTGGCTCGCGACCTCCAGTACATCGACCTCCAGTACATCCTTCCACGCGTGCCGACCCGGTCGACGCGACCGCGTCACTTCGCCGCGTAGCGTGCGCTCGCGGCCGTCCCATTCCGCCGCGAAGCCGCCGCGTCATCCCGTCGGCTGTTCCTGTCTCCAGGCGTCTTGTGGGTTCGACTCCCGGGCGGACGGTCTCGGCTGGCAGCGCCGGGCTATGTTCGAGTTCGTGCACGAACACAAGCGGTTCGACGACGCGGCAGCGTCGTGGGACGACGACCCCGGCCACGAGAAGCGGCAGGTGGCGGTGGCCCAAGCCATCAAGGAGGCCGTGGACCTCAGCCCTGGGATGAAGGCTGTTGAGGTCGGCGGTGGCACCGGCCGGCTGAGCATCCTGCTCGCGGGGCTGGTCGGCTCCGTTGTGGTGACCGACCCGTCTGCCGGAATGGTGCAGGTCGCACGTGAGCGGATCGAGGCGGCCGGGCTCGGTGATCGACTCCGCGCCGTTCAGGCAGACCTGACCACAGACCGGCTCGAAGGTTCATACGACGTGGTGTGGAGCTCCATGGCGTTGCACCACAGCCAGGACCTGGATGAACTGTTGCGGTCCGTGGCGGGCCTGATGGTCGACGGTGGCCGGCTGTGTATCGCGGACCTTGACGAGGATCCCGACGGCGCCTTCCACGCCGACAAGGTGGACTTCGACGGGCATCACGGGTTCGACAGGCAACATCTTGCCGAACAGTTGGCCCGCGTCGGTTTCATCGACGTCAGCTTCGTCGACGCCACCACCATCCTCAAGAGCGACCGCGAGTTCGGCGTGTTTCTGTGCTCGGCGACCAAGGCGC
>JBIOUF010000257.1:0-11124 GCA_044866695.1 Nocardioidaceae bacterium | reverse complement strand
GCACCGACACGCCGTACGACGCTGCAGGCATCGGCCACAACCACGCCCGGCCGGCCGCGGACGTCACGAGGCCCGCAGCGACCGCTCCAGGGGAGTCGGGAACGTCGGTACGACGACCGCGCCGTCGAGCCGGGCATGCAGCCGCTCGACCTGCTCGGCCACGGCCTGCTCCGCGCGTCGGGGAAGCGCCACGAGCAGGGCGGTGGCGATGCCGCCGTCCGGCCGGACCGTCCAGGCGCCGACCACCCGGCCGTCCCACCACACCGTCGGGCCGATGTTGCCGTTGCGGTCATAGAGGCCGCCGTAGTGAGCCGCGGAGTCCTCCGGCAGGAAGAACGACCGCTCCTTCCAGCCCATCGGCGTCGGGTCCAGCGCCGGCAGCAGGGCGGCGACCGGCTCGGCCGGCGGCTCGTCGGCATCCCCGGCCAGCACCAGGCCGGCTTCCCCGTCGTCGAGGACGACCTCCTCGAGGTCGAGTGCGGCCAGCGCGGCGCGGGTGTCGCGCAGCGTCCACCCGGTCCACCAGGCCACGTCGCGCTCGCTGGCCGGCCCGAACCGGCCCAGGTACGCCGCCGCGAGGCGGGCCCGGGCATCGGGCGCCTCGGCGATGCCGTCGGGCCACCAGGCGCTCCCCGGCTGCCAGGTGTGCTGCCGCGAGGTCCACGTGCCCTGCGGCCGGGCCCGGACGATCCGGCCGGCGAGGCCCATCAGGGTCAGCACCTGGGTGGTCACCGCACGCCGCACGTCCCAGGCCTTGTCGGTGGTCGGCAGGAACGCCGTGCGCAGCGCCGGCACGTCGCGGGCCAGCTGCGCGCCCGTTGCGGTCCCGCGCCGCTCCAGCGCCGCGGCGGTGTCGTCCTCGGTCTGCTCCAGCCAGTCCCGCAGCGCCCCACCCGAGGGGAGCGGGGGGTCGGTGGGCAGGCCGGCCAGCTGGGAGAGCAGCCGCCGGCGCTGCGTCGCGGCGACGTCCCGGGCCGCGGCGTGGTGGACCGCGGGGACCAGGCCGGCCGGCACCACCCAGAGCGTGCGGCGCATGGCCAGCATCCGCACCAGGCTGCGGTCGTCGTACAGGGTCGTGCCGACGTCGGCGATCGACGCGCCCGCGGACCGGGCCAGCACGCTCAGGTAGACCGTCGCGGGGTCCGTGGCGTGCAGGACGACCAGGTCCCGGGCCGCCGTCTCCACGGTGCCGGCGTCTCCGGTCAGGTGGTGCCGTCGGACCAGGCGGGCCCGCCGCTGGTCGGCGTCGATGCGTCTGGCGATGACGAGGGAGGGGTCAGACCGTCCGGAACACGATGGCCACGTTGTGACCGCCGAAGCCGAAGGAGTTGTTCATGGCGGCCAGCGGCCCCTCGGGCAGCTCGGTGCGGCCGGTCGCCACTCTCAGGCCGATGTCCTCGGCGTCCTCGAGGTTGGTCGTCGGCGGCACCAGGCGGTTCCGCATCGCCAGCACGGTGACCACCGACTCCAGCGCGCCGGCGGCGCCGGGCAGGTGCCCGGTCATCGACTTGGTGGAGGTCACCACGAGGTCGGGGTTGCGGTCCTCACCCAGCGCCGTGCGGATCGCCAGCGCCTCGGCCAGGTCGCCCTGGGGGGTCGAGGTCGCGTGCGCGTTGATGTGGACGATCTCCGACGGCGCCAGGCCGGCCTGGGCCAGTGCCATCCGCATCGCCCGGCTCGCGCCGGCCCCGACCGGGTCGGGCTGGGCGATGTCGTGGGAGTCCGCGGTGATGCCGGCGCCGGCCGCCTCCGCGTACACGCGGGCACCGCGCTTCTCCGCGTGCTCCTCGGACTCCAGCACCAGGACGGCGGCGCCCTCGCCGAGCACGAACCCGTCGCGACCCTTGTCCCAGGGACGTGAGGCCCGCTCGGGCTCGTCGTTGCGCTTCGACAGCGCCATCATCTGGCCGAACGCAGCCATGGGCAGCGGGTGCACCGCGGCCTCGGTGCCGCCGACCACGACGATGTCCGCGCGACCCATCTGGATCTGGTCGATGCCCAGCGCGATCGCCTCGTTGCCCGACGCGCACGCGGACACCGGCGTGTGCACGCCGGCCTTCGCGCCGATGGCGAGGCCGATGGCGGCGGCGGGGCCGTTCGGCATCAGCATCGGGATCGCCAGCGGCGAGACCCGGCGGGGGCCCTTCTCCTTCAGCGCGTCGTAGTTCGACAGCAAGGTGGTGACCCCGCCGATGCCCGAGGCCATCGCGACACCGAGCCGCTCCGGGTCCGAGGGGGGCTCGGCGACGTCGTACCCGGCGTCGGACCATGCCTCCAGGGCGGCGACCAGCGCCAGCTGCCCGGACCGGTCCAGGCGGCGGGCCTTGACCCGGTTGAGCACGTCGGTGGGCTCGACGGCGACCTCGGCAGCGATGTGCGTGCTCAGCTGCTCGGCCCACTCGTGCTTCATCGAGCGGACGCCGGACTGCCCGGCCAGGAGCGCGTCCCAGGTGGACGGCACGTCTCCGCCCACCGGGGACGTGGCGCCCAGGCCGGTGACGACGACTCGCGTACTCATGGATGGATCACCTCGGTTGGTCGGCTCGCGGGGTCGCGGCTCTCGTGGCTGGGGCGGGAGGTCTGGTACGGCGACAGGGGTGGCCGGCGCGCGGACCCGGCGACGCGGGCGACGGGCGGCCGTCCACCGACGGCGGCGGCTCGCCGCTCGCCGTCGTCAGCCCTTGGCCTTGTCGATGAACGAGACCGCGTCGCCCACGGTCTTGAGGTTCTTCACCTCGTCGTCGGGGATCCGGACGCCGAACTTCTCCTCGGCGGCGACCACGACCTCGACCATCGACAGCGAGTCCACGTCGAGGTCGTCGACGAAGGACTTGTCCGGCAGGACGTCGGCGGCGGGAACGCCGGCGACCTCCTCGACGATGGCGGCGAGCTCGGTGAGGGTGTCGGCCATGCTGGGGGCTCCTGTTCTAGGGGGTGAGGCGCAGACCGGTGAGGTGCTGCGCGACCGCGGCCGCGTGGATGCGGTGCGGGAGCTCAGGGGACCTTCACTACCTGGGCAGCGTAGGCCAGCCCGGCTCCGAAGGCGATCAGCAGGGCGACGTCCCCGCTCGTGGCCTCGCCGCTTTGGACCATGGCGTCCAGGGCCAGCGGGATGGAGGCGGCGGAGGTGTTGCCCTGCTCGGCGATGTCGCGGGCGATCTTGACGCGTTCGGGCAGCTTGATGGACCGCGCCATGGCGTCGGTGATGCGCATGTTGGCCTGGTGCGGCACGAAGAGGTCGAGGTCGTCCACGGTGATGCCGGTGCGGTCCAGGCAGGCCTGGGCGATCTTGGCCATCTCGAATGACGCCCAGCGGAACACCGGGTTGCCCTGCATGACCAGGTGCGGCATGCGGGGTGAGTGCGCGGCGATGACGTCGCGCCAGTCCTCCCGCTGCCGGATCAGCTCGTACTGCTCGCCGTCGGACCCCCAGACCACGGGGCCGATGCCGGGCTCGTCGGAGGGACCGACCACGACCGCTCCCGCGCCGTCGGCAAAGATGAACGCGGTGCCGCGGTCGCGCTCGTCGGTGATGTCGGAGAGCCGCTCGACGCCGATCGCCAGCACGTACTTGGCGCTTCCCGAGCGGACCAGGTCGTTGGCCAGGGCCACGGCGTGGCAGAACCCGGCGCAGGCGGCGCTGATGTCGAACGCCGCGGGACGGTTCGCGCCGAGCTCGTAGGCGATCGCGGTCGCGATGGCGGGGGTCTGCAGCATGTGCGAGACGGTCGCCACGATCACCGCGTCGACCTGCTCGATGTCGACGCCCGCGTGCTCGACGGCCTTGCGGGCGGCCTCGACCGACATCATCTGCACGGTCTCGTGAGGCAGCGCCCAGCGGCGCTGCTTGATGCCGGAGCGCTGCTGGATCCACTCGTCGGAGGAGTCGATCGCCTCGATGACCTCGGCGTTGGGGATCACCCGGCTGGGGCGGTAGCTGCCGAGGCCCATGATGCGCGCGTACGCCGCGCCCGACGGCTCGGCCAACGGAATGTCACTCATGCGGTGGACCCTTCGGGGTGGGGGGTGGCCGAGGTGTGCGTCGTCACGAACGCACGTGCCTCGTCGAGCTGGTCCGGGGTCTTCAGGGCGAAGGTCTCCACGCCCTTCAGGGCCCGCTTCGCGATGCCGGTCAAGGTGCCGGCGGGCGGCAGCTCGAGCAGACCGGTGACGCCGAGGCCGGCCATGGTCTCCATGCACAGGTCCCAGCGCACCGGGCTGCTCACCTGCGCCACGAGCCGGTCGAGGAGCTCGCGGCCGTCGGTGACGACCTTGCCGTCGCGGTTGGAGATCACCGGGGTGACCGGGTCGGCGGTGGCGATGGCGGCGGCGTACCCGGCCAGGGTCCGGACCGCCGGAGCCATGTGCTCGGTGTGGAAGGCGCCGGCCACCGAGAGCGGCACCAGGCGCGCCCGTGCCGGCGGGTCGTCGGCGAACGCGGCCAGCTGCTCGACCGTGCCCGCGGCCACGACCTGGCCGGGGCCGTTGTCGTTGGCGGCGGTGAGGCCGTGCTTGTCGAGCCCCGCCAGCACGTCGTCGCGCACGCCGCCGAGGACCGCGGTCATGCTGGTCGGGGTCACCGCCGCCGCCTCGGCCATCGCCCGGCCCCGCTCGCGCACCAGCACGACGGCCTGCTCCGGGGTGAGCGCTCCGGCCAGGGCGGCGGCGGCGAGCTCGCCGACGCTGTGTCCGGCGTAGGCGCCGACGGACCCGCCGTCGGAGGAGGCCGGGACCAGGTCCGGCGCGGTCGCCAGGGCCGCGGCCACGAGCAGCGGCTGGGCGACCGCGGTGTCGCGGATCGTCTCGGCGTCGGCCCGGGTGCCGAAGTGCACGAGGTCGAGACCGGCGACGGCGGACAGCCAGGACAGCCGCGCGGAGAAGCCGTCGTCCTCCAGCCAGGGCGCGAGGAAGCCGGGCGCCTGGGCGCCCTGTCCGGGGGCTGCGATCACGAGCACGCGACTACTCTGCCCGCTGCCGGGCCACCGGGTCGAACCAGCAGCGAACGAGAATGGGCCCGCGGCCTTGTGGGAACCCTACAAACCATCGTCGTCGGTCTCCTGTTCCACGCTCAGCCGGCCCAGGGTCAGGGCCACACGGAGCGTGTACCCGTGACGAGGATCACCAACCGGCAGCCCGGTCGCGTCCGTGGCCCGCCGGAGCCGGTAGCGGACGGTGTTGGGGTGCACGAACAGCGCCCGGGCTGCCCCTTCCACCGAGCCGCCCTGCTCGAGGACGGCAGCGACCGTGCGCAGCGTCGAGACGCCGGCGTCGCGCAGCGGCGCGTACACCTCGGCAACCAGCTCGCTGCGGGCGGTCTGGTCGCCGTCCAGCGCGCGCTCGGGAAGCAGGTCCTCGCTGCTCACCGGCCTGGGGGCCGCCGGCCACCCCGGCGCCGCCCGGAGACCCGACACCGCGGCCCGGGCGGAGACATGGGCCAGCGGCAGGCCGGCGACCACCGGGCCGACGACGACGGGGCCGTCCCCGAAGTAGGGCTCCACCACGGCGGCGGCCTTGTCGGGGTCGTCCACCTCGCTCAGGACGACGACCAGCCGCTCGCCCTGCACCGCGCAGAGCGCCTCCATGTCGGCCAGCCGCGCCGAGCGTCGTACGTCGTCGAAGATGGTCGCCCGGGTCGCGCCTCCCCGGGGCCGGGCCGGCACGGCGCCCACCACGACGGCGACGTTGCGGCGCTCCGACCAGCCCAGGGCGCCGGCGCGGGTCAGCACCGCGTCCTGCGCCTCCGCCCGCATCACCGAGTCGACCAGCAGCGCTTCGAGCCGGGCGTCCCAGGCGCCGCGCATCTCGGCGGCGCGCGCGTAGATCTCCGCCGTCGCGAACGCCAGCTCGCGCCCGTAGCGCAGGACGGCCGCCTCGACGCCCGGCACGTCCTCGCTGTCGATGTGCTCGTCGATGTTCTCCTCGACCACCTCGATGGTCAGCCGGATCATCGCGACGGTTTGTTGGAGTGTCACAACCCCCGCGAAGGACCGCGGCACCGGCCCGAACACCTCCGACTGCAGCGCCGGGTTGGTCCGCGGGTCGCGGTACCAGGCGATGAACGAGCGGATCCCCGCATGGACGACCATCCCTACCCACGACCGCTGCTCCGCCGACAGGTCGCGGAACCACGGCATGTCCCGGTCCATCCGGGCCAGCGCCGTGGCGGTGAGCCCGCCGAGCGCCTTGTGCATCCGGCGCGCCACCTTGACCCGCGAGCGCGGCGACGGCATCGACGGAACCATGGGCGAGGCTTCCTAGGCGATCCTCCTAGGCGATGACGACGACCTGGGAGTCGGGGACCTGGTCGAGGAGCGGCCCGTGCTCGGGGGCGCCGTTCTTGAGCAGGGCGCGCCAGCGGCCACGGTGGTAGGTCGCCGGCTGGGTGGTCCGGACGAACTCGTCGAGGATCTGCACGAACCGCTCCGGATGCTCCTTGTGCGGAAAGTGCCCGGCGTCGGCGATGATCTCCACCATGGCGCCCGGCGCGATCTGGCGGGCGGTCTCGGAGTGCCTGGTCGGGATGACGTGGTCGTCGTCGCCCCACATCACGCAGATCGGCATCGCCTTGGTGAGGTAGGCGCGGTCGACCATCGAGATGATCTGACCGCGCCAGTCCACGCACGTCGACACCACGTGCCGCATCGCCCGGCGGGTGCGGGGGTCCGAGAGCCGGTCGAGGATGTCGGCGATCTCGCCGAGGTCCCGCGCCCGCGAAGGCCCCACCTCCGACACCGCCCGGAGGATCGACGTGGCGAGGTGACGGAGCCCGGGCAAGGTGAGCACGCCCATCGCGGCGTCGAAGCCCGGCAGGGTGACCGCGCGGATCGTCGCGTTCACCTCACGGCCGAGCCCGCCGGGGGAGACCAGGACCAGGCGTTCGGTCCGCTCGGGGTACTGGTAGGCGAACTGCATGGCCACCCCGCCGCCCAGGCTGTGTCCCACCACGGTCACCTTGTCGATGCCGAGCACGGTGAGCAGGTCGCGCATGCCGTTGGCGTAGCCGCCGACGCTGTAGTCGGCCCGGGGCTTGTCGGACTCGCCGTGACCGAGCAGGTCGGGCGCGAGCACCGTGTAGTGCTTCGCGAGCCGCGGGATGACGGCGTTCCACGTGGTGTGGTCGACGCCCATGCCGTGCAGCAGCAGCAGGACCGGGCCCTTGCCGACCTTCACGAACGCGCGCCGGTGGCCGTGGATGGTGAGGTAGGAGAGCTCACATCCGGGGGGCACGGCGTCGGTCATGCGGGGCGGCTCCCTCCGTCATGTGGTGTCCCGCCGCGCGCGTCCGGCGGGTGGAGTCTCATGCGAGGTTTCACCCGCCAGTTTCCCACACCACCCCTCTCCCGCCATACCTGAGGTCGAGCCGTCAATCCTGGTGGGTCGAGCCGTCAATCCTGGTGGGTCGAGCCGTCAATCCTGGTGGGTCGAGCCGTCAATCCTGGTTGCCCGGCCCGTCCTAGGCGTCCCCACCTTCCTGCCGGACGCCACGAACGGCCGTCGGGTCGTCGATCCGGTACCTGTCGAAGGCCTCCTGCACCGTCTCCGGCTTGACCTCACCGCGCTTGGCGAGTGCCGCGAGGGCCTGGACGGCCACCGACTGTGCGTCGATGTGGAAGAACCGGCGGGCGGCGGGGCGGGTGTCTGCGAAGCCGAACCCGTCCGCGCCCAGGGCGTGGTAGTCCCCGGGCACCCACTTGGCGATCTGGTTCTGCACCGCGCGCATGAAGTCGGAGACCGCGACGAACGGCCCCTCGGCCTGGCTCAGCTTCTCGGTGACGTACGGCGTCCGGGGCGGCTCGGAGGGGTGCAGCAGGTTCCACTCCTCGGCAGCCACGGCGTCCCGGGCGAGCTCGTTCCACGACGTCACCGACCAGGTGTCCGCGGCCACGCCCCACTCCTCGGCGAGCAGCCTGGCCGCCTCGGTGATCCACGGGAAGCCGACGCCCGAGGCCATCAGCTGCACGCGCGGTGCCCCGTCGGGTGCGGAGGCGGGCGCGTCGGCGACCTTGTAGACCCCGCGCAGCAGGCCCTCGACGTCGAGGCCCTCCGGCTCCTTGGGCTGCTGGATCGGCTCGTTGTAGACGGTGAGGTAGAAGACCACGCTCTCGCCGTGCGGGTGCTCCTCGGAGGTGCCGTACATCCGGCGCAGGCCGTCGGCGACGATGTGGGACACCTCGTAGGCCATCGCCGGGTCGTAGTGCACGACCGCGGGGTTGGTGACGGCCAGCAGCGGGGAGTGCCCGTCCGCGTGCTGGAGACCCTCGCCGGTCAGCGTCGTGCGTCCGGCCGTGGCGCCGATCAGGAAGCCCCGGGCGAGCTGGTCGGCCATGGCCCAGATCCAGTCGCCGGTGCGCTGGAAGCCGAACATCGAGTAGAACAGGTAGACCGGGATCATGTACTCGCCGTGGGTCGCGTACGCCGAGCCCGCCGCCGTGGCCGACGCCATCGCACCGGCCTCGGAGATGCCTTCGTGCAGCAGCTGCCCCTGTGGCGACTCCTTGTAGGCCAGCAGCAGCTTGCGGTCCACCGACTCGTAGGTCTGACCGTGCGGGTTGTACAGCTTGTGGGTCGAGAACATCGAGTCCATGCCGAAGGTGCGGAACTCGTCGGGGGCGATCGGGACGATCCGCGCCCCGATCTCCGGGTTCTTGATCAGGTCCTTGAGCAGCCGGACCAGCGCCATGGTGGTGGCCACCGACTGCTTGCCGGAGCCCTGCTTCAGCTCGGCGTACACCTTGTCGTCGGGCAGCTTCAGCGGCGCGGCGCGCACCACCCGCCGGGGCAGCGACCCGCCGAGCTGCTTGCGACGCTCGAGCATGTACTCGATCTCGGGCGCCTTCTCACCGGGGTGGAACAGCGGAGGCACGCCGGTGCGCTCGTAGGTCTCGTCGATCTCCTGGTCGCTGATCGGCAGGTACAGCCGGTCGCGGAACTTCTTGACGTCCGGCAGCGCCAGCTTCTTCATCTGGTGGGTGGCGTTCTTGCCCTCCAGGGACTCGATCGTCCAGCCCTTGACGGTCTTGGCGAGGATCAGCGTCGGCTGCCCGACGTGGCGGGTGGCGGCGTCGAAGGCGGCGTACACCTTGCGGTAGTCGTGACCGCCGCGCGGCAGCTTGCGGATCTCGTCGTCGCTCATGTGCTCGACCATCCGGCGCAGCCGCGGGTCGCCGCCGAAGAAGCTCTCCCGGATGTACTCCCCGGACTCCACCGAGTAGGTCTGGAACTGGCCGTCGGGGGTGCTGTTCATCTTGTTGACCAGCACGCCGTCGACGTCCTGGGCCAGCAGCGGGTCCCACTCCCGGCCCCAGATCACCTTGATGACGTTCCAGCCGGCACCGCGGAACAGCGACTCCAGCTCCTGGATCACCTTCCCGTTGCCACGGACCGGGCCGTCGAGCTGCTGAAGGTTGCAGTTGATGACGAAGGTGAGGTTGTCCAGCTCCTCGCGGGCGGCCAGGCCGATGGCGCCCAGCGACTCCGGCTCGCCCATCTCGCCGTCGCCGAGGAAGGTGAACACCCGCTGCTGGCTGGTGTCCTTGATGCCGCGGTTGTGCAGGTAGCGGTTGAACCGGGCCTGGTAGATGGAGTTGAGCGCGCCGATCCCCATCGAGACGGTGGGGAACTCCCAGAAGTCCGGCATCAGCCTGGGGTGCGGGTACGACGGCAGCCCCTTGCCGGGACCGTGCTGCACCTCCTGGCGGAAGTGCATGAGCTGCTGCTCGCTGAGCCGGCCCTCGAGGAACGCCCGGGCGTACATGCCGGGGGAGGCGTGCCCCTGGATGAACACCTGGTCACCGCCGCCGGGGTGGTCCTTGCCCCTGAAGAAGTGGTTGAAGCCCACCTCGTAGAGCGAGGCCGAGGACTGGTAGGTCGCGATGTGCCCGCCGACCTCGAGGCCCTTGCGGTTGGCGCCGGAGACCATGATGGCGGCGTTCCAGCGCAGGAAGGCGCGGATGCGCCGCTCGACCATCTCGTCGCCGGGGAACCATGGCTCGCGCTCCGGCGGGATGGTGTTGATGTAGTCGGTGCTGCGCAGGGCGGGCACGCCGACCTGCTTCTCCCGGGACCGCTCCAGGAGCTTGAGCATGACGAACCGGGCGCGTTCGCGGCCTCGCTCGTCGATCATCTGGTCCAGCGACTCGAGCCACTCCCTGGTCTCGTCGGGGTCGATGTCGGGGAGCTGGGTGGGGAGGCCCTCATGGATCACGACCGGGCGTTCGTTGGTGTCAGCCACGGGCCAATCGTCCCACGGCCCACGTGGGTGACAAGTTCTACCAACCGGTAGCCGCGCGAGCCCGGCGAGCGCACGGGCCCCGCTCGTCCCAGGGTTGCACGCCTGCCGGTTCTCCGGTGGACTACGCGAGAACGAGCAGGCCCGGCATGCCCAGGCGTCGGGCGGAAGAGCGGAGGCACGAAGACGTGAGCGCGACCCCCGGCGGCGCGGACACCCAGAGCGCCGGAGCGCGGCTGGGCTTCACCGCCAAGATGGTGGTCCAGGAGCTGGGGTGGGACGACGACGTCGACGACGACCTGCGGGTCCAGATCGAGGACGCCATCGACGCCGACCTGGTCGACGGGGACTATGGCAACGTCGTGGACGCCATCGTGCTGTGGTGGCGTGACGACGACGGGGACCTGGTGGACGCGCTGATGGACTCCCTCACCGACCTCGGCCCGGGCGGCGTGATCTGGCTGATCACGCCCAAGGTGGGCCGCAGCAACGCCGTGGACCCCTCCGACGTCGCGGAGGCGGCGCCCGTGGCCGGGCTGGCCATCACCACGACCGTCGCGGTGAGCCGCGACTGGACGGCCACCCGCCTGGTGGCGCCCCGCGCGGCGCACCGGTGACCCGGAGCCCCCTGACCACGACGTTGCCCGGCGCCGCGTCGAGGCTGTCCGGTCTGGGTCTGCGCCTGGGGCGCGACGCGGTCGGCGCGGTCACCGCAGCCCGGGTCCTCGGGGCCAGCGGCGTCCTGCGGCCGTACCCTCCGCTCACCGCGGCGCGGCTGGCCCTCGCCGCCCGCCGGTGGGGCCTCGGCCCGGCCGGCGGGATCGCCATGCTGGCGCTGCGCAACCCCGGGGGCGTGGGGCTCGTCGACGACCTCGGCGAGCTGACCTGCGCCGTGG
>JBIOUF010000256.1:0-14840 GCA_044866695.1 Nocardioidaceae bacterium | reverse complement strand
GCGGCTCGCCCTCCTCAACCACAGGTGGGCTCGCCTAGCGGCTCGCCCTCCTCAGCCACCGGTGGGCTCGCGAGCTCGCCCTCCTGGACCACCGGGGGCTCGCCGGCGGGGGAATGTCGAGCCGATTGGTGGTCCTCGCCCCGGTCCCGTAGACTGGTCGCAACGGCCCACCGACGTCTTGTCCCGGGTCGTCCTCGTCGCCTCTCGCCGAGCCCGCGAATCCTCGCGCCGGCCGGGACGCGGCCTCAGACCTGGAGCACCCTCATCAACCCCCACCCCCCTCGTGCGGTGCCCCCGCACGCCCACGACTCGCCCGCCTCCTTCGCCGGCCTCGGGGTCCCCGACGCGCTCGTGCGCCGGCTCGCCGACCGCGGCATCACCTCGCCGTTCCCGATCCAGACGGCCACCCTCCCGGACTCCCTCGCCGGTCGCGACGTCCTCGGCCGGGGCCGCACCGGCTCCGGCAAGACGCTGGCCTTCGCCCTGCCCCTCGTGGCCGCGCTGTCCCGTGGCCCTCGGGCGCGGGCCCGACGGCCCGTCGGGCTGGTGCTGGTGCCGACCCGAGAGCTCGCGGCCCAGGTCGCCGAGGTCGTGACGCCCCTCGCCCAGGCGGTCGGCCTGCGGGTCGCGACGGTGTTCGGCGGGGTGCCCGCCGCCCGGCAGACCAAGGCCCTGGACGCCGGCGTGGACATCGTCGTGGCCTGTCCCGGCCGGCTGCTGGACCTGATGTCCAGCCGACACGTGACCCTGGGCGACGTACGCGTCACCGTGCTCGACGAGGCCGACCACATGGCCGACCTCGGCTTCCTGCCGTCCGTACGCCGGCTGCTGGACGCGACGGCGGACGGCGGGCAGCGGATGCTGTTCTCCGCCACCCTCGACGGCGGCGTCGACGTGCTGGTCAGGCGGTACCTCTCGGCCCCGGTGGTCCACGAGGTCGACGCCGCGGAGTCGCCGGTCGCCGAGATGACCCACCACCTGCTGCACGTCTTGCGTGAGCACCGGCTGCCGGTCGTCGCGGACCTGGCGGCCGCGCCCGGCCGGACGATCGTGTTCACCCGCACCAAGCGCGGCGCGAAGGCGCTGACCCGGCAGCTGCGAACCCGCGGCGTCTCCGCGGTCGAGCTGCACGGCGACCTCGCCCAGGGGGCCCGCGCGCGCAACCTGGCCGCGTTCACCGCGGGCCGGGCCGGCGCGCTGGTGGCGACCGACATCGCGGCCCGTGGCATCCACGTGGACCAGGTCGCCCTGGTGGTCCATGCCGACCCGCCCGTCGAGCACAAGGCGTACCTGCACCGGTCGGGGCGCACCGCGCGGGCCGGCGAGGCCGGCACGGTGGTCACCATCACGGCCGACGACCAGGCCGGTGAGGTGCGCGCGGTCATGCGCCGGGCGGGCATCCGGCCGACCACGACCCGGGTGGCCGGTGGGACCGACCCGCACCTGCGGGTCATCGCGCCCGGCGCCAGAGACTACCGCCGGGCCGGTGACGTCGAGGGCCGGCCTTCCGACGTGGTGCCCCTTTCCTCGTCGCGCCCGCCCCGGCGACGACGGGCGACCAGGACCGGTCGTCCCGCACGAGGTGCCGGCCGCGCCCCCGCTCCCGCGACCGGTCCCGCCGCGAGTCCCGCGACCAGCCCGGCGAGCAGGCGTGTGCACACCGCCGCCGGCTTCTCGGCCGGAGTCCGCGGCGGCCACTGAACAAACAGACCCCGGGCGTCGCACGGTGCGACGACCGACAACAGCTCTGGAAGGAGCACCACATGGCACAAGGAACCGTGAAGTGGTTCAACGGCGAGAAGGGCTTCGGCTTCATCGCCCCGACCGAGGGCCCCGACGTCTTCGTGCACTTCTCCGCGATCGAGGGCACCGGCTTCAAGAACCTCGAGGAGAACCAGCGCGTCGAGTTCGACGTCGCCCAGGGACCCAAGGGTCCCCAGGCCACCCGCGTCCGTCCGGTCTGAGACCGCCGCACGCTGCCCCCACAGCACCGGCGCCGCATCAGCGGCACCGGTGCTGTGGTGTCTGTCGGCTCGTCCGCGTTTCGTATCGTGTCGGCCATGCCCCTGCTCCCGGCCGGCACGGATGAGCCGCGATGACCGTCGGCTGCCTGTTCTGCCGGATCGTCGCCGGCGAGGTGGCCGCGCCGGTGGTCTGGGAGTCCGAGCTGACGGTGGGCTTCCTGGACCACCGGCCGGTGTTCAAGGGCCACACGCTGGTCGTCCCGCGCGAGCACGTCGCGACGCTGACCGACCTGCCCGCCGGGCTGCGCGACCCCCTCATGGCGGCCGGGCAACGGCTGGCCCAGGCGATGCTGGACGGCCTGGGCGCACAGGGCTCGTTCGTGGCGATCAACAACACCGTCAGCCAGAGCGTGCCGCACCTGCACCTCCACGTGGTGCCGCGGACGAAGGGCGACGGCCTCCGCGGGTTCTTCTGGCCGCGCACCAGGTACGCCGACGGGGAGGTCGAGGAGTACGCCGCACGGCTGCGGGCCGCCCTCGCCCAAGGCTGACGACGGCCCGACCGGCGTACGATGCCACAGAGCCGCAAGTGGCGAGAATGGCTGGAGTGGTGCGATGAACCTGGAGAAGGTGATCTTCGGGTTCTTCGTGCTGCTCGCCGCGACGCTGAACTTCGGCTTCTTCATCGGCGACATCGGCAACCCCGAGCTGCACAACGTCTACGAGCTGTTCGCCGCCATCGTGGTCAACCTGATCGCGACGGTGCTGAAGTTCGGCGACCGCACCCAGCTCGGCGCCGTCCACCTGGCGACCAGCCTGGTCGCCGTGCTGCAGCTGGTCGCGGCGGCGGTGGTGTGGACCTACGCCAGCGAGGCCACCGACGCCGGCCTGACCACCGAGATGACCGCGAGCGTGGTGTCGCTCTCGGCCGGTGCCCTGTTCGCCAACGTGGTCTCGGTGATCCTGCTGGTCGCCGAGACGGTCTCCTTCCAGCGGCGCTAGGCACCCCGGTGGTGAACCCGCTGCTGCTGTGGTGGCACCGGCTGCTGTCCGACGACGAGGAGGAGGACCGGGAGCACCGCTGGGGCAAGGAGGCCGGCCGACCCGGCGCGGCCGGACCGGCACCGCGCGGGGTCGACCCGGGCTGGGTGACCGCGCTCGCCGACCTGCACGACCGGCCCAGCTCGGCCGGCATCCTGCTGGTGCTGCGCCGGATGCGTGCCCCGCTCATCGTGCTGATCGTCATCTTCGCCGTGAGCGTGCTCGGCCTGACCCTCCTGCCGGGTCAGGACGACCACGGCAACCCCTACCACATGACGCTGTTCGAGTCGTTCTACTTCATGAGCTACACCGCGAGCACGATCGGCTTCGGGGAGATCCCGCACGCGCTGACCACCGAGCAGCGCATGTGGGTCACGTTCGTGACCTTCCTGTCGGTGGTCGGCTGGGCGTACGCGATCGGGTCGATGCTCGCGCTGGTGCAGGACCGGGCGTTCCGCAGGGCGGTGGCCCGCCGGCGGGTGGCCCGGAAGGTCGACCGGATGGCCGAGCCGTTCCTCATCCTGGTGGGGTACGGCGACGCCGCGAAGCGGATCGCGGTCTCGCTGGACCAGATGGGCCGGCGGTTCGTGGTGTGCGACCGCGACGAGGGCCGGGTGTCCCGGGTCGACCTGGACTCCTACCGGGCCGACACGCCGGCGGTCTTCGGCAACGCGCGGGACACCGAGGTGCTGGTCGCGGCCGGGCTGACCCACCCCGCCTGTGAGGGCGTGCTGGCGCTCACCAACGACGACGAGACCAACCTCGACGTCACGATGACGGCCTCGCTGGTCCGGCCTGGCCTGCCGGTGATCGCCCGCACCAGCTCGCGGCGGGTCGGGGACCGGATGCGGTCCTTCGACGCCTTCGAGGTGGTCAACCCGCTGGACCGGTTCGGCGACCACCTGCGGATCCTGCTGCGCTCCCCGGCTCAGTACCAGCTGATGGTGTGGCTGACCAGTGCCCCCGGGACCCCGCTCCCGCCCCGGCGCGACCCGGTGCCGCGGGGCCGCTGGGTGGTGTGCGGCCAGGGCCGGCTGAGCGGGGAGCTGACCGAGGACCTGCGCGCCGAGGGCCTCGAGGTGACCGTGCTGGACGACCTGAGCCGGCTCCGCGACGACGACGCCGCCCCCGTCGAGGGCGTCCGCGCCGAGCTGGAGCGGGCCGACGCGTTCGTGGCGGCCACCGAGAACGACACCACCAACCTCTGGCTGCTCGACGCGGCGCGCGAGGTCAACCCCCGCCTGGCGTTGGTGTCGCTGCGCAACCGGCACGCCAACGTGCCGCTGTTCGAAGCGATGGGGGTCGCGTTCGGCATGGTCCCCGCCGAGGTGGTCGCCCACGAGGTGCTGGCCCGGCTGGCCACGCCCTCGCTGATGCGGTTCCTGCCCCTGGTGCCCCGGCTCGGCGCCGAGTGGGCCGAGGAGCTGGTCGACCGGCTGGTCGCGCGGTGCGGGCACGGCACGCCGGAGCTGTGGCAGGTCGGCCTCGGACCCGACGACGCGCCGGCCCTCCAAGGCCGGCTGGAGGGCGAGGGGATCCGGGCCGGCGACCTGATGCGCAGCCCCGCCGACCGCGACCGGGCTCTGGACGCCGTACTGCTGGCGGTCCTGCGGGACGACGAGACGGTGCTACCGACGCCTCCCCCCGACGAGCGGCTGCGGCCGGGCGACCAGCTCCTGGTCGCGGCCCGGTCGGGAGCGCGGCGGGCACTGGAGGCTACCTTGTTCGACGAGCCGACCGCGGCCTACGTGGTGGACGGGCGGTTCGAGCCGTCCGGGTGGCTGTGGCGCCGGCTGTTCGGCGCCCGCGCCGGCTGAGCGGGCTCAGCCGCGGGGCGCCGACTCCAGCGCCTCGCCCTCCGAGCGGGCCGGAACCGCGTGCAGCGGGCGGCGGCGGAACGACTGTCCGGTGCCCATGGCGGCGATCCACACCGCGGCGGTGCCCAGCACCACGCCGCCGACCGCGTCGACGGAGAAGTGCCAGCCGAGGTACACCGTCGAGAGCACGGTCAGCGCCAGGAACACCCACAGGAACGCGCGGAGTGCCCGCGGCAGCCGCAGCAGCTCGGCCATCAGGCACATCACCCAGCTCACCCCGACGTGCAGCGAGGCGAACGCCGCGATGGTCTGGACCGCCTTGGTCGTGAACGGGTTGGTCAGCACCTCTCGACGCTCGTCCATCATCGTCGCCTGCAGGTCGGTGACGTAGGTGTGGTCGAGCCCGGTGAACAGCTGCGGCTCGGAGTACACCGGGCCCAGCGTCGGCAGCAGGAAGTACGTCGCCACGCCCAGCGTCCACGCGACCGCCACCGCCGTGACGTACCACGCCGCGGCCCGGGAGTCGCGGGACCAGACCAGCGCCAGCGCCAGCGACAGGGGCACGAACACGATCCACGCGACGTACACGAAGGACAGCAGGTGCGCGGCGGTGCCGGTGCCGAGCCAGGAGTGCAGCACCGCCGCCGGGTCGTGCCCGAACCACAGCAGCCGGTCCAGGTCGGCGAACCAGCCGTCCCACAGCCGGTCGTTGACGAACGGGACGAAGGACTTCAGGTTCCGAAACGACGCGTAGGTGACGTACCAGGCCAGCAGCCCGGTCAGCGCGAACCGCACGTGCGACCACGGCCACCGCTCGCGGACCACCGCCGCCACCTCGGCGCCGACGTGCAGCGACCGGCGGGCCCGCCACGCGGCCCGAGGCAGCACGTCGGCGAGGAAGGCGGCCAGGAGGATCGCCGGCAGCCGGAGGTAGGTGGGACCGGCCACGCTGTCGGGGTCGCGCAGCGGCAGGTCGTAGACCCAGCCGACCAGCATCGCGGCAAGCGCCATCCCCGTCGCGAGCACGACGGCGAACCGGAACCCCTCCTTCTGCACCATTCAAGGGTAAGGCACCGGCGGGGGGCGGCCCGGTCGTCGCTACAGTGGCCCGCGCCACCCTGGAGGGTGTCGTCGGCTACCGCGGAGGAGGCTTGTGATGGGTCGCTACTCGGGCAGGGTGGCGGTGGTCACCGGAGCCGCGCGGGGGATCGGGGCGGCCACGGCCCGCCGGTTCGCCGCCGAGGGCGCCTCGGTCGCGGTGCTCGACCTCGACGAGGGCGCGGCGCGGGCCACCGCCGAGGGCCTCGGAGCGCAGCGTGCGCTGGGCCTGGCCTGCGACGTGGCGGACGCGTCGGCGGTCGACGCGGCGGTGGGCCGCGTGGTCGCCGAGCTGGGGTCGCTCGACGTCCTGGTCAACAACGCCGGGGTGATCCGGGACAACCTGCTGTTCAAGATGACCGAGGACGACTGGGACACGGTGATCGCGGTGCACCTGCGCGGTGCCTTCCTGATGAGCCGGGCGGCCCAGAAGCACATGGTCCCGGCGAAGTACGGCCGGATCCTCAACCTGTCCAGCACCTCGGCGCTGGGCAACCGCGGCCAGGCGAACTACTCCGCGGCCAAGATGGGCCTGCAGGGCCTCACCCGCACGCTGGCGCTCGAGCTCGGCCCGTTCGGCATCACCGCGAACGCCGTCGCGCCCGGCTTCATCGTCACCGACATGACCGACGCCACCGCCAGGCGCGTCGGGGTCGAGCCCGAGGCCTACCGCGCGGCGGCCGCGGAGATGATCCCGGTACGCCGCGTCGGCCAGCCCGACGACATCGCCGCCGCGGCGGCCTTCCTGTGCAGCGAGGAGGCGTCCTTCGTGACCGGCCAGACCCTCTACGTCGACGGCGGCGCCAAGCTCTGATCTGACCTGGCCTGACCCCACCCCTCTTGTGCGTCGAGCCGTCAATGTTGGTGTGCCGAGCCGTCAGTGTTGGTGTGCCGAGCCGTCAGTGTTGGAGGGTCGAACCGTCAGTGTTGGTGGGTCGGGCCGTCCGGCCTGGTGACGAAGACGATAAGTCCATTGGCCTGGTCCACATTCGGGGCGGGCGGCGCGTCCTGCCGTGCGCCGTGAGGGCGCTGGGCCACACTGACACCCATGGCTGCGCATCGGACCGCCCCCCGGCGTGCCCTCCGGGCCCCCGCGCTGCTCACCGGGCTCCTGGTGACAGCGCTGGCGCTGGCCGGCTGCGGGGGTGACGACGAGCCCGACGAGCCGGACGCCTCGCCCAGCGGGACCCCCGACGAGCCGGTCCTCTCCCCGCTGACCGGCCGCGTCGTCGCCGCCGGCCTGCCGAAGCACCCGGTGGTGGTGGTGAAGATCGACAACTCCGCCTCCAGCCGGCCGCAGGTCGGGCTCGGTGGGGCGGACCTGGTCACCGAGGAGCTGGTCGAGGGAGGAATCACCCGGCTGGCGGTGTTCTTCTACGAGACCGTCCCCGACGTGGTCGGTCCGGTCCGGTCGATGCGGGCCACCGACATCGGCATCGTGCAGCCGGCCGAGGCGGTGCTGGTGGCCAGCGGCGGGGCGCCGCAGACCCAGGCGCGGCTGAAGGACGCGGGCATCACCACCTACACCGAGGGCGGGCCGGGCTTCTACCGCGACAGCGGTCGCTCCGCGCCGTACAACCTGATGAACCGGCTGCCGCAGCTGGTGAAGAAGCTGGACCCCGCGGACCCACCGCCGCCCTACCTGCCGTTCGGCGACGCCGCCGACTTCCCGAAGGGCCAGCCCGCCGCGGGCCTGGTCGCGTCGTTCTCCGCGGGCAGTGCGACCCAGTTCGGCTTCTCCGGCGGCCACTACGTCAACACCGACACCAACGCCGACGCGGGCGACCAGTTCCAGGCCGACACCGTGCTGGTGCTCCGGGTGCGTGTGGGGGACGCCGGCTACCTCGACCCGGCCGGCAACCCGGTGCCCGAGACCAAGCTGACCGGCACCGGCCCGGCGATGGTGTTCCATGGCGGACGGCTGGTCCGGGGGACGTGGAGCAAGGACGGGTACGACGCGCCGGTCACGCTGAAGGCCGGCGGGAACGCGCTCACCCTGCCGCCCGGCAAGGTGTGGATCGAGCTGGTGCCGCTCAGGGGTGGCGACGTCACCGTCCAGCACTGACCCTGCGAGCCCCCCGGTGGTTGGCTTCGTGACGCTCGCAAGCTCGCTCCTCAGCCCGAGTCGAGGACGCCTCCGCTGGCGCTCCGGCTCCTCAACCACCGTCGGTCCACCTACCGGTGGTTGAGGAGGGCGCCCTTCGAGACGGGCTCCTTCGTCGCCCTCCTCAGGAACCGCTTGCGAGCCCGTCTCGAAACCACCGGGCCGCGGGCTGGCTCTCCGCCCGGGTCGCGGAGGTCTCGGCACGGGCCGGCTCACGGGGCGACCGGCTCGACCGGCGTCGGGGGAGCTCGACGGAGGGTGGTCTTCTGAGACCATGGGGCCGTGGCCCCGACACCCAGCATCAGCTACTCGATCGTCGTACGCCTGGAGCTGCCCGCGGGCGGAAGCGCGATCAGCGTGCTGACCAGCGCCGTGGAGGAGGCCGGCGGCGCGGTGACCGCCCTGGACGTCACCGCCTCGGGGCACGACCGGATCAAGATCGACGTCACCGTCGCGGCGTCCGACACCGCCCACGCCGCGTCCGTCGTCGAAGCCCTGCGGGCGCTGGAGGGCGTCGAGGTGCACCAGGTCTCCGACCGCACGTTCCTGATGCACCTGGGCGGGACCATCGAGATGGCCGCGAAGCACCCGCTGCGCACGCGCGACGACCTGTCGCTGGTGTACACGCCGGGGGTGGCCCGGGTCTGCGAGGCGATCGCGGCGAACCCCGAGGACGCCCGGCGGCTGACCGTGAAGCGCAACGCGGTGGCCGTCGTGACCGACGGGTCCGCGGTGCTCGGCCTGGGCAACATCGGCCCGGCGGCCGCGTTGCCGGTCATGGAAGGGAAGTCCGCGCTGTTCAAGCGGTTCGCCGGCATCGACGCGTGGCCGATCTGCCTGGACACCCAGGACCCCGACCAGCTGGTCGAGATCGTCCGCGCCCTCTCGCCGGGGTTCGCCGGGATCAACCTGGAGGACATCTCCGCGCCCCGCTGCTTCGAGATCGAGGCCAGGCTCCGCGAGATCCTCGACATCCCGGTCTTCCACGACGACCAGCACGGCACCGCGATCGTCGTCCTCGCTGCGCTCCGCAACGCCCTGCGCGTGGTGGAGCGGGACCTCGGTCAGGTTCGCATCGTGATGTCGGGGGCCGGCGCGGCCGGCACCGCGATCCTGCGGGTGCTGCTCGCCGCGGGCGCGAAGAACGTCGTGGTCGCCGACGTCGAGGGCGTGGTGTACGCCGACCGGCCCGGCCTGCACCCCTCCCTGGACTGGGTCGCCGCCGCCACCAACCCCGAGGGGCTCACCGGCAGCCTGAAGGAGGCCATGGTGGGCGCGGACGTGTTCGTGGGCGTGTCGGCCCCGAACATCCTGTCCGGTGAGGACATCGCGTCGATGGCCGACCCGGCGGTGGTGTTCGCGCTGGCCAACCCGGTGCCCGAGGTGGACCCGGCGGTGGCGCGACAGCATGCGGCCGTCGTGGCCACGGGGCGCTCGGACTACCCGAACCAGATCAACAACGTGCTGGCGTTCCCCGGCGTCTTCCGCGGGCTGCTCGACGCCCAGGCGACGCGCATCGACATCGACCTGCTGCTTGCCGCCGCCGACGCGATCTCCGGCGCCGTCACCGACGAGGAGCTGAACGCGAACTACATCACTCCCAGCGTCTTCCACAGCGAGGTGCACACCAGGGTGGCGACCGCGGTGCGCACCGCCGCGCTGCGATGACCGGCCCCGACCCCGCCGCCACGCCCGGCCCCGACGCGCGGCGCGCGCCCCGGGCGGGACGCCTGCTGGTCGCCACGCCGCTGCTGCTCGACCCGAACTTCGCGCGCACCGTCGTCCTGCTCCTCGACCACGACGAGACCGGCACCCTCGGCGCGGTGCTCAACCGGCCCTCGACGGTGTCGGTCTCCTCGGTGCTGCCGGCCTGGGACGCGGTGGCCAGCCCGCCTCAGGTGCTGTTCCAAGGTGGGCCGGTCGGCACGGACTCGGCACTCGCCGTCGGGGAGCTGGTGCCGGGAGCCGACGAGCCGGTCGGGTTCCGCGAGGTGTTCGGCGGCATCGGCATCGTCGACCTGGACACCCCGGTGGAGCTGCTCTCGCCCGTGCTGCGGGGGTTGAGGGTGTTCGCCGGGTACGCCGGGTGGGGCGTCGGCCAGCTCGCCGCCGAGATCGAGGAGGGGTCCTGGTACGTCGTCGACTCGCTGCCCAGCGACGTCTTCCACGCCCGGTCGGGGGACCTGTGGCGCGACGTGCTGCGCCGCCAGCCGGGCGAGCTGGCCTGGGTGGCCACGATGCCGGCCGACCCGGCGCTCAACTAGACTTGGCCGGGTGAGCACCCAGCTGAGCCCGGGCACCCAGACCGTCGAGGACCGCCGGACCCAGACCACCGACGACGGTGACCACGAGCGGCTCTCCCACTACGTGGAGAAGGACAAGCTCACCGAGGCGATGGTGATGGGCACCCCCGTCGTCGCCCTGTGCGGCAAGGTGTGGGTGCCCAGCCGCGACCCGGAGAAGTACCCGGTCTGCCCGGAGTGCAAGGAGGTCTGGGAGAAGCTCCGCGACGACGACAAGGGCTGAGCGACTCCGGGGTCGTACCCTCAGAGCACCTTGGACAGGAACGACCGGGTGCGTTCGTGCTGGGGGTTGCCCAGCACCTCGCGCGGGTCGCCCTCCTCGACGATCACCCCGCCGTCCATGAAGACCAGCTTGTCGCCGACCTCGCGGGCGAAGCCCATCTCGTGGGTCACGACCATCATCGTCATGCCCTCCGACGCCAGCTGCTTCATCACCCCGAGCACGTCGCCGACCAGCTCGGGGTCCAGCGCGCTGGTCGGCTCGTCGAACAGCATCATGTCGGGGTCCATCGACAGCGCCCGGGCGATCGCGACCCGCTGCTGTTGTCCACCTGACAGGTGTGCCGGGTAGGCGTCCTCGCGGTTCGCCAGGCCGACCTTCTCCAGGTTCCTGCGGGCGATCGCGACCGCCTCGTCCTTGCCGCGCTTGCGGACCCGTTGCTGGGCGATGGTCAGGTTCCGCAGCACCGTCAGGTGCGGGAACAGGTTGAACTGCTGGAACACCATCCCGATCCGCGACCGGACCTGGTCCAGCTCGGTCTCGGGGTCGCAGATGTCGATGCCCTCGACCAGGATCGTCCCCGAGGTGGGCTCCTCGAGCCGGTTGACGCAGCGCAGCAGAGTCGACTTGCCTGACCCGGAGGGCCCGATCACGCAGACCACCTGACCGTTGTCGACGAAGAAGTCGATGCCCTTCAGCACCTGGTTGTCGCCGAAGTACTTGTGCAGCTCACGGACCTCGATAGCACGGGCCGTCGTACCAGCGCCCTCGGTCGTGCCGTTGGTCGTGGTCATGCCGGTCACCGGGCCCTCTGCTGGCGGCGCTCCATGTATGCGACCAGCCGGGTCAGCGGGAGCGTGATGATCAGGTACAGGATCGCCGCCACGGTCAGCGGCGTTGAGTTGGCGAACTCGGTGAGGCCGTCGCGGGCGTAGGTCGTGAGCTCGCGCTGCGTCAATGCCACGCCGATCACGAACAGCAGCGACGTGTCCTTGAGCAACAGGACGAACTCGTTGGTCAGCGGCGGGATCACGATCCGGAAGGCCTGTGGCAGCACGATGGAGTACGTCGTCCGTCCTGCCGACATGCCGAGAGAGCGGGCCGCCTCCGCCTGCCCCTTGGGGACCGCCTGGATGCCCGCGCGCAGCGTCTCGGCCATGTACGCCGCCGAGACGACGATGAGGGCGACGACGCCCGCGCCGACCGAGCCGCCCGGTGGGCGCCAGTTGAACGCGATCGGCACCGCGAACCCGAACCCGATGATGACCACGAGCGCAGGGAGACCACGGAAGAACTCGATGTAGCCGGTCGCCAGCCACCGGTACGGCGCCACCGGCGACAGCTTCATCAAGGCGAGCACCAGGGCGAAGGTCAGCCCTCCCACGAAGGCGACCAACGTGTACACCACGGTGTTCTTCACGCCGATCGTGACGATGTCGGGAAAGAGGTCCTTCATCGTCTCGGTGTTGAAGAAGTTCGTCTTGACGGCTTGCCAGTCCGTGACGACGGCGAGGAAAACGACGAAGGCGACGAGCACGGTGTACAGGACCGCGCGGTTGAGCCGGCGTCTCGTCGTCCGCTTCATGGGGCCTCCTCGGCGGGGATCCTGCCGGGAGGCTACTACTCCGTCGAGAAGTACTGGTCGTAGATCGTGTCGTAGTCGCCACTGTCGCGCAGGGCCTGCAGCTGCTCGTTGATCGCGTCCTTGAGCGCGGTGTTGCCCTTCTTCACCGCGAAGCCGTACTGCTCTTCGGTGCTGTACTTCTCGACGATCTTGAACTTGCCGTCCTTGGTGTGGTCGAGGTTGACCGGCAGGTCCTGCAGCAACGCGTCCACCTGTCCGGCCTGGATCGCCTGGAACATCTCTCCGTCGCTGGGGAACGCGACGATCTCGGCGTCGTCGGGGGCGTTCTCCTCGGTGTAGGTCTTGCCGGTGGTGCCCTGCTGGACGCCGACCTTCTTGCCGCTGAGGTCGTCGATCGAGGCGATGTCGGAGTCCACCGGCACCAGCAATGACTGCTTGGAGTCGTAGTAGCCGTCGGTGAAGTCGAGGTTCTTCGCGCGGGCGTCGGTGATCGTCATGGCGCTGGCCACCACGTCGCACTGGCCCGAGTTCAGCGACAGACCGCTCTGCAGGCCCTCGAAGGCCGAGTCCTGGACGTTCAGCTCCAGGTCGAGCCCCTCGGCGATCTTCGTCATCAGGTCCATGTCGAAGCCGGTGTACTCCCCGCCCTTCTGGAACTCGAAGGGCGGGTACGGGATGTCGGAGCAGACCGTCAGCTGCCCGTCGTTGATCAGCTGGAGGTCCGACGACGCCGACCCGCCGTCGCCACCGCCGCCGTCCCCGCTGTCGTCGGAGCCGCAGGCGGTCAGGGCGAGGGCCAGCGCGAAGCCGCCGACGAGGGCACGCAGGGTACGTCGCATGCCCGCACCCTAGCCCGGCCGAGCCGACTGGCAAGGCAAGGCGGGGCGCCGTGGCGGAGTTGTAGCAGACCCGTTACCTGACGCCGGCGCTCGGTCCGGGGGTCCGGGGAGGGTCTCAGCCGACCAGCTCCAGGCGCCGCAGGTCGGCCAGGGGCTCGGCGACGCTGCAGCTGCCGAAGGAGGCGAACCAGCGCCGGGCCGACGCCAGGCCGCTGCCCGCCGCCCGCACGTCGGCTGCCACCGCGGCCTCGTCCTCGCGCTCGAGCAGCCGGGCCGCCTCGGCCGGGGACGCGCCGTCCCAGGCCGCGGCCACCGCGAGCAGGACGTTGAGGAACCCGTGGCGCGCACCGGCCCGCACCGCGTGGTGCAGCCCACCGCTGCACTTGAACGTCAGCCCCCGGTCCAAGGCGGCGTCCACGGCGTCGGCAAGGTCGGCGGCCGACGGCACCGGGACGTCGGCGGCGCCGCCGGTGCGCAGCTTGAGCCGCAGGCCGGCCTCGGCAAGTACGTCGAGGGCCGCCAGCCAGCCGTGCGAGGGGACGCCGGCCGCCCACGGCGCCTCGACGTACACGGGCGTCTGGTCGACGGCGACACCGGCCGCCTGGGTGGCCGCGGCGACGCGGCGAGCCGCTCCGGGCAGGTCGTCGAGGTCGCGCAGCGCGGTCTCCAGCTGTGCCAGCACGACGTCCGCAGCGGCGACGCGGCCGACCGCGGGCTGGATCCCGCCGGCGCCACCCGTGACGACCAGAGCCACGGGCGGCACCTCATCCGCCGCTCGGGTGAGCTCGGCGAGCCGCCGGTCGTCCACGACGAACGGGCCGACGAGCGTGGCGTGCTCGGTCCCGGCGAACCGGTGATGCGCTGCCACCGCCTCCGGCACGGGGAGCTCGCCAGGCGGGAAGATCGCGGCGTCGTCGACGAGCCCGACGTACTCCTCGGGGACCGCGCGGCGCTCGCTCACGCACCCCTGCCTACCAGACCGGGCAGGATATGCCGCGTGTCGACGTTCATCGCCCTGCTCCGTGCCGTCAACGTGGGCAAGCGGCAGGTCCAGATGGCCAGCCTGCGCGACTGGCTCGCCGAGGACGGGTTCACCGACGTGGACACCTACATCCAGACCGGAAACGTCAAGGTGGCCACGCGCATGCGCTCCCCGCAGCGGGTGGAAGAGCGGCTGGAGCGGCTGCTGCTGGAGCGGACCGGCTTCGAGGTGCCCTGCATCCTGCTCACCCCGGCGGAGCTCCGCCGGACCTACCAGGACGCTGTGGCCCTGGACGTCCCGTCGGTCGACGACGGGGTGAGGAGCCGTCGGTACGTCGTGTTCTTCAAGGACCCGGTGCAGGCCGACGTCGTCGAGAAGATGGCCGCCTACGACCCGCCCGGCGAACGAGCCTGGGCGATCGGGCGCGCGGCGCACATCTGGGTCACCGGCACGATGCAGGACGCGAAGGTGTTCGGGGCGTTCCAGAAGGCGCTCGCCGCCGGCACCAACCGCAACCTCGACGTGGTGGCGGCGATGGCCGAGCGGTGGGGCTAGGTTCCGGTGCTTGCGAGCCCACCAAGGGTGGTTGAGGAGCGAGCTGGCGGCCCACCCGGTGGTTGAGGAGCGAGCTTGCGAGCGTCTCGAAACCACCGGGCACGTGGCTGGGGCTGTGCCGCGGTGCCGCTGGTTTCGAGACGCCTCCGCTTTCGCTCCGGCTCCTCAACCAGCGGTGGGAAGGGTGGTTGAGGAGCGAGCTGGCGGCCCACCCGGTGGTTGAGGAGCGAGCTTGCGAGCCAGACGGTGGTTGAGGAGCGAGCTTGCGAGCGTCTCGAAACCACCGGGCACGTGGCTGGGTCTGTGCCGGGGGGCCGCTGGTTTCGAGACGC
>JBIOUF010000255.1:0-8739 GCA_044866695.1 Nocardioidaceae bacterium | reverse complement strand
GCGCGAGAAGTGAAGTCGCGGACACTGTGAACACACCTCCCCGACTTCATCCGACACCTCCGGGCGGTCGACCCGGCAGGGCAGTACGGCCCCAGGCGCCGGGCCGTGCGCCTCGATCTGGCCGCCGTGTGGGAGGGGTCCGAGCTGTCGGTGCGGCGATGTCGGCATGACGACGAATGGGTTGGGGCTCTAGGGCGGGGTTGTGGCTGCGGCACGCGGGCTACCGCCCCGGGGGCCCCGGCCCGGCGTCCTGGCCGCGGGCTTCGAGCAGCTGCAGCGGCCGGTCCTTGTCGCTGATGCCTGCGGCGACTGCCGCGGAGAGATAGAGCACGGTTGAGAGAAGCGACAACACGAAGAGAACCGTGAGGGGTGCGGCGAATGCGCCGTACTGCGGCTTGGCCAGGGACCACGCAACCACGACCTGCAAGAGCTGCTTGACCACCAGCGCACATCCGGCCCCGACCAGGCTGGCGCCGAGCCTGGGCTCGCGATGCGGTCGGATCCCGCCGAGGGTCCCCAACAGAATCCACAGGACCAGCACGTCGACTACGAAGCCCATCACCATGCCACCTGCGGCGAGCAGGGTCCGCACCACACCGGAGTGCAACCCGATCGCCTCGAGGATCGGCTTGGCCAGACTCGACGCCAGGCCCGACGACGAGAACGACACGAGGATCAGCGGGGTCACGGCCACGAGGACCGCGAGGTGACGCGCCTTGGCCCTGACGACGGCACGCGGATCCGGTGGAGCCCCGTAGATGACGTGGATCGACCGGGAGGCGCCCCCCACGGCGCCGAGGCTGGAGTAGAGCAGCACGACCAGGCCGATGACACCGACCGTCTGGGCTGTCGATCGGAGCTGCGCCGGGTCGATCCCGTCATCACCGACGAGGTTCGGCATCGCCTCACTCAGCACGTCGGTCAACCAGGCCGCCAGCTCGTCGGCTCCCACGATGGCGATGACGCCGTAGGCGAACGCCAACAGGGACAGCATCGCCAACAGCAGATAGTACGCTGTCCCGGCGGCCATCAGCCCGGCGTTGGCAGTGGAGTAGCGACGCGCGGCACGGTATGCGACGCCGCCAACGCGGGACCGGTCGAGCCGCTCCACCACCGGCGGGACGGGACGAGACGGTGGATCGACCGGCACGCCGTCGATCGGCGTCGTCGCCGCCGCTGGCCTCATCTGGGGCTCCCTTCGCCCGCGAACACCCATCGGAGACCACAGAACCCAAGCCGCCTTCGCGGCGTTTCGAGCTACGCGCTCGCGTACCGCTGACGGCCGGCGACACCGCCACCAGCCCAGTGCCCGATATCGAGGATGAACCCGAGTACCACGAAAGCCCAGCCCCATCCGGCCACCCCGGTGACCGGACTGTAGGCAAGGACGTAGAACAACGTCGCATACGGGAAGACGATCAGCCCGAGCAGCGGGACGAGGAAGCCGGTGAACGCGCGGTCCACCAGGTCGGAGAAGATCCAGATGAGCACCAGTGCGATGCGAGGTGCGAACCCGGCTAGCAGTGCGAGCAGACATCCCATGAGTGGATCCTCTCCCGGTCCCGTGGTCGACCTGTCCCACATCATGGTGGGCATGGCTGGGGAGCCAAGATTATGCTCAGGCGGTCGCCCACGGGCATGACGTCGCACGCGACGCGCGCGGCAGGGATCGTCGACCGCCCCCCGTCCAGCCAACCCGCTCGACACTGGCGTCGTGCGGTGCCGCGACGGCGAGACCGTCGAGGCAGTGGCTACCCTGACGGCCATGGAGCGGGCGTGGCCGCTGACCGGGAGGGACGAGGAGCTACGCCAGGTCGCGGCTTCGATCCGGCCGGGTGCTGCCGGGATCGTCGTTGCGGGTCCTGCCGGGGTGGGCAAGACCCGGCTTGCCCGGGAGGCACTCGGCACAGCGGAGGGCAAGGGTTCCACCCTCCTCTGGGCCCACGGCAGCGCGGCCGCTCGTCCGCTGCCGCTCGGCGCTTTCGTCGGTCTGCTGGACGTCTCCGCCGGTGACCCCGCGGAGTCCATCGGTCGGGTGCTGGAGCAGCTCGAGCACGAGCAGCCGCCGGTGCTGGTCGTCGACGACGCGCACCTGCTGGACGAGCACTCCGCGATCGTGCTGCACCGCGCGGTCGTACGTCGGCTGGCACCGGTCCTGGTCACGCTGCGGACCGGGGAGCCGGTCCCCGGCATCGTGACTGCCCTGTGGAAGGACGACCTGCTGCCGCGGCTGGACCTGACCCCGCTGGATGCCGCCGCGACCACGGGCCTGGTCGCCCGGGTGCTCGGTGGGCCGGTCGACTCAGCGTCCGCGCACAGGTTGTGGACACTGACGCAAGGAAGCCCACTGTTCCTTCGACACCTGCTCACCGGCGAGGTGGCCTCGGGGCGGTTCGCCCCTGCGTCCGGGATCTGGCGGTGGACACGGGAGCCGTCGATCTCTCCGGAGCTGGCGAGCCTCCTGGAGCAGGAGATGGGCGGACTCGCGGCCGGCGTCCAGGACGTCGTGGACCTGGTGACGCTCGCCGAGCCGATCGCGGTCTCGACGCTGTCGGAGCTGACCTCGCCAGCCGACCTCGAGGAAGCCGAGCGGCGGGGTCTGGTGGGCACCGACGGGACGGTCGCCCGGCTGGCGCACCCGCTGTACGGCGAGGTACGCCGCACCGCCATGGGAACCCTGCGCGCCCGCCGCCTGCGCGGCCAGGTGGCCGTGACCCTCGAGCCTCGTTCCGACCCGATCCCCCGGGCCGTGCTGACGCTCGACTCCGACCTCCCGGCGGACCCCGCCCTGTTCCTGCAGGCGGCCGAGGCCGCGACCCGGATGTACGACCTGCCGCTGGCCGAGCGGCTGGCCCGGGCCGCGGCTGCCACCGAGACGCCGGTGGCGCGGCTGGTGCACGCCGCGGCCCTGTCGTGGCTCAGCCGTGGGGACGAGGCGGAGGCCATCCACAAGGACGTCATCGCGACCGCTCCCGACGCAGCCATCCGCGCGATGGCTCAGCTGCACCGCACCGGCAACCAGCTCTTCACGATGGCGCGGTCCGACGTCGCCCGCGAGGCCCTGGCCGCGGCGGAGGCCACCGGCGCGCTTCCCCTCCACGTCGCCGCGATGTCCCTCGCGGTGTCCGTCGCTGCCGGCGAGCTGTCCCCCGCGCTCGCCAGCGGTCCCCAGCTCCTTCGCAGCGACCTGCCCGACGACCTGGCCAGAATCCTGGCCGCGTCCGCGGTGTCAGGGGCGGCGGCGCTGACGGGGCAGCGCGACCTGCTCGATGAGGCCGCGGTCATCGGCGGGCTGACTGCCGACCGGGTCCCCACAGCGATCCCCGGGTTCGGCCTCGCGGACCTCCAGGTGCTCGGGCACCGCCTGGCCGGGACACCTGACCGGGGGCACGACCAGGCTCGCAGGATGCTGGCCGCCTCGGCCGACCTGCCTGGCCCCGCGCGGCTGATGGGGTTGGTCGTCGCCGGGCACGCCGCGCTCGCCGGCGGACGCGTCGGCGACGCCCTGTTCCTGCTGCGCGAGGCGTGGGCGGGGCTTGTAGACTCAGGGCACGAGTTCCGGTTCCGGTGCCGCACACTGCTGGCGACTGCCCTGGCGCAGGCCGGCCAGGCCGAGCAGGCCATGCCCCTGCTCTCCGGGATCAGGGCCGGTCAGCACCCGGCGTACCTCTTCCTGGCTCCCGACGACCTCCTCGCCCGGGCGTGGGGGGCTGCCGCCGAGGGATCGACGAGCGAGTCGTTGGACCAGTCTGTCGCCGCCGCCGGGCTGGCCCGAGAGATGGGCGCTCCCGCCTACGAGGTGTTCGCGTGGCAGACCGTGGTCCAGCTCGGCGACGCGGCGGCCGCGCTACCTCGGCTCACTGCTCTTGCCGATCTCGGCCCACGCGCCGCGGTCGCCGGCGCGCATGCCAGGGCCTTGGCCGGCTCGGACGGCGAGGCCCTGCTCAAGGCCGCCGAGTCCTGGAACCGCCAGGGCGACCTCGTCGCCGCCGGGGACGCGGCCGCCCAGGCGGCCGACGCACACCGTCGTCGGGGGCGGCCGGGATCAGCGCTCAGTGCCGCGGCCCTCGCCCAGAGCCTGGCGGCCCGGTCCGGTGCCCGCACGCCCGCGCTGGCGATCGCGGTCCAACCGCTGCCCCTGACCGCCCGCGAGCGGGAGATCGTCGCGCTGGCCGCTCGCGGGCTCTCCAACAAGGACATCGCGGAGCGGCTGACGGTCTCGGTGCGCACCGTCGAGGGTCACCTGTATCGGGCCGGGCTCAAGCTCGGCGTGTCCGAGCGAGGCGCGCTGGCCCGCGTTCTCGGAGTCGAGTAGCCCACTACTCGCACCCGTGCTCCCTCGCCGCAGGAGGCTGTTCACCCAGGACCACGCTGCAGAGGGGAAGCCATGGCCGCCATCCACGTCCCGCCCGGCGAAGGCCAGCACTACCCGATGACCGACGGCGACCACGTCGCGAAGGCCGCCGTCCAGGATTCAGCGGGGTCCTTCGAGGTCTTCGAGGTGGTCGCGCCCGCCGCCCCGATGGCTCCGCCACACGTCTCGCCGTGGAGCGGTGTCCTCTACCTCGTCGAGGGCCGGGTCACCGCGCTCGTCGGTGACGCGTCGTACGACGTCCAACCCGGCGGAGTCGTGGTCTTCCCAGCGGGGACCCCGAGCACCTTCGAGGTCGTCGGTGACTCCGCCCGGTTCGTGGCGATCACCTCCGGCGACGGCGCCGGACGCTTCTTCGCCGACTTCGCCGCGGCTGTGCCGGTCGACCAGCCCGTCGAGGACTCGCTGGGGGCGATCCTGTCGGTGACCCAGCGCCACGGCGTCTCCCTCGCGGGTGCGTGAGTCGCATGCGGTTCGACCTGACCACGAAGGCCTCGCCGGAGCAGGTTCTGCAGGCCATGACCGACTTCACCGATCGTCGGCTCGAGATCTGGCACAAGACGCTCGACCCCGAGGTCTACGAGGTCCGCGAGCTCGGTGACACCTGGGCGGTGGCTCGGGAAGGGTCGCCCCGGGTGCCGTTCTGGGTGGTCGTCCACTACGACTGGTCCGACCCGCGGCTGATTCGGTGGACCGAGGTGGAGAGCAACCACGGAGACTACGGCGCCGGAAGCATGCTCATCGAACCAGGCGACGAGGGAGGCAGCCGGGTCCACGTCGAGTGGACCACGCACCCCGTTCGCACGCGGGACAAGGTCGCGATGTTCCTGCTCCACCACACGATGAACCGGGTCATCGCGCGCATGTGGCGCAAGACGCTCGACCGCTATGCGCTGTCGAACCCCGTGTGACACCGCCTCGCCGAGACCATCGCGACAGCCGGCGGGCAGCACATCGGCGGGATCGACGCCTACCTCCCGTTCCAGCTCATCGGGGCAACGACCGGCCTGACCCATGCGGTGGCACCGGCCCTCGCGATGGTCCTGGAGCTCGCCTACCTTGCAGTGCTCGCGCTGCTGGTCCGCGTCCGGGCCCTTCCCCGCGACCTGACCTGAAAGACCAGGGTGAGAGGACCACATTCCTGCCGCTTGCGACCGCCGACCCGATTCTCGAGGGGGACCAAGTCAGCGCCCCGAGGCGGCGAAGGGCGCCTGACGCACATAGAGGTTCTTCTCAACGACATCGGCCATGAAGACCGCGAGGTCGGCACGAGTCATCTTGGTCGACTTCGTCGAGCGGTGCGCGTCGTGCTCGAGGTGTCCGGTGGCGTCGCCGTCGAGGAGCCGAGGCGGACGGACGAGGGTCCAGTCGAGGTCGCTGGCGGCGAACACGGCGTACTCCGCGGGTTTGTCCTTCACGACCTCGCCTCCGAGGGCCTGGATCGCTGTGGAGATGAGCTTCGCGGAGAGCGATTTCTGGTCCCCAGGTACGTCGATGCCCGCCCCGCTGATCCCGACGAAGCGACGTACGCCGGCCGCCGGCATCGCCTCGACGAGCGTGGCGGCGGTGTCAGTGTGCAGTGAGGCTTCCTTCGCTGTGGGACCGAGCGCGGAGACCACGGCGTCGGTCCCGACGAGGAGCCGATCGACGTCTGTCCGGCGGCGGCTGTCACCGGTGACCATGGCCACCTGCGAGGCGACCTCGCCGAGCTTCGCCGGGTCACGGACCAGCACGGTGACGGCGTGGCCTCGGCGCAGGAGCTCGGTGACCAACAGCCGTCCGGTGCGTCCAGTGGCTCCGATGACAGCGATTCTCATGGCGTCTCCTCGGTGGGTGAATGGGCGGAACGGGCGAAGCGCTCCAGGAGTCGGGTCAAGGTCGTGACGTCGGCGGCCGACCAGTCCGCGAGCAAGGCCTCGAGCCGCCGGGTGCGGAAGTCGCCGGCGGCACGCTGGAGCCGTCGCCCTGCCGCGGTGAGCGAGAGCACCGTACGCCGGGGGTCGGTGCTTGACCTGTCGCGGTGCAACATGCCGCCCGCTACGGCGCGTTCGACGAGGCGGCTGGCGGTCGAGTGAGCCACGTGCAGTGCCTGCGCGACGTCACCGATGCTGCAGTCCCGGCCACTGGTGATCCGTGCCACCGAGTCCACGACCAGCACGGTCGAGACCTCGACTCGGCCGTCCCCGTGGCGAACGGTCGAACGGCTGCGCGGGCCAGCGGGGGCCTCGGCAAACCGGCGCAAGTCGAGCAGCGCCGCGTCGAGCCGCACCAGCTCATCTGCTCTTCTCATGGATGTATCGTACATACATGGGAAGTCTGCCGATCCTTGTCACCGGCGCCACGGGCAACGTCGGACGCTCGGTCGTCGACGAGTTGCTCGCCGTCGGTGTGCCCGTCCGAGCAGCAGCAGGCTCCTCGACCGAGCTGGCCCGGCTCGGCGTCGGCTCGCTGCAGCAGCGCGGGGTCACTCCGGTGACGCTGGACTTCACCGATCCCGCGACCTGGTCGGCGGCCTACGACGGCGTGGAGCAGATGTTCCTGCTCCGGCCGCCCCATCTGGGCAGGCCCAGGACCCAGATGTTGCCCTCGTTGGAGGCAGCGAAGGCCGCGGGCGTCCGCCACGTCGTGCTGTTGTCGCTCCAAGGCGCGGAGGGCCTCCGGTTCGTGCCGCATGCCGCTCTCGAGAGCTGGCTGCGCGCGTCAGGGCTCAGCTGGACCTTCGTCCGCGCCTCGTTCTTCATGCAGAACCTCACCACCACGCACGTGACCGACATCCGCGATCGCGACGAGATCATGGTGCCGGCCGGCCGCGGAGCCACGGCCTTCGTCGATGCGGCAGACGTCGGCGCCGTTGCCGCGACTGCACTTCTCGATCCCGAGCGTCACCGCAACCGCGCCTGGACACCGACCGGGCCACGAGCCCTGACCTACGCCGAGATCGCGCAGATCCTCACCGGCACGCTCGGCCGGCCGATCCGTTATGCCGAACCAGGCGTGTTGCGCTACGCCCGCCACGCCCGACGTACCCTCGTCCTGCCGTGGCCGAAGGTGGCAGTCACAGCCGCGATCTACACCATGGCGCGGCTCGGGAAGGCGGGCGGACTCACCGACGACGTCCACCAGGTCACCGGCCGTGACCCGGTTCCCTTCGAGACCTTCGCCCGGGAGCACGCCGAGGTCTGGCGCCGCTGATCGAGACGCGACAGCGCCGTTCAATGGTTTGGGCCCGCAGGTTCAACGGGTGTCGAGTTCCGCTTGGGTCACGCCGACCACGAGGTGGGCTGTTGGGCTCGCGGAGCGTGATCCTGACCCGGCGATTCGCGGCCGTCGGCTCACCGCCTCGAGGGAAGCCGGCTGCACCGGGAAAGGGCATGGTCGCGACACCGATGGAAGGTGAGGTCACAACGAAGACGGCTTCCATTTCTCTGGTACGGCGGCCGGGTGCGGCACGAGGCCAAGGCAGCGACGGTAGGCCGCGTGAATCCAGGCGGCTGGGGTATCGGGAGGGAACACCAGGTCCGAAAGCCGCAGGTCCTGTACGACAGCTCCGCGGCGGCAGGGCGCGGTGAGCTCCTCACCATGCTCAGCGACGTCGATACCGATGACCTCGATGGTGGCGCCGACCACGGTGGCGGTGCTGGGGAGCCGGACCTCCTCGACGAACACCTCGTAGAAGGCCGTCACCTGCTCGGAGGGGTTGTGGCAGTCCACGGTGATTACCGCGACGAGCCGATCCACTTCTTCATGGCCTGTCATCGCCGGCCCCGGGGACGTAGGGGATCAGCCCGAGCTCGAACGCGTGGACCTGAACCTGCACGGGCGCTCGGCGGATGTCGACCAGCATCCCGTCGACCTCCAATAGCCAGGTCAAAGGGCTGGCCTCGACCAGGTCACGGCGCATGAACTCGCCGTCGAGGTGGCTCAGCTTCAGCGTGTCGCGGATCCACCGCGCCTTGCTCGCCATCGTGGTCTTCTTCACGCCAAGCCACCCGCTGAGCTGATCGGCGGTCGCGTGTGGCGTCTGGGCAGGGTCGAAGACGAAGTTGAGCTGGCCAACGGCATAGACGACCCCGGAAGCCCAGATCCTCGGGTCGCCACGAGTCAGCGGCGAGGGTCGCTTCCGGCCGAGCTTGCCGACCACAGCGCGACACAGGTCGGCGTACTCCCCATCCAAGTGCTCCCGACAGACGACATCGGTCACCGCGACTACCTGGTCGGCGTACGGCCGCACCACGTGGGGGACGTTCAGCTGGTCCATCCTCGCCTTTCCTTGTCCGGCCACCGGGCGATCGGCGGTTCCGATAGCCCATCACGCCTCACCGGCAGCGACCATCAGGGCCCACTGATCTACGTTCCCCACGCCAGTT
>JBIOUF010000254.1:0-6179 GCA_044866695.1 Nocardioidaceae bacterium | reverse complement strand
GGCCGGTACGACGTCGGCGAACGGGCTGGTGTCGCTGCGCAGCGGCTCCAGCAGGCCCAACAGCCGCTGTCCGGCCTTGCCGGCGATGCCGCTGCCGACCCTGCCCCGGAAGGTCAGCCCAGCCGCCGACGGGGTGCCGACGAGGACCGCGCCCAGCCGGCTGGCCGAGTCGACCTCGTGGCGCCAGCCGCCGACGACGTAGGAGCCGGCCGGGCGGTTGGGGAACTTCAGCCAGTCCGGGCTGCGCCTCCCCGGCTGGTACGTCGAGGACAGCCGCTTGCTCACGATGCCCTCGAGGCCCTGCTGGCTCGTCGCGCGCTGCAGCGCCGGACCGTCGTCGTACTGCGGGGAGACCCGCCAGTGCGGGCCGTCCAGCGGCAGCCCGGCCAGCACCTCGCGGCGCTCGGCCAGCGGCCGGTGGGTCAGGTCCGTCCCGTCCAGGCTGAGCAGGTCGAAGACCACCAGCGTGACCGGGTTGCTCCGCGAGAGCTCCAGGGCCCGCCGCGGGTTGGCCACGTGCATCCGGTCCGCCAGCGCCCCGAACGTCGGGATGCCGTCGGACAGCGCGACCACCTCGCCGTCCAGCACGGCGTCGCGGCCCGGACCGTCGGAGCCGGCGAGACCGGCCAGCTCGGGGAACGACACGGTGACGTCGTTCTCGTTGCGCGAGGTCAGCCGGACCCGCCCGCCGGCGACGCTGACCAGCACGCGCATCCCGTCCCACTTCACCTCGTGCACCCAGCCCGGCCCGGTCGGCACTGTCGTGCTGCGGGTGGCGAGCATGGGACGCATGGGTACATCCTGACCGATGAGTACCGTGGGGCGGGGCGGTCCACCCCTCACCGGCGCCCCGCACGGAAGGAGCCTCATGCGCGCGATCTGGAAGGGAGCGGTGTCGTTCGGCCTGGTCAGCGTGCCGGTCAAGCTGTACTCCGCGACGGAGAGCCACGACATCTCGTTCCGGCAGGTGCACGCCAAGGACGGCGGACGGATCCGCTACCAGCGGATCTGCAGCGTCGACGGCGAGGAGGTGCCGTACGCCGACATCGCCAAGGGGTACGAGACCGAGGACGGCCAGATGGTGGTCCTCGACGACGACGACCTCGCCCAGCTGCCGGCCAGCAGCAGCCGGGAGATCTCGGTGGAGCGGTTCGTCCCGCGCGAGCAGATCGACCCGATGATGTTCGAGAAGTCGTACTACCTGGAGCCGGAGAAGTCCGGCACCAAGCCGTACGCCCTGTTGCGCGACGCGCTCCGCGAGGCGGACCGGGTCGCGGTCGTCACGGTCTCGCTGCGCACGCGGATGACCCCGGCGGTGCTGCGCGTGGTCGACGACGTGATCGTCATGCAGACGCTGCTGTGGCCCGACGAGATCCGCACGCCCGACTTCGCCGGTCTCCGCGAGGTGCCCGACGCGACCGACCAGGAGCTGAAGATGGCCCGTCTGCTCGTGGACACCCTGGCGGGCGACTACGAGCCCGACGAGTTCGAGGACGACTACGCCGCCGCCGTCCAGGAGCTGGTCCGGGCGAAGCTCGAGGGTGGCGAGGTCACCCAGCTGGTCGAGGAGAAGCCCTCCGGCGGCGAGGTCGTCGACCTGCTCGCGGCGCTGCAGAAGTCGGTCGCCGCCGCCAAGGCCTCCCGCGGCGAGGAGGAGCCGGCGGAGCCGTCGGCGGCAGCCGAGGACGAGCAGCCGGCGAAGAAGACCGCGGCCAAGAAGAAGGCCGTCAAGAAGGCGGCCGGCAAGAGCTCGGAGAAGAAGCCGGCCAGGAAGACCGCCACGCGCAAGTCCGCCTGACCCGCGTTCACCCGCGCGCGGCCCGCGCCAGCACGGCCACGGCAGAGGCGGCCACGGCTGCCCACACCAGCACCCCGCCGCCTGACGTGCCGGACACGTCGAACGGCCTCAGGCCGGCCGGGAGCGGGACCACCATGAGGCCGACCACGACCGCCACCAGGAGGGACGCGGCCAGGGACCCCGGTTCCCGGTTGTCCGGTCCGCCGAGCAGGACCGCGAGGGCCGGACCGGTGAGAACCAGCCCGCTGCCGGCCACGGCGAGCGCCGGCCAGGACACGGACGGCGCGCTCTGGGCGACGAGGCCGGCGTAGCCGGCCCAGCCGACGACCGCGATGCCGGCGACGAGCAGCCTCGCCGCGAGCCTGCGCCCCAGGGCGTACGGCGCCGCCTCGGTCACGGCGCCGGCGGGCTGGTCCAGGGCCAGCGCCGCCGCTGACGCGAGGAGGGCCGCCGAGAGCCAGGCGAGCGGTGAACCCGGCCCCTCCCGCCACACGGTGAGGTCCAGGCCGGCCAGCGCCGCCGCCCCCGCGGCGGCACCCACCGCCGGACCCCACCGCACGGCCCCGAGCTCGGCACGGGCAGCGGAGCGACACACCCCCGAGATCGCCGGCGTGCTCACCGCAACGGCCAGGTCGGGTCGTCGGCGTAGTAGCCCTCCGGTCCGGTCAGCACGCTGAGCAGGAGTGCCGCGACGGTCACCGCCGCGACGCCGACGACCCATCGGGCCATCCGGCGCCGGGCCGCGCCCTCGGTGCCGTGGGCGACGGCGCCCAGTGCCGCGAGCAGGCACAGCCCGGTGAGGTAGCCCAAGCGCAGGAACAGGTTGCCGCCCTCGTGCCAGTGGTTCGGCTCGGCGTACCCGGTCACGAGCGCGAACGGCGAGGACAGGTGCAGCAGGGACAGCAAGAGGCTGGTGCCGGGGATCATGGCGAGTGCCGCCCAGAGCACCAGCAGGACACTGGTCACGGCTCCGGCGGTCGGCCAGCGCCACCAGCGGGCCACCAGGACGCCGAGCAGCGGCCCACCCAGGCAGGCGAGCACCCCGGCGGCGAGGTTCGCGGCGAGCTCGGCGTCGGTGTACTCGTCCCAGCCCAGCGCGTAGATCGGCGGGTCGGTCATCCAGACGTAGAAGATGTACGCCGACCCGGCCAGGCCGACCGCCGCGGGCAGCAGGCAGGCCAGGCAGAGGGCGACTGTGCGGCGCCACTCCGGCACCGGCGCGGCCTCGAGCGCGTCGCCCGCACGGCCGGCGCTGGAGGTGAGCCGGTTCGTCGCGATGAGCCCGACCAGGCCGATCAAGAAGGCGGGTGCCACCGGGACGTCGAGGCTGGTGTCGGGCCGATCCCCGGTGAGGTCGTAGCCGGCGTCGCCATAGCCGTCGGCGGACGCGTAGGTCGCGAGCACGATGAGGAAGAGCAGCACACCCACGACGAAGAGGGGGTGCCGGGCCAGCCGGAGCGTCTCGTAGCGAGCCAGGGTGGCCAGCGTCGCCCGCTCGGAGACCGGTGCCGACGCCGTCTCGGTGGTCATGACGCCACCTGGTCCAGGTCGCGGCGGGACACGCCCCGCAGCAGCAGGTAGGCGTCCTCCAAGGTCGGCTCGGCCAGCTCGGCACCAGCGGGCGGGCGGTGTCCCACGTGGCGGTAGCGACCGGTCCCGGTGCGCCAGGCGGACAGGGCGCCGTCGTCCTGGCGGTCGGCCAGCCAGACCCGGCCACGGGCCGACGTGACCAGGTCGACCACCGGGCCGTCGTGCAGCACCCGGCCGGCGTCCAGCACGACCACGCGCTCGCAGAGCGCCGCGACGTCCTCGGTCTGGTGCGTGGCCAGGAGCACCGTGGAGCGATGTCCCGCCTCGGAGAGCACGCCGCGCAGCGAGGCCCGTTGCTCCGGGTCGAGACCCGTGGTGGGCTCGTCGAGCACCAGGAGGTCGGGCCGCCCGATCAGGGCCTGGGCCAGGGCCACCCGGCGGCGCTGGCCGCCCGACAGCGCACGCATCCTCTTCCCGGCCAGGTCCGACATCCCGACCAGGCCGAGCACCCGTCGCGCCTCGGTATGGCGCGCCGTGCGGTCCGACCACTCCTTGAGCGCCGCCAGGTAGTCGACGTACCGGAACGCGGTGAAGCCTCGCGGGTAGCCGCTCTCCTGAGGCAGGTAGCCCAGCCGGCGCCGGATGCTGGTGCGCTGTGCCGGGTGGGTCGGATCGAGCCCCAGCACGCGGCAGGTCCCTTCACCGGACCGGAGGACGGTGGCCAGGATCCGCAGCAGGGTGGTCTTGCCCGCGCCGTTCGGACCGAGCAGGCCGGTGATGCCCACATCGAGGGTCAGGTCGACGGCGTCGAGCGCGACGCTCCCGCCGTACCGCTTCGTGAGGCCGTGAACGGCGACGGCGGGACTGTTCATCGGATCCTCCCGGGCAGGGACAGCCGGTCCAGCCGAAGCCGGAAGACAAGTGCGGCGAGGACCGCCGACACCAGGTAGAGCGACAACATCCGCGGGTCGAGCACCACGAGGACGTCACGGAACGCGGGCCCGGCTGCGACCACGGTGGTGCCCGCCCACAGGGCCGCGGTGCCCAGCGCGGCCACCGAGACGGTGAACCAGGTCGACAACGCCAGTGTGAGGGCGGTGCAGGTCAGTGCCGGCAGCAGCCAGGCGGCCGCCGCCCAGGGCGGCCCGGGCAGCAGCGGGGCCACGAGCAGCAGGAGGGGCAGGGCCACCACGAGGACGGCGGTGCAGCGGATCACGACCAGCCGCAGGGACTCGCTGGGGGTCGCCAGCGTGGTCTCCCAGATCGGGTCCGCGCCCTGTCCGTAGGCGAGGGCCACCGCGCCGACCGGCAGGAGCGGCGCCAGGGTCAGGAAGGTCAGGGAACCCCAGGCGTTGCTCACGACGGCGAGCACCGCGATGAGGACGCAGAGCAGCACGGCCAGGAGCCAGGCGCCGCGGACCCGCGGCGCCGTCGCCGCGACGAGCGCCTCCCGCTCCGACAGGCCCAGACGCAGGGCGAGGCGCTCGACCCGAGTCGGCGGCCCGGCCAGCACGTCGTCCACGACCCGGTCCCAGACCCGGTCCAGCCGGTCCCGGTCGCCCTCGGCGCGCAGTGTCGCCCGGCACGGCTCGCATCGCATCAGGTGCGCCTCCAGCGACGCGGTCAGCGTCGCCGGGGTCAGCCCCGACGCGTAGTCGCGGAGAGCGGCCGCATCGACGTGCCACGGGGTCATCGGAGTCCTCCTGCCAGGTCCGCCCGCAGCTGCACCTTGGCGCGGCGCAGCCGGCTCTTCACGGTGTTGACCGGCACGTCGAGCAGCCGGGCGGCCTCACGGCTCGTCAGCCCGTCCAGGACCGTCGCCTCCACGACGGCCCGCAGCTCCGGGCTGAGCCGGTCGAGCGCCGACCCGAGCCCGCCGTACCCGATTCCGAGCAGCACCTGCTCCTCGGCGCTGGGTTCCAGGTCGCGGCCCGGACCCAGGGACAGCGCCTGGAGATGCCCGGGGAGCGTTCTGCGGCTGCGCAGCCGCGAGATCAGCCGGCGTACCGCGATGCCCCACAGCCAGGCTGCGACGTCCCCCTCGCCCCGCCAGCGGGATGCGTCGCGCCAGACGGCCGTGAAGCAGTCCTGCACCGCGTCGTCGACCGCGTCCGGGTCGCCGCACCGGCGTGAGAGCCGCACGGTCAGCCAGGTCGCGTGCCGGTCGTAGAGCTCTCGGAGTGCCGCCAGGTCACCGGCGGCCAGAGCGGTGACCAGCTCGGCGTCCGTGTGCGCCGAGACGGTCCCCATACCCTGACTGTCGCACCGAACCGCCGGATCGGGTCCCTCGATCTTCCGCGCTGTGCGGGTGTCAGGCCTCCCACCGGAACATCCGGACCGCGACGAAGCCGACGACGGCGGCGAAGCCGAGCAGGATGCCCATCGGGACGACCGACGACGAGGGCCCCTCGCCGCGGACCAGGACGTCGAGCATGCCGTCGTTGAGGTGGCGCAGCGGCATGGCCTGGGAGACGCCCTGCAGCCAGCCCGGGGCCGCGTCGAGGGGGAAGAAGGAGCCGCTGAGGAACGCCATCGGTAGCACGAAGAAGTTGGCCAGGTTGACCGCGCCCTCGGTGGTCTTGGCCAGCGCGCCGGCAAGCAGTCCCAGTGACATGAACGCGAGGGTGCCGCAGACCAACAGCGGCACGGACATCCACCACGAGTCCGTGAGGCGCAGCCCGAACGCGGCCATGCCGAGTCCGAGGAAGATCGCCATCTGCACCAGGGCGATCGTGATGGTCACCCCGATCCGGGCCAGCACCACCGCCGACGTCGGCGCCGGCGAGAGCTGCACGCGACGCAGCAGCTTGGTCTGCCGCCACCCCTGCAGCGTCGCCGCGGCGCCGAAGGC
>JBIOUF010000253.1:0-23397 GCA_044866695.1 Nocardioidaceae bacterium | reverse complement strand
CCCCGGTGGTTGAGGAGCGAGCTTGCGACTTGGGTTGAGGAGGGCGCCCTTCGAGACGGGCTCCTTCGTCGCCCTCCTCAGGAACCGCGGTGCGAGCCCGTCTCGAAACCCGTCTCGAAACCACCGGCGCTTGGGCGCAGTCTCTGCCACGGTGCCGCTGGTTTCGAGACGCCTCCGCTAGCGCTCCGGCTCCTCAACCAGCGGTGCTCGGAGCGTGGGCCTGGCGAGCTCGGGACCAGAACCGAACCCCTTCACTCTCGGGAAGTGAAGGACGGCGCTTACCCCAGCCCGGCCAGCGCGAGCCCGGCCAGCGCGGCGAGCCAGCTCGCCAGCGACCCGATCAGGAAGTACTCCGTGACGTCGCTCGGGCCGGGGTCGTCGGTGCCGCGCTGCAGCTCGGGGAACCGCAGCAGGCCCTTGGCCGCGACGACGACGGACGCGGCGGTGACCTGTCCGGCCATGCCGAGCCCGAGGACCAGCAGCCGCTCCATCGGTCCCAGCACCCGGCCGCCCTTGAGCCGCTTCTCGTTGGCGTTGGCCGGCACGCCGACCGCGTCGAGGACCAGACGGACCGCGATGTTGACCGTCGAGACCTGCGCCAGGCCCACCGCCAGGACCAGTACGACGCGCTCGGCGGGCCAGTCCGCCAGCGGGCTGCTGGACAGCGACGAGGGCCAGGACAGCCCCGACCCGGCGCCGCCGCCGAGGACGGTGACCAGCAGCCCTCCGGCCAGGCCCACGAACGCGACCGCGCGGGCGGCGGAGGGGTCCGGCCGGCGACCGGGTCCCCGGCGGTTCCCCAGCGCGGCCGCGGAGCCCAGCACCCAGAGCCAGAACGCCACCGTGGCCGGCAGCCACACCCCCGCCCAGGCCGCCCCGGGCAGGCCGACCAGCACGCCGGCGAAGAGCAGCAGCACCGTGCCGATGCCGGTGATCAGCAGCCGGCGCGCCCCGGAGGTGGCGTCCCGCGCGGCGCGGAGCAGGTCGCAGCCGCCGAGCGCCAGCAGCCAGAGACCGGCCAGCGTCATGACTCTCCCTCCAGCAGCCCCTGCGCCTGCCGGACCGCCGCGATGCCCCGCGCGAACTGCTGGGAGACCGCGGAGGGGGTGACCCCCTCCGCCTCGGCGATCCGGCGCTGGGACTCCCCCAGCAAGGATCGTCGTAGCATCCGCCACCCCCGCTCCGGGAGCCGGTCGACCAGGGCGTCGCGGCAGACCAGGTGCGCGTTGACCAGGTCCGGGGGCGGTCCTCCTCCCGCCTGCGCCGCGGGGGCGTACCAGGTCCGCGAGGCGGCGTGGCGGCGGCCGCCCAGCGTCTCGACTGCCGACCGGGCGGACCACCAGCCCGGGCCGTCCTGCAGCAGGGGGCGCCGGTCGGGACCGTGCACGGTCACCGGTCCGAGGCCGATGCCGCACCGGACGTCGACCTCGGGCAGCAGCGCCAGACGCACCAGGAGCGTGGCGCGGGTCGCCGCCGCCAAGGTGGCGAAGGCGCCCTGGAACTCGTCGCCGACCGTGGGCTCCAGGGCCTGCACCGGGGCCAGCAGCGCGGTCGCCTCGCGGAGCACGGCCTCCAGCCGGTCCTGGGCGCGCCCACGGTCCGGGAGGGTCCGAGAGCCCACCAGGTCGCCGATCAGGGTGAACGGCGTGGGTGAGGCGCTCGACCCGGCCATGTTCAGACTATAACTGAACTACTGGGGAGTTCAGGTATGCACTGAACTCTGCGAGACGGGAGAGAGCCGCAGAACGCGAGATGCGCCTGGCCGCTCGGGATGGCCAGGCGCACCTCGTCACGACGTCCTCGTCCCTCCCGTCGAGAACACCGCCCGCGGACACCGCAGGCGCCGCGCGGAGGGCCCCGCCTGCGGTTCTCCCCCTCCGCCGGCACGACCCGGGCATAAGCGTGCACTGTGGACGGGTGTTGGTCAAGAGACCGACTCCACATGATCAGAACGTGTGTGTGGTCTAGTCCGTGGGAGCCAGCGAACCACCGCCATCATGGTCCTCTGGGACGAGACCGGCCGAGGGAGGGCGTTCGATGCGGGGACCAGCATGCGGCTAGCCGGCACCGCCGCGGTGGTCACGGGAGCCGCCTCGGGTCTCGGAGCGGCCACCGCGGCCGCGCTCGCGGAGCGGGACGTCGCGGTGTTCGGGCTCGACCTCCAGGCCGCCCTGGCCGACGCCCCCGACGTCGCCGGCGTGCGCTACGTCGCGGCGGACGTGGGCGACGCCGACAGCGTCCGCGCCGCGGTCGACCGCGCGGCTTCGACCGGCCCGCCGCTGCGGCTCGCCGTGAGCTGCGCCGGCGTCGCCCCGTCCGAGCGGGTGCTGGGTCGCAAGGGCGTCCACGACCTCTCGCTGTTCGCCAAGGTGGTGACGGTCAACCTCATCGGCACGTTCAACGTGCTCGCCCTGGCCGCGGAGCGGATCGCCGCCACCGACCCCGACCGGCACGGGCAGCGCGGCGTCGTGGTCAACACCGCGTCGATCGCGGCCTTCGACGGTCAGGTCGGGCAGGCGGCGTACGCCTCCTCCAAGGGAGGCGTGGTCGGCCTCACCCTGGCCGCGGCGCGCGACCTGGCCCAGTACGGCGTCCGGGTGCTCACCATCGCCCCGGGGGTGATGGAGACCCCCATGCTGGCAGCGGTCTCCGAGGACTTCCGCGCGGGCCTGGCCGCGGGGGTGCCCTTCCCACCCCGGCTCGGGCGTCCCGAGGAGTACGCCGGCCTGGTGCTGGCGATGGTCGACAACGACTACCTCAACGGCGAGGTGGTCCGCCTCGACGGCGCCCTGCGGATGCCGCCCCGCTGAGCCGGCCGCTGACGGCGGTCAGCGCTCGAGCGCGGCGGTGAGGGCCTGGTGCGCCGCGTCGCCGAAGGCGACCAGCTGCACCCGCTCGACCTTGGTCTCGACCGTGAGCGCCGTGCACATCGTGCGCACCGTGCGCACCGCGACGCTCGCGGCGTCGTCGAGGGGCCAGCCGTAGACGCCGGCCGAGACCAGCGGGAACGCGATGGTGAACGCCTCGACCTGGTGCTCCTCGGCCAGCTCGCCGGCGACCGTCAGGGCCTCGCGATAGCACGACTCCAGCAGGTGGCGGTTGGCGCCGGTGCCGTCGTAGACCGGCCCGACCACGTGCACCACCCACCGGGCGGGCAGCCGGTGGCCGTGCGTCCAGCCCGCGGCGCCGGTCGGCAGTCCTCGTGGGAACCGTTGGACGCACTCGGCCAGCAGCCCGGGCCCGGCGGCGCGGTGGATCGCGCCGTCCACCCCGCCGCCGCCGCGCATGGCGGTGTTGGCTGCGTTGACGACCGCGTCGACCCGCAGCCGGGTGATGTCGCCGGTGACGACCTCGATGTGGGTCATCGTGCTCCCTCCGCGAGGGGCTCGAAGGCCGCGGTGAAGTGCCGCAGCGCCTTCGGCTCCCGGGCGATGCGGTAGCCGGGGAGCGCGGGAGCGTCCGCGGCCACCCGCTCGCAGACCTCGACGACGTAGTCGATGTGGGCCTGGGTGTAGGTGCGCCGAGGGATCGCCAGCCGGACCAGGTCCATGGCCGCCGGCACCTCGCTGCCGTCGGGCTGTCGCCCGAACATGACCGTGCCGATCTCACAGGACCGGACCCCGCCGAGCTCGTAGAGCGCGACCGCGACCGACTGTCCCGGGTACTGAAGCGGGTCGAGGTGGGGGGCCAGCGCTCTGGCGTCGATGTAGACCGCGTGCCCGCCGAACGGGGCGAGCACCGGGATGCCGCGCTCCTGCAGCGCCTCCCCCAAGTACGCCGTCGACCGGATCCGGTACCTCAGGTAGTCGTGCTGCACGGCCTCCCGGAGCCCTTGGGCCACCGCCTCCAGGTCCCGGCCCGCCAGGCCGCCGTACGTCGTGAAGCCCTCGGTGAGGATCAGCGTGTTGCGGCACGCGACGGCCAGCTCGTCGTCGTTCATGGCCAGCCAGCCGCCGATGTTGCCCATCGGGTCCTTCTTGGCACTCATCGTCATCCCGTCCGCCAGGGCGGCCATGTCGCGCACGATCTCGACCACGTCGCGTCCGGCCTGCCCGTCCTCGCGCTCGCGGATGAACCAGGCGTTCTCGGCGAAGCGGCAGGCGTCCAGGAACAGCGGCTTGCCGTAGCGGTCGCACACCGCCCGCACGTCACGCAGGTTGGCCAGCGAGACCGGCTGCCCGCCTCCGCTGTTGTTGGTCACGGTGACGAAGACGCACGGCACGTCGTCGGCGCGGGCCGCCAGCAGGTCCTCCAGCGCCCGGGTGTCCAGGTTCCCCTTGAACGGGTGCGCCGACCTGGGGTCCCGGCCCTCGGCGACGACCAGGTCGGCGGCCACCGCGCCGGTGGCCTCGACGTTGGCCCGCGTCGTGTCGAAGTGGGTGTTGTTGGGGACCACCAGGCCGGGGCCGCCGATCACCGAGAACAGGATCTTCTCCGCGGCCCGGCCCTGGTGCACCGGGATGACGTGCTCGAACGGGAACAGCTCTCGCACCGCGTCGACGAAGACGTAGTACGACGGCGACCCGGCGTAGGACTCGTCACCGTGCTGGATCGCCGCCCACTGGTCCCTGCTCATCGCGCCGGTGCCCGAGTCGGTGAGCAGGTCGACCAGGACGTGCTCGGCGCGCACCTGGAAGAGGTTGAAGGCGGCGGCCCGGACGTGCTCGCGGCGCTCGGCGCGCGTGCTCATCCGGAGCGGCTCCACGGAGTGGATCCGGAAGGGTTCGATGACCGTGCGGAAGGTGGGCTCGTCCATCCGCACAGCATCGCGCCCCGGGTCGTTGCGGTGCGAGCGCCCGCGAGCCTCGACCGGCCAGCCCACGCCGGCGGGGTCGACCAGCGTGGGTCAGTCGCGCGACCGCCGGCGGAACGACGCGACCGACACCGGAGCCACCACGGCGGTGATCAGCAAGGACCACGCCACGGTCATCAGGACCGGGTGCTGCAGGGGCCAGGCCGCGTCCGCGGGGGCCGCCGGACCGTTGCCCCACAGCTCGCGGATCGCCTGGGTGAGGGAGGACACCGGGTTCCACTCGGCCACGGTGCGCAGCCAGGACGGCATGTTCTGCGTCGGGGCGAAGGTGTTGGCCAGGAAGGTCAGCGGGAACATCACCGTGAACATCAGGCCCTGGACGCCCTCGACCGACCGCAGAGAGGACCCGACCAGGATGCCGATCCAGATCATCGCGAACCCGAACAGCAAGATCAGGGCGAACCCAAGGACGCCGTCGACCACCCCGTTGCGGATGCGCCAGCCGATCGCCAGGCCGGTCAGCGCCATCACGCCGATGCCGATGCTGGAGTGGACCAGGCTGGAGATGCTGCGACCGACCAGGATCGAGGCCCGGTGGATCGGCAGCGACTTCAGCCGGTCGACGAAGCCCTTGTCCAGGTCGTTGACCAGGCCCATCGCGACGATGAAGGAGGAGAACACGATGGTCTGCGCCATGATCCCGGGCACCAGGAACTCCCGGTAGCTCGACCCCGGCACGTCGATGGACGCGCCGAAGACGTAGGCGAAGAGCAGCACGAACATCACCGGCTGGATGGTGACGTCCATCAGCATCTCCGGCATCCGCCGGGTGTGGATCAGGTTGCGTCGCACCAGCAGGAGGCAGGAGAGCACGAACGACGGGGGCCGGAACGTCGAGCCCTCGTGCGGGACCTCGCTTCGACGCAGGGCAGTGGTGGTCATCGCAGGGCCTCCTGGAGCTGGCCGGTGGTCTCGCCGCCGGCGTCGGCGTCCTCGGCCTGGTCGGACTCCTCCGCGCGGTGGCCGGTGAGGTGCAAGAACACGTCGTCGAGGCTGGGCCGCTGGAGGCCCAGGTCGTCGATGGAGATGCCGCTGGCCTCGACGGCGGCACCGATCGCCAGCATGTCGGCGAGCCCGCCCGCCTTCGCGGTGACCCGGCGGGAGGACCGCTCGACGTGCACCTCGTCGGCAGCGGCCCCCACCAGCGCCGCGGCGCGGGGCAGGTCCGAGGCGTCGGACACGGTGACCACGACGCTGGCCCGGCCCGCCTCGTCCTTGAGCTGGGTCGGGGTGCCCTGGGCGATGATCCGGCCCTTGTCGATGACGATGATGTCGTCCGCGAGCTGGTCGGCCTCCTCGAGGTACTGGGTCGTGAGCACCAGCGTGGTGCCCTCCGCGACCAGGCCGCGGAGCACGTCCCACAGCTCGGTGCGGCTGCGCGGGTCCAGGCCGGTGGTCGGCTCGTCGAGGAAGAGCACCGGCGGCGTGGCGATCAGGCTCACCGCGAGGTCCAGCCGGCGCCGCATCCCTCCGGAGTAGGTCTTGACCACGCGGCTGCCCGCGTCGGTCAACGAGAACCGCTCGAGCAGCTCCTCGCCGCGGTCGCGCGCCCGACGCCGGGGCATGCCGGAGAACCGGCCGATGAGCATGAGGTTCTCCCGGCCGGTAAGCAGCTCGTCGACCGTCGCCACCTGTCCGGTCAGGCCCATGCTGCGGCGTACCGCCTCGGGCTCCTCGACCACGTCGTGTCCGGCCACCCGCCCGGTGCCGCTGGTCGGCAGCGACATCGTGGTGAGCATGCGGACCGTGGAGGTCTTGCCCGCGCCGTTCGGGCCGAGCATGCCCAGCACGCTGTCGGTCGGCACGGTGAAGCTGATGCCGTCGACCGCGACGGTGTCGCCGAACTGCTTGACCAGGTCCACGGCCTCGACCGCGACCTGCGGTTCGGTCCGCGCGCTCATGGCGTCACCTCGGCAGTGGCCGTCGGCGCGGCCGGGACGGGGCGGGGCATGGGTCCTCCTGGGCTGGTGGCTGGGGGGATCGGGCAACCGGGGTGGTGGGTGCCGCCGTCTACTGTCTGACGGGTCGACCCGGGCTGTCGACCGAATTCATCGCCTCCGGGCGGACGCGACGAGAAGTGCGTGGGGTGGGCGGGGTGGGGGCGTGGGTCAGCGTCGGGTCAGCGAGCGGATCGCCGGGCGTACGTCGACCAGGTAGACCAGGGCCGCGACGATCCCGAGCAGGTTGAGCAGGCTGAGCGGTGACCAGAACAGCAGGTGCGCCAGCAGGCCCAGGCCCAGGATCACCACCCACGCGGGCTTGGTGAGCTTGTCCGCGGCGACGTAGGCGTCCTTGCGCTGTGCCAGCGCGTCGACGAACGCCCAGACCTGGGCGACGAACATGGCGAGGCTGACCAGCGCCATCACGCCGTTCGAGATCTGGAACACGCTCACCGCTCCACCATACCCGCGCACGCCGCCGCCCCCGGCGACGACGGCCGGGGGCGGCGGCAGGGGTGCGACGGCTCTGCGACGCGGGCGCGCCGCGCGAGCGTCAGGCCTCCTCGGCCGTGGTCGGGGTGGCCGGGGTCGGGGTGGCCGGGGACTCCTCGGCGGTGGCCTTCTTGGCCGGTGCCTTCTTCGCGGTGGCCTTCTTCGCGGTGGCCTTCTTCGGGGAGGCCTTCTTCGGGGAGGCCTTCCTGGCCGTCGGCCGGGCCGCCGTCTGCGTCCTCGTCGACGCGGCCTCGGTCTCACCGCGCAGCGCCGAGATCACGCCCTCGCCGCGGCTGGCGTAGCCGGCATAGGCCTCGAAGCGCTCCGACACCGCGTCGTTCCACTCCTCGACCAGCTCGTCGAGCCTGGCCTCGAGCCTCGCGCGGAGCTCCTTGGCCTCCGCGAGCAGCTCGGCGCGCCGCGCCTCGAGCCGGTCCGGGACCAGCCGCCACTCCGACTGCAGCTCCGCGAGGGCGGACTCCAGCCGCTTGGGCAGCGCCTTCAGCTCGGCCTGCAGCTCCGCGACCCGGGTCTCGAGCCGGTTCGGCAGGGTCCTGGCGTCGGCCTGGAACCCGTTCACGCGCTCCTCGAAGGCCTTCGGCAGCTCCTTGGCGTCGGCCCGCAGCTCGGCGACCCGGGCCCGGGCGGTCTCGGTCAGCGCCTTCGGGGCCAGCTCGCCGGCGTTGACCTTCGCCTGCACGTCGGAGGCGTACCTGCGGACCAGCTCGACGGCGTGGTCGCTCATCCCGACCGCCGCGTAGAACGGCGTCGCGGGGGTGAGCCTGTGGTCGGTGGCAGTAGCCATGTCAATCTCCTTCTCTCGGTGGTGCGACGGGTGTGGCACTGGGTGCTGCGCCGGGCCGGGCGGCCGGTTCGGGGGTCGCCGGACCGCCCGGGTCGCTCGGCTGCGGCGCTGCGTTGGCGACTCGGAACGACCGGTACACGTCGAGCAGCGCCTGCTGCTGCCGGTCGGTGAGCCCGGTGTCGCCCAGGACGGCGAGCTCCACGGAGCGGACCTCTCCGTCCTCGGGGTCGAGGATCCCGGCCCGCACGTACAACGTCTCCGCGGAGATCCGCAGCGCCCTGGCGATCTGCTGGAGCACCTCCGCGGAGGGCCGGCGCAGCCCGCGCTCGATCTGGCTCAGGTACGGGTTCGACACACCCGCGGCGTCGGCGAGCTGCCGCAGCGAGAGCGCGTTGGCGACGCGCTGCTCCCGCAGGTAGTCCCCCAGAGACTGCATGGTCCTGCCGAACCGTGCCACCCCTCCATTGTGCTAACTCTTGCAAGCGCCGGCAAGCGATTTGAACGTGAAACCTGCCACACGAGCCGCATCCCGCAACGCGTGCTGTGAATGCTACCTGCTAGAAGGTCGGCCGGAGCAGCCCCACCGGACGGTCCCCGCCGAGCAGCTCCACCACCCCGGTGCGTCGTACCGCCTCGGCGTCGACGCCGTCCTCGCCGGTGATCCCGAGCCGCTCCAGCGCGCGGGCCATCAGCACCGGGCGCACCCGCGGCGCGCCGTCGTCGGTCTTCAGCGCGACCGCGCGCCCGTCGGCCAGGCCGACGGCATAGCAGGACTCCGCGCCGGCCTTGGCGATCGCCCCCGGCACCGCGGCGAGCAGGGCCGCCTCGTCGCGACGGCTGCCGGACACCCAGGCCGGGTGGCCCCGGACGGCGTCGGCCACCGCCCGTTCGGGCCCGGAACCGGCCAGCGAGAGCCGCCGGAAGGCCCGGGCCAGCCCGGTCAGCGTGGTGGACAGCAGCGGCGCCCCGCACCCGTCGACGGCGACGACCCGCACCGGCTCGCCGGTCAGGTCCTCGACCGCCGCGCGGACCGCCCGCTGCACCGGGTGGTCCGGGGCGAGATACCCCGCGGTGTCCCATCCGTTGGCGACGCACGTGGCGAGCATCGCGGCGTGCTTGCCCGAGCAGTTCATCGCCAGCCGGGTCGGCCCGCCACCCGCGCGAAGCACGCCGGCGCGCGCCTGGTCGTCGAGCGGGAGGTCCGGGGGCGTCTGCAGGGCCCCTTCGTCCAGTCCCGCACCGGCCAGGATCCGGCGCACGCCGTCGAGGTGGAACGCCTCGCCGGAGTGCGAGGCCGCCGCCAGCGCGAGCAGCTCGCCCTCCAGCCCGAGCCCGGCCCGGACCAGCCCGACCGCCTGCAGCGGCTTGTTGCACGACCGCGGCAGCATGGTCGCCTCGACGTCCCCCACCGACCAGGCCACCGTGCCGTCGCCGGCGAGCGCCACCACCGACCCGTAGTGGTGCCCCTCGACGAACCCGCTGCGCACCACCTCCGCCACCACCGGAGCGACCATCCCCCATCCCTACCACCCCCGCGGCGGCCCGCCGGGCCCCGGTTCGGCGGGGGCGTGCGCGATGATGGGCGCCGTGCCCACCGCGCCGCCCGTCCCCCAGTACTGCCCGACGCCACGCGAGCTCGACGACGCCGAGCTGCTGGGCGCGGGGGCCCTGCCGGGGTCGAGCGGGTTCACCGCCGAGGGCCCGGCCACCCTCACGGTGCCCGAGCCGGTCGCGGTGGCGGCGTGCGCGGCCGGGGCGCTGGAGCTGGTCGACCCCGAGGGGCTCCCGGTGGCCACCGTGAAGGTGCGCGAGACCTACCCGGGCGGGGCCGGCGTCGGCGTCGTGGGCGACCTGACCGCGCTGGCGCCCCACGAGTACGGCGCGTTCCGCCGGCTGTACCTCACCCCGGCCGAGGCCCGCGCGCGCCACCCCACCGCCCTGACCGTGCCGGTCGGCGGGCCGCTCACCTCGTCCGACCTGGACCGGATCGGCGAGGTCGCCGGGGACCGGCCCGTGCTGCTGCTGGCGCTGGCCGGCTCCGGCACCCCCTCGTGGCAGGGGCGCCCGATGACCGCCGCCGGACTGCTGCGGGCCACCCTGGCGGCCGCGCGGCACCTCGCCGGGGCCGCCGTCGTGGCGGCGCCCGTGGCCAGCCGCGGCACGGCCGACGCCGACGCCGGGCTCCGCGCCGCGGTCGTGTCCGCCTACGCGCCGGGCGAGGTCCTCACCGTGACCGGCGAGGGCGCCCTGCCCGCCGACGTCGGCGCGGTCGTCGGCTTCGAGCTCCCCGAGCCCGGACTGCAGGGCCTGGTGGTGTTCTTCACCGGCCTCTCCGGGAGCGGCAAGTCCACGCTGGCCCGGGCGCTGCACGACGTGCTCCTCGAGCAGGGCCGGCGCACGGTGACCAGCCTCGACGGCGACGTGGTGCGGCGCAACCTCAGCGCCGGGCTGACCTTCTCCCGCGAGGACCGGGAGACCAACATCCGCCGCATCGGCTGGGTGGCCGCGGAGGTCTCCCGGCACGGCGGGGTGGCGGTCTGCTCCCCCATCGCGCCCTTCGACGCCACCCGTCGCCAGGTCCGGGAGTTCGTCGAGGCCGCCGGCGGCGCGTTCTTCCTGGTGCACGTGGCCACCCCGCTGGCGGAGTGCGAGCGCCGCGACCGCAAGGGCCTCTACGCGAAGGCCCGGCGCGGGGAGATCCCCGAGTTCACCGGCATCTCCTCGCCGTACGAGGAGCCCCGCGACGCGGCGCTGCGGGTCGACACCACCGGCCGGAGCATCCAGGAGTGCCTGGAGGAGGTGGTCGCCGCGCTGTCGGCGGGCGGCCATCTCGGCGACGAGGGAGCGCCCTCATGACCGACCTGCTCACCATCGACGCGCTCGGCGTGCTGGTCGTCGCCTTTGGAGTCGGCATCGTCGTCGGTCTCACCGGGATGGGCGGGGGGGCGCTGATGACGCCCGCGCTGATGTTCCTCGGCGTCCCGGCCACCACCGCGGTGGCCAACGACCTGGTGGCCGCCTCGGTGAACAAGTCCGTCGGCGCGGCCGTGCACTGGAGGCACGGCCAGCCGAACCTGCGTCTGGCCGGCTGGCTGGTCCTCGGTTCGGTCCCGACGGCGTTCGCGGGCGCCTTCATCATCGAGGCGGTCGGCGGCACCGCGGACCAGGAGGCGTTCGTCACCAAGGCCATCGGCGTCGCCCTGGTGTTCACCGCGGCGACGTACACGCTGCGCATGTACCTCCAGCTGCGGCTGGTCACCAGCGGCAACCAGGCGCCCGACGACAACCCGCCGGTACGGCCGCTGCCGACGGTGGCGGTGGGCGCGGTCGGCGGCCTGCTGGTGGGGATCACGTCGGTCGGCTCCGGCTCGCTGATCATGGTGTCGCTGCTGCTGCTGTACCCCGCGCTGTCCGCGCTGCGGCTGGTCGGGACCGACCTGGTGCAGGCGGTCCCCCTGGTGTTCTCCGCGGCGGTCAGCCACGTCCTGGTCAGCGGGGTGGACTGGTCGGTCCTGGTGCCGCTGGTGGTCGGCGGCACGCCCGGCACGTTCATCGGCGCACGGATCGCCGCCTGGGTCTCCCAGTCGGTGATCCGCCGCGGCATCGTCATCGTGCTCTCGCTCACCGGGCTGAAGCTGCTCGGCGTCCCGCCGGAGTGGGTCGGCATCATCGGCGCGGGCATGCTGCTGCTCGGGCCGCTGGCGTGGGGATTCGTGCGACAGACCCGCGGGCTCCCGGCGTTCGACAACAACGCCGCGGCCTGGCGGCTGCCCGGTGACAAGCGGGAGAACGCCAGGACCGGCTGAGACACTGCCGGGCGCGGCTCAGCGCAGGGTCGCGACGAAGTCCTGGGCGGCCCGGTAGTCCGGGAGCAGCCCCTGCGCCCTGGCCTCCTCCAACGTCGGCGCCGCGCGGTCCTTGTCCGACAGCAGCGGCGTGACGTCGCGGCCGTGCCGGTCGGTGGTCGGCCACTGGACCCCGATCGCCGGGTCCAGCGGGTTGACGCCGTGCTCGCGGCCGGGGGCGAACGGCGCCGAGCACAGGTAGGTGACCAGGCTGCGGTCCTCCAGCGCCATGAACGCGTGCCCGAGCCCCTCGGAGAGGTACACGCAGCGCCGGGTCTCGTCGTCGAGCAGCACGCCCTCCCACCGCCCGTACGCCGGCGACCCGACGCGGACGTCCACCACGACGTCGAGGACCGCCCCGCTGAGGCAGGTGACGTACTTCGCCTGGCTCGGTGGGACGTCGGCGAAGTGGATGCCGCGCAGCGTGCCGGCCGAGGAGACCGAGCAGTTCGCCTGCGCGAGGCCCAGCCCGTGGCCGGTCAGCTCCCGCAGCCGGTCGAGCCGGAACCACTCGTGGAAGGACCCCCGGGCGTCGCCGTGGACGATCGGGGTCAGCTCGAAGGCTCCCGGGACGGACAGCTCACGCGTCTGCACGGCCAGTAGAGTACGTCCCCGTCGACGCTTCGAAGGGACGGGCGGCATGGGGGAGCGGCACTGGCTGGTCACTGGGGCGCGCGGGATGCTCGGCCGGGACCTGACCGCCCGGCTGCGCGACGCGGGCGCGCCGGTCACCGGGGTCGGCCACGCCGAGCTGGACATCTGCGACCCCGCCGCGGTGCGGCGCGCCCTCGCGGGTCACGACGCGGTGGTGAACTGCGCCGCGTGGACCGCCGTCGACGACGCGGAGGCCCACGAGCAGGACGCGGCGGCCGTGAACGCCGAGGGCGCACGGGTACTGGCCGCCGCCGCCCGCGACGCCGGCGCGCGGATCGTGCAGATCAGCACCGACTACGTCTTCGACGGCCGGGCCACGTCGCCGTACGCCGAGGACCATCGGCTCGCCCCGGTGTCCGCCTACGGCCGCACCAAGGCCGCCGGCGAGACGGCGGTCCGCGACGAGCACCCCGACGGGCATCTCGTCGTCCGCACCGCGTGGCTGTACGGCGCCCACGGCCCCTGCTTCCCGAAGACCATCGCGCGGTCCGCCCGCGAGCGCGGGGCGCTGAGCGTGGTGGCCGACCAGCACGGCCAGCCGACCTGGACCGTCGACGTGGCACGGGTGGTCGTCGACCTGGTGGACGGCGGCGCCCCCGCGGGCACCTACCATGCGACCAGCTCGGGGCAGGCCACCTGGCTCGAGTTCGCCCGCGCGGTGGTCGCCTCGGCCGGGCTGGATCCCGCTCTGGTCAGCCCCACCACCAGCGACGCCTACGTCCGTCCCGCCCCTCGCCCGGCGTACTCGGTGCTCGGCCACGACGGCTTCGCCGGCACCGGCGTCGACCCGATCGGCGACTGGGCCGCCCGCTGGGCCGAGGCCGCGCCGGTCGTGCTGGGGCCACCCGCCGGTCCCCCGCTGGTTGAGGAGCCGGAGCGCTAGCGGAGGCGTCTCGAAACCAGCGGCACCGTGGCACAGTCCCAGCCACGCGCCCGGAGGTTTCGAGACGCTCGCAAGCTCGCTCCTCAACCACCGGGGGGCCCGCAAGCTCGCTCCTCAACCACCGGCGGGCAGCGGGGGGTGGTTACCGCTGCCGCCCGGACTCCAGCAGGCCCAGCAGGTACTGGCCGTAGCCGGACTTCACCAGCGGCTCGGCGCGCTTGCGCAGGTCGTCGTCGGTGAGCCAGCCCTGCCGCCAGGCGATCTCCTCCGGAGCGCCGACCTTGAGACCCTGCCGATGCTCGATGGCCCGGATGAACGCGGTGGCGTCGCTGAGGGAGTCGAACGTGCCGGTGTCCAGCCAGGCGGTGCCGCGCTCGAGCACCTCGACCTGCAGGCGTCCCTCCTCGAGGTAGAGCCGGTTCAGGTCGGTGATCTCCAGCTCGCCCCGGGCCGAGGGGCGCAGTCCGGCGGCCTTCTCCACGACGTCGGGCCCGTAGAAGTACAGCCCCGGGACGGCGTAGCTGCTGCGCGGACGGGCGGGCTTCTCCTCCAGCGACACCGCCCTGCCCTCGTCGTCGAACTCCACCACGCCGTACGCCGACGGCTCGTCGACCCAGTAGCCGAACACCGCCGCCCCGTCGATGTCGGCGAAGCGGGACAGCTGGCGGCCGAGCGCGTAGCCGTAGAACAGGTTGTCGCCCAGCACCAGGGCGCTGCTGTCGCCGTCGAGGAAGCCCGCGCCGATGGTGAACGCCTGGGCCAGCCCGTCGGGCGAGGGCTGCTCGGCGTACTCCAGCCGTACGCCGAGCGCGTCGCCGTCGCCGAGCAGGCGCTGGAACGCGGCCCGGTCGTGGGGGGTGGTGATCACCAGCACGTCGCGAATGCCGGCGAGCATGAGCGTCGAGAGCGGGTAGTACACCATCGGCTTGTCGTAGACCGGCACCAGCTGCTTGCTGACGCCCAGCGTGATGGGGTGCAACCGGCTGCCGGTGCCACCGGCCAGGATGATTCCGCGCATGCCGACCAGTGTGCAGGCTCACGGTGGCCCGGGCGGCCGGTTCGCGCCGGTTCGCGCCGGTTCGCCGTCGCGTACGGCGACCCCATGGCAGGATGTCCGGTATGAGGTACCTCGTCACCGGTGGCGCCGGGTTCATCGGCTCGCACTACGTCCGCACCCTGCTCACCGACGCCTGGGGCCTGGACCAGCCGGACCGGCTCACCGTGCTCGACAAGCTGACCTACGCCGGCAACCCGGCCAACCTCGACCCGGTCCGCGACGACTCGCGGCTGCGCTTCGTCGAGGGCGACATCCTCGACCGCGCGCTGGTCGACACGCTCATGGCCGAGACCGACGTGGTCGTGCACTTCGCCGCCGAGTCCCACGTCGACCGGTCCATCCTGGGCGCCGCGGACTTCGTGATGACCAACGTGGTGGGCACCCAGACCCTGCTGGACTCCGCCCTTCACCACCAGCTCGGCCGGTTCGTGCACGTGTCCACCGACGAGGTGTACGGCTCCATCGAGCAGGGGTCGTGGACCGAGGAGGAGCCGCTGCTGCCCAACTCGCCGTACTCGGCGTCCAAGGCGTCCAGCGACCTGATCGCGCGCTCCTACCACCGCACGCACGGGCTGCCGGTGACCATCACCCGGTGCTCCAACAACTACGGGCCCTACCAGTTCCCCGAGAAGGTGGTCCCGCTGTTCGTCACCAACCTGGTGGACGGGCTCACGGTGCCCCTGTACGGCGAGGGCGGCAACGTCCGGGACTGGCTGCACGTCGACGACCACTGCCGCGGCATCCACCTGGTCGCCTGCGGCGGCCGCCCGGGTGAGGTCTACAACATCGGTGGCGGGACCGAGCTGACCAACAAGGAGCTCACCGGCCTGCTCCTGGAGGCCACCGGCACCGGCTGGGACCGGGTGACCCAGGTGCCCGACCGGCTCGGCCACGACCTGCGCTACTCCGTCGACATCGGCAAGATCACCGCCGAGCTGGGGTACCGGCCCGAGGTGCCCTTCGAGAAGGGTTTGGCGGACACCGTCGCGTGGTATCGCGACAACAGGGCCTGGTGGGAACCGCTCAAGAAGCGGGCGGCGCTCACGCGTTAGTCGACCGGGTCGGTAGGCTTAGCGCGCTCCCCCACGAGAGGTGCCCCCCCTGAGATGACGGCGACCCACGTCGACTACCGGCTCTCCCAGCTCGACGAGCTGGAGGCCGAGTCCATCCACGTCTTCCGCGAGGTCGCGGCCGAGTTCGAGAAGCCGGTGCTGATGTTCTCCGGCGGCAAGGACTCGATCGTGATGATGCGGCTGGCCGAGAAGGCGTTCTACCCGGCCAAGATCCCGTTCCCGGTGCTGCAGGTCGACACCGGCTTCGACTTCCCCGAGGTGCTGGCCACCCGGGACAACTGGGTGCGCCGGCTCGGCGTACGCCTCATCGTCGCCAGCGTCGAGGCGGCCATCGCCGACGGCGTGGTCGTCGACGACGGCAAGACCTCGCGCAACCGGCTGCAGATCGGCACGCTGCTCAACGCCTTGGAGGAGGAGGGGTTCACCGCGGCGTTCGGCGGGGGCCGGCGCGACGAGGAGAAGGCCCGGGCCAAGGAGCGGGTGTACTCCCACCGCGACGAGTTCGGCCAGTGGGACCCCAAGAACCAGCGCCCCGAGCTGTGGAGCCTCTACAACGGCCGCATCCACGAGGGCGAGCACATGCGGATCTTCCCGCTGTCGAACTGGACCGAGCTGGACATCTGGCACTACCTCGGCCGGGAGGACATCGAGATCCCCTCGATCTACTTCGCCCACGAGCGCCGGGTCTTCCGGCGCGACGGCATGCTGCTCAGTGAGAGCGAGCACAACCCGCTCCGGCCCGGCGAGACCGTCCAGGAGCGCACCGTCCGGTTCCGCACCGTCGGCGACCTGACCCTCACCGGCTGCGTGGAGAGCCACGCCAAGACCATCGACCAGATCATCGACGAGATCGCCGTCGCGCGGGTCACCGAGCGCGGCGCCACCCGCGGTGACGACCGGTTCTCCGAGGCCGCGATGGAGGACCGCAAGCGGGAGGGCTACTTCTGATGGACCTGCTCCGATTCGCCACGGCCGGCTCGGTGGACGACGGCAAGTCCACGCTGATCGGCCGGCTGCTGCTGGACTCCAAGTCGATCTTCGAGGACCAGCTGGAGGCCGTGGAGGCCACCAGCCAGTCCCGCGGCTACGACTACACCGACCTGGCGCTGCTCACCGACGGCCTGCGCTCCGAGCGCGAGCAGGGCATCACCATCGACGTCGCCTACCGCTACTTCGCCACCCCGGCGCGCAAGTTCATCATCGCCGACACGCCGGGACACGTGCAGTACACCCGCAACATGGTGACCGGGGCCTCCACCGCCGACCTCGGCCTGGTCCTGGTCGACGCGCGGCAGGGGCTCACCGAGCAGTCCCGCCGGCATGCGGTGATCCTGTCCCTGCTACGGGTGCCGCACCTGGTGCTGGCGGTCAACAAGATGGACCTGGTCGACTACGACCAGAAGACCTTCGACGTGATCCACGAGGAGTTCACCGCCTTCGCCACGAAGCTGAACATCCCCGACCTGCAGGTCATCCCGATCTCGGCGCTGCAGGGTGACAACGTCGTGCACCGCAGCGAGAACATGCCGTGGTACGACGGGTCGTCCCTGATGCACCACCTCGAGCACGTCCACGTCGCCTCCGACCGCGACCTGGTCGACGCTCGGTTCCCCGTGCAGTACGTCGTACGGCCCAAGTCCGACGAGTTCCACGACTACCGCGGGTACGCCGGTCGCGTGGCCGGCGGCGTGCTCAAGCCCGGCGACGACGTCCTGGTGCTGCCCTCGGGCATGACCAGCCGGGTCGCCGGGATCGACGTGTTCGACTCCGAGGTCGGCGAGGCGTTCCCGCCGATGTCGGTGACGGTGCGCCTCGAGGACGACGTCGACGTCTCGAGGGGCGACATGATCTGCCGGCCGCAGAACGCGCCGAGGCCGAGCCAGGACATCGACGCCATGGTGTGCTGGATGACCAACGCGCCGCTGCGCCCCCGGCAGAAGCTGGCCATCAAGCACACCACCCGGATGGGTCGTGCCCTGGTCAAGGACGTGCAGTACCGCCTCGACGTCAACACCCTGCACCGCGACCTGGAGACCAAGGAGCTGGGCCTCAACGAGATCGGCCGGGTGCAGCTGCGCACCACGGTCCCGCTGCTGTGCGACCCCTACGAGAAGAACCGCACCACCGGGTCGTTCATCCTCATCGACGAGGCGAGCGGCGTCACCGTCGGCGGCGGGATGATCAACTCCGGCAGCTGACCGCGGTCGGCGGCGGCACCGACCGCCTGCCCGACCGCCTCTGGATCCACCGCTCAGCGAGCCGTCGGCCGCACGTGCAGCCCCACGTCGGGGTCGACCAGGACCTGCTGGGAGACCGGCATGCCGTCGGTCTCCAAGGTGGCGTCGACCGGCACGCTGCGCTTGAGCAGCCCGAGGGCGATCGGCCCGAGCTCGTAGTGCCGGGCCGAGCTGCCCACGAAGCCCACGACCCGCCCGTCCAGGCGCAGCTCCGCGCCCGCAGCGGGCAGCCGGTTCTCCGAGCCGTCCAGGTGCAGCAGGGTGAGCCGCCGTGGCGGCCGGCCGAGGTTGTGCACGCGGGCGACCGTCTCCTGCCCGCGGTAGCAGCCCTTGTCCAGCTGCACCGCGGTGCCGAGCCAGCCGACCTCGTTGGGAATGGTGCGGTGGTCGGTGTCCACGCCGAGGCGCGGCTCGCCCCGGGCGATCCGGAGGGCGTCGTAGGCCCAGAGACCAGCGGCGGGACCCGCGGCCTCGGCGAACCTGGCCAGGGCCTCGCGCGGCACGGTGACGAAGCCGGACGTCGGGCGCCAGGCCACCGCGAGCTCCTCGGTGAGGTCGATGACCTCCACCCGCATCATGAACCGCATCCGGTCCAGCCAGCCGACCAGCGCGGGCCCGCGGCCGGGCTCGGTGTGCGCGGTGAACGCGGTCCCGTCGTCGACGCCGACGAACGCGTGCTCGACGTGTCCCTGCGGGCTGAGCACCAGCGCCTCGGTCTGCCGGCCCGGCGGCAGACCCTCGAAGGCCTGGGTGGTCAGCGAGTGCAGCCAGCCCAGCCGGTCGGCGCCGGTGACCCGGAACACGTCGCGGTGGCCGAGGTCGACGAACCCCTCGCCCTGCGACAGGGTGCGCTGCTCGCGCGTGAACGAGCCGTAGTGCGCGGCCACCGGGGCGTCCGGCCCGCTGCCCGCGACGGCCCCGGGCAGCGTGAGCAGCGGGGAGGGGGTGGCGGTCATGCGGCCATTGTCCCAGGCGGGTCCAGCGGGTGCGGGGAGTCAGGAGCAGTCGCGGCAGGTGCCGAACAGGGTCAGATGGCCGATGTCCGCGGCGAACCCGTGCCGGGCCCGCAGGTCGGCCGAGAGGGCGGCGAACTCGGCGGCCGACGCCTCACCGACCGTCCCGCAGCCGCGGCAGACCAGGTGCACGTGCGCCGGCCCGGTGGTGGAGTGGTAGGTCGGAGCCCGGTCGGACAGGTGGGTGTGGCGGACCAGGCCGAGCTCCTCCAGCAGGTCCAGGGTGCGGTAGACCGTCGAGGTGTTGACCGCCGACGAGCGCTCCCGCACCGCCTGGTGGATCTCGTCGGGGGTCGCATGACCGAGCCGGTTGACCGCCTCGAGCACCAGCTCCCGCTGCGGCGTGAGCCGGTAGCCGCGGTCGCGCAGCCGCTGCTGCCAGCCCTCCTGGGTGCTGTCCCGCGCCGGCTCGACCCTGGACACCCCCCGATCCTAGCGGCGGAGCAGGCGGCCCCAGAGGTGCGGCTGCAGCTCCTGGCCGACGGCGGCCATGTCGTAGGCGAACCAGAGGTCGCCCTCGACCAGGCCGTAGAGGCGGTGGCCGGCGACGTACTCGCGGGCGGTGGCGGTGCGCACGACGGCGTCGCTGGAGAGCTCGAGCCGGGCGTCCTGGGCCTGGCCGTAGTACACCTCCACGATGCCCGTGCTGTGGCTGAGCAGCAGCTCGACCGACCCGTCCGCCTTGGCGCGCAGGAAGCCGGTCTCCAGCGCGGCGTCGCGGACCTTCGCACCCTCGGAGTCCACGATCCAGGACCGCGACAGGTAGTGGAGGAACGCCCGGCCGTCGTGGGCGAAGATCAGCTCCTGGCCGAACCGGAAGGCCTCGATGGTGGGATAGTCCCCCTCGCCGTTGCCGGCCCAGGTGCCGAGCAGCCAGGCGACCGGCGCGCAGTCGGGGTGCAGGTCCTGGGGGATCTCGAAGGGCACGGTGCCGAAGGGGACGGGGCGGGTCAGCGGTTGGTGGCCTTGACCAGCTTCACCAGCACCACGACGGCGACCAGGCCGCCGAGCAGCACGACCAGCGCCATCAGCGAGATGAAGACTGCCTCCATGGCTCCACCCTACCGATGCCGCACGCGCAGCAGCTCGCGCGCCTGCGCCGGGGTGATCGGCTCGCGCTGGGCCAGGCGGCCGAGCGCGACGGCCCGCTCGACCAGCTCCGCGTTGTGCCGCACCGGCACGCCTTTCGCGAGGGTGAGCACGTCCTCCATGCCCACGCGGAGGTGGCCGCCCTTGGCCAGCGCCGCCAGCGCGACGGGCAGCGTCGACCGGCCGATCCCCGTGGCCGACCAGGAGGTGGCCTGCTGCGGCAGCGCGTTGACGGCGGCGACCAGGGCGTCCGCGGTGCCGGGCATGCCGCCTGGCACGCCCATCACCAGGTCGCAGTGCACGCGCCCGCCGTACGGCGGCCCGTACGTCGCCAGCAGCCGGTGCAGCGCGTGGACGTGGCCGAGGTCGAACAGCTCGAACTCGGGCACGACCTCCTGCTCCTGGGAGAGCTGGTACAGGTCGCAGACGAAGCCCCACGGGTTGAGGAACACCTCGTCCCCGAAGTTCGTCGTGCCCATGGTCAGGCTGCACGAGTCCGGCTGCGCGTCCAGCACCCGGAGCCGGTCGTCCAGCGGGTCGTGCACCGAGCCGCCGGTGGACAGCTGCACGACCAGGTCGGTGGCGTCTCGCAGCGCAGCCACCGTGTCGGCGAGCCGGGCCGGGTCCAACGTCGGCCGGTGGTGGTCGTCGCGGACGTGCACGTGGACCATCGCGGCGCCGGCCTCCTGGCACCGACGGGCCGTCTCGACCAGCTCGGGCAGTGTCGTCGGCAGCTGCGGGCAGTCCTGCTTGGCGGTCTCGGCGCCCGTCGGCGCGACGGTGACCAGCAGGCCGGTGGGCGGCGACAGGGGCGGCGACACGGGCGGCGACGCGGGAGACATGGGCGTCATGGTGGCAGACTCAGCGCCCGTGCGTGCCGTGGTCCAACGTGCCCTGGAGGCGTCGGTGACCGTCGCCGGCACGGTCGTCTCGGCCCTGGACCGCCCCGGCCTGGTCGTGCTGCTCGGCGTCACCCACTCCGACGGCCCGGCCGAGGTGGCCTGGCTGTCCCGCAAGGTGTGGGAGCTGCGGATCCTCCGCGACGAGCGGTCCGCCTCCGACGTCGGCGCGCCGCTGCTGGTGGTCAGCCAGTTCACCCTGTACGGCGAGGCGCGCAAAGGCCGCCGGCCGACCTGGCAGGCGGCCGCGCCGGCTCCGGTGGCCGAACCGGTCTACGACGCCTTCTGCGCCGCCCTGGAGTCGCTGGGCGCGACGGTGGCGCGCGGCAGGTTCGGCGCCGACATGCAGGTCCGGCTGGTCAACGACGGGCCGGTGACGATGCTCCTCGACACCGCCGCTGCCCGATGAGGCCCGGCGGCCGCGGCGCTAGAGCGTGACCGTCACCTCGTTGACGAGGCCCTGTTCGGCGACCACGGGCGTGTCGGTCGTGTCCAGCGACGGCGCCAGCGTGCGCAGCGTCCACTCCCCCGGCCGGGCGAAGAACCGGAACTGGCCGGTCACCGACGTCGGTACCTCCGCGGTGAACTCCCCGCCGCCGTCCAGCAACCGCACGTACGCGTTGCCCACCGGCCGGTCGTCGTGCAGCACGACGCCTTGGATCACGGTCTCCTTGGCCACGTCGACCCCTTCCAACGAGACTCCTCCGGTCGTCGCGCCGCACATCAGGCGGCTCCCGGCTCGTCGCCGAGCGCGATCGGCACCCCCACGAGCGAGCCGTACTCGGTCCACGACCCGTCGTAGTTCTTGACGTTGTCCTGGCCCAGGATCTCCTTGAGCACGAACCAGGTGTGCGAGGACCGCTCGCCGATGCGGCAGTAGGCGATGGTGTCCTTGTCCCAGTCCAGGCCGGCGTCGGTGTAGATGCGGCGCAGCTCGTCGTCGGAGCGGAAGGTGCCGTCGTCGTTGGCCGCCTTGCTCCACGGGACGTTGCCCGCGGTGGGGATGTGCCCGGCCCGCTGGGCCTGCTCCTGGGGCAGGTGGGCGGGCGCGAGCAACCGGCCGGCGTACTCGTCGGGGCTGCGGACGTCGATCAGGTTCTTCACCCCGATCGCCTCGACGACCTCGTCGCGGAAGGCGCGGATGGAGGCGTCCTGCGGCTTGGCGGTGTACGACGTGCGCTCGCGCCGGGGCAGCTCCTCGGTGAGCTCTCGGCTGTCCAGCTCCCACTTCTTGCGACCGCCGTCGAGGAGCAGGACCGCGTCGTGCCCGTAGAGCTTGAAGTACCAGTAGGCGTACGCGGCGAACCAGTTGTTGTTGCCGCCGTAGAGGACCACCGTGTCGTCGTTCGAGATGCCCTTCTCGGCGAGCAGGGCCTCGAACTGCTCCTTGCCGACGAAGTCGCGGCGGACCTGGTCCTGCAGCTCGGTGGTCCAGTCGAGCTTCACAGCGCCACGGATGTGGCCCTTGTCGTAGGAGGTGGTGTCCTCGTCGACCTCGACGAGGACGACGTGCGGGTCGTCGAGGTGCTCCTCGACCCACGCGGCTGTAACGAGAGCGTTCTCGCGGCTCATGGTTGGCTGACCTTTCGTTGCTGACCGGACCCGGGTCCGGCGTCTGGGTGGCGGTTCGGTTCGGGGGGATGCGGCGGATGCTGGCGTGGCGGCCTGGCCGGGACGCTCCCCGCGGCGGGCGTTCGGGCCGGGGACGAGCCGGGCGGTGACGGGAGGCGTCCCGGGGCGGCCCCGAGGCCACCCGGGCGAGGGATCGGCGACGGCCGGGTCAGGACGGTCGACACAGCGACGAGCGGACGCGGCAGTGGTCCACCGCGCGGCGCTTCGTCAGCAGGGTCGACGACATGGCAGCCACGATAGGTGGGCGTCCCCGCCGCAGGGACCAGCGTCTCGTGATGTGGATGGAACGTCCGAAAAGTGAGACGCTCACCCGCCGGCGAACGGTGGCAGCAGCTCGACGCTGTCCCCGGCCCGGACGACGACCCGTCGCGGGTCCGCGTCGGTCACCGGGCGGTCGCCGACCAGCACCGAGCACACCGCCACGACGCCGGCGAACCGGGGCCGGTCGGCGTGCCGGGCCAGGGCCCGCTCCAGGACGTCGGCGAGGCTGGTCGCCTCGGCGACCTCGAACACGTCCCGCGGGACGCCGGCGGCCGCCCGCGCCGCCGCCCAGTAGTTGAGCGTCACACTGCCCGAGGGCCGGGACGCGGGTCCGGTGACAGCCACGTCCGGTATTCTTCACCGGGACGCAACCGCTTGCAGTGGCCGCCACCGGGGGTCCGCCCGGGTGGCGGTGGTTGAGGAGGGCGAGCTTGCGCGCCCGTCTCGAAACCACCGAACCCTGGCTGGGACCCTGCCACAACGCGGTGGTGCCGTCGCCCCGAGGCTCAACGGCGAGTCGGAAGTCCCTCCCCCGAGGAGATCGACGTGAGCACCCTGTTGCTGCTGACCAGCGCGTTGCAGCCGTCCGTGGAGGTCCTCCCGGCGCTCGCCCTGCTCCCGCACTCCGTGAAGGTCCTGCCGGCGGAGGGCAGCGCCCTGTTGGAGGCCCCCGAGGTCGACCTCGTCCTGGTCGACGGGCGCCA
>JBIOUF010000252.1:0-13440 GCA_044866695.1 Nocardioidaceae bacterium | reverse complement strand
TCGTACCGGGGGGCCAGGTTCCGGTTCGCGAACACCCACCTGGAGGTGGACGACTTCCCGGCCGTGCAGGAGGCGCAGGCGGCGGAGTTCCTCGCCGGGCCGGCCCGCACCCGCGATGCCGTGGTCGCGGTCGGGGACTTCAACTCCGCCGCGGACGGCAGCACCACCGGCTCCTACGCGATCCTCACCTCGCGGCTGCGGGACGCGTGGCGGGTCAACGGCGACGAGCCTGGCTACACCAGCGGGCAGAACGGCACCCTGACCAACCCGGTGTCCCTGCTGCACCAGCGGATCGACCTGGTCCTCACCCGGTCCTCGCACCGGACCCGGGTGCGGCCGGTCGAGGCGCGCGTGGTCGGAGACCAGCCGTTCCAGGCGACGCCGCCGCTGTGGCCCTCCGACCATGCCGGAGTGGTCGCGACCCTCGGGCTGCGCTGACCCGGCTCAGGTGAGTCCCGCGTACATCACCAGCGCCCCGACCCCGGCCATGATCACCGCGGTGACCGCCGGCCCGTGGGCGGTGATCCAGTCCCGCGCGGCCACCAGCCGCGGCTCCGTCCACTCGGGGAAGAGCACGCTGACCAGCACGGGAGCCACCACCGTGGACGTCGCGACCGCCGTGTAGACGGCGATCAGCACGACGGTCTCGTCGGCACGGAGCGAGGCCTTGCGGATGGCCAGGCTCGCGGCGGCGCACAGGAGCACGGCCTTGGGGCGCACGTTGAGCGCCAGCCCGATCCCGAACGCCGGCAGCGCGCCGAACGAGCCGAGGGTGTCCATCCAGGCCGGCCGCCGCCGGCGGGGCGAGCGTCTGTGCAGCACGAACGCCACGACGCCGAACCCGACCAGCGCCGCACCCACCAGGACCTCGAGCGTGCTGACCACACCGTTGTCGCGTCGCGGCCGGTCCGGGAGCGCGGCCGCAGCGAGGATCCCCAGCGTCAGCGCGGCCGCGGTGCCCAGCACCCACCCGGTCATGAACGGAAGCGCCGACTCGCCGCGCTTCTCCGAGAGCAGGATCAAGATCGCGGCGGTGATGGGCACGGTGCTCAGCGCCGCGGCCAGGGCCAGCGGGACCAGCTCGACCAGGACCTGTCCCATGGGGACTACCGTCCCATGCCCGGGGTGAGGCGTTCGTGAGACACCTCGACGCCTCGCCCCGCCCGCCCACCCGGCCTACTGTCATGGCAGCACCAGGACCCACTCACGAGCTGGAGGCGGACATGAGCACGCTCACCCGCAGGACGACCGCGGTGACCACGGTTTGGTACGCCGCGGAGGACTGCAGCCTGGCGGACTTCCGGGACCTCGTCGAGCAGACCACTCGGCTCGCCGACTACCCCCATGCCGACGCCGTGGTGGACAACGTCGTGGCCCACGGCGCGCGGGTGGCCGACCACACCGACGACCCGCCCGGGCGACGCGCGGCGCCGGCCCGGCTGGCCGACGCGCTGGCCGCTCAGCACGGCCGCCGCCGCTCCCGGGTCGGCTGATGCGGGCGCTCGACGACGGGCTGCTCGAGGACCAGGTCGTCCTGGTCAGCGGCGGGACCCAGGGCCTCGGGGCGGCGATCGCCGCCGCGGCGGCCCGCAACGGCGCGGCGGTGGTGGTCACGGGCCGCCGGCGGGAGGCCGGCGAGAGCGTCGCGGCGCGGATCGAGGCAGACGGCGGGCGCGCGCACTTCGTCGCCTGCGACGTCGCCGAGGTGGACCAGTGCCGCGCGGCGGTGCGGCAGACCGTGGAGCACTTCGGGCGGGTCGACGCGCTGGTCAACAGCGCGGGCCACACCGCGCGAGGCACCCTGCTGGACACCACGCCGGAGCTCTTCGACGCCCACGTCGCGGTGAACGCCCGTGGGCCGTTCTTCCTCATGCAGGCCGCGGTCCAGGACATGCGGCGTCGTGGCGAGGCCGGCTCGATCGTCAACCTGATCACGGTGTCGGCGCACGGCGGCCAGCCCTACCTGGCGCCGTACGTGGCGTCGAAGGCGGCGATGGTCGGCCTGACGAAGAACGCGGCCCACGCGCACCGGTGGGACCGGATCCGGATCAACGGCGTGAACATCGGCTGGACGGAGACCGACGGCGAGGACGCCGTCCAGCGCCGGTTCCACGACGCCGAGGAGGGGTGGGCCGCCCGGGCCGCGAGGGAGCTGCCCATGGGCAAGCTCGGACAGGTCGACGAGATCGCCGACTTCGTCGTCTTCCTCCTCTCGCCGCGAAGCGGCGTCGTCACGGGATCGGTCATCGACTGGGACCAGGTGGTGGTGGGCGCGTACGACTAGAGCTCAGTCGCCGAAGCGCTCGGTCCACCACCGTACGACCGGGTCGCCGGTGACGTCGCGCTCACAGCTCGACACGGTGGTGGTCGCGGCCGACCCGATGCCGTAGACCCACTCGGGACCGTCGTAGGCGCTGGGGCAGGGTGGGCTGGCGCTCGGGGCGGCCGGCAGCCGGGTGGCGTCCAGCGCGGCGCGCAGCGCGGCCAGGTCGGCCGCCGACAGCCGGCCCTGGTCGGTGCCCGAGGTGCCGGCGCGGCTCCAGGTGCCGTTCCCGAGCACGGTCACCACGTCGCGGCAGGGGCCCTCGGGGCACAGCCCGACGGTCATCGTGCGGGTGGCGATCGCCTGGTCGGAGCCCGTCGAGGGGTCACCCGTGGGACCACTGGTTTGGGGGGAATCTGCGCTTTGTCCGCATGCCACCAGGGTCAGCGTTGTTAGACTCGCCGCCGCGCTCATGGCCCGTCGCACCGCGACGGACCCGGGGGTCGGGCGCAGAACTGGGGGAGTTCTCATGGGCGTACGTCGCCTCCTCATGCCCGCTGTCGCCGGAGCCCTGGCGCTGGGCCTGCTGTCCGCGCAGCCCTCGGCGGCCGCACCGGGAGACCCTGGGGCGATCTCCTCGAGCGGGCCGCTGTCGAGCATCACCATCTCACCGGACCTCAGCTGCGACGTCAGGCACATGGCCGACACCGACCCGGAGTTCTACGGCGCGACCGCGTGCGGAACCTTCGTTGCCTTCGGTGGGACGTTGTACGGGCCCGCCTCGGTTCCGGCCGGTGGCGCGCTCGGCGCGCACACCGGCTACACCCCGGTCTCGCAGACCGCGGCCACCGGCGCCGGAACCACGGCGGACCCCTACCGGGTCGTGACCAAGGTCGACCTCGGCGACACCGGCGTCCAGCTCACCCAGACCGACACCTATGTGACCGGCGAGCAGAGCTACGCGACCACTGTGTCCCTGGCCAACGGCTCGGACTCGGACGTGGATGCTGCCGTCTACCGGGCCGGCGACTGCTACGCCGCCAACTCCGACTTCGGGCTGGGCCGGGTCACCGAGTCCGCGGTCGCGTGCGTCAGTGCCAGCTCCGACCGTGTCGAGCAGTGGGTCCCGATCACCCCCGGCTCCCACTACTACGAGGCCGGCTACTCCGAGGTCTGGGCCGCGATCGCCACGCAGCAGCAGTTCCCCGACACCTGCCGCTGCGAGGAGGACATCGACAACGGCTCGGGCCTGAGCTGGGCCGTGCACGTCCCGGCCAGTGGCGTACGCGCTGTGCGCAGCCTGACCGCCTTCTCGCCCGTGCAGCAGCTGGTCGACGCCGACGGCGACGGGCTCCTCGACGACTGGGAGACCAACGGCCTCGACGCGAACGGTGACGGCGTCGTGGACGTCGACCTGCCGGCGATGGGAGCGACCGCCGACCACAAGGACCTCTTCGTCGAGGTCGACTGGATGGCGCCGCGGCAGTCCTGCTTCCTGTTCTGGTGCTGGGGCCGGCGCGACTTCGCCCCCGCCCAGGCTGCTCTGACCGACGTCCGCGAGGCGTTCGCCGCCGCGCCGGTCGGCAACCCCGACGGACACACCGGCATCCGCCTTCACATCGACTCAGGGCGGGACGCGGTGATGAACCCGGCCACGGGCGCCACCTGGGGGAGCCGCTCCCGCGCCAACGAGGTCCCGCACACCGGCTCGCTCGGGACCTTCGCGGGCAGCGACTACGACTGGGCGGCGTACGACGACGTCAAGGACGACAACTTCGCGCAGGCTCGCGCCGACGTGTTCCACTATGCGCTCTTTGCCGACACCTATGCCGGGAGCGGCAGCTCCGGCATCGCGCAGGTCGGGTCGGGAGACGGCTTCGAGGGCGACTCGTTCCTGGTCACCGACGGAGCGCCGGGCTGGGGCAGCGGCTTCACCAGGCGCCAGGAGTCGGGAACCTTCATGCACGAGTTCGGCCACACCCTGAGCCTGCACCACGGCGGTGGCGACGACCGGAACCACAAGCCGAACTACCAGAGCATCATGAACTACTCCTGGCAGCTCGGCGGTCGCGACCTCGACTACTCGCGCAACCGGCTGGCGACCCTGGACGAGGGCGCGCTGAACGAGGCCGACGGGATCCCTGGCGCGGTCGGACCGTTCGAGTGGTTCTGTGGTACGACGAGCCGGCGCCACACGGGGCCGGGCGCGGTCGACTGGAACTGCGACGGCAGCTCGGACCAGACCGGCGTCTCTGCCGACCTCAACGCCGAGGGTGGCATCACCACGCTCGCCGGCTGGTTCGACTGGGCGCACCTGGTGTACGACGGCGGCGCGGTCGGCGCGTTCGGCATCGGCGACCTGGGCGACCAGTCGCCACCGCCGGCGACCACCCTCAACGACGAGCCGACCGCCGCTGAGTTCCGGGAGGCCGAGGACTTCGCCGGCGACGGCGACGGCGCGGTGGGCATCGTCGGGCCGAACGTCCTGTTCTCCGGCCAGGGGACCCAGGTCGTCCAGGCCACCGTCACCAACCCCGGCTCGGTGCCCGCCGACTACACCCTCGCCCTCACCGGGCTGCCCGGTGCGCCCACCTCGTTGCCGGTCACGGCCGTCGCCGCCGGCGAGACGCGGACCCTGGACATCCCCGTCGACTCCACCGCCCTGACGGTCGGGGAGCACACGCTCGAAGCGACGCTCCGCGGGGCGACCGACCTCGACCAGGCGAGCCTGCCGGTCACGGTGCCCGACCTGTCCGACCCCGCGACGCGGGCCGACGTCGAACAGATCCGCGACTTCCTGGGCGTTCCCCACGAGGGCCTCCCGGAACCGCTGCGCGAGCAGTTCCTCGTCGACTCGGGCCACGCGCTGGCGCCGGTCAACAGCGCGGCCCCGGCCTTCGGCGCGGCTCGGGTGGGCACGGTCGCGACCGCGTCCCCGGGACGCTGGGACTTCGCCGGCCCCACCTTCACCTACCAGTGGCTGCGTGACGGCCAGCCCATGGCGGGGCAGACCCGGTCGACGTACACGCCGACGGCGGCCCTGCGCGGACACCTGCTCTCGGTCGCGGTCACCGCGACCGGCCCGGGCGGAAGCACGACGATGAGCGCCGTTGCGAAGACGGTGCGGCCGGGGACCCAGACTGTGCCACGCCCCACCGTCACCGGGAGTGCCGTGGTGGGCTCGCGGCTCACGGCCAAGCTCGGTGCGAGACCGTCGTCCGGTGTGGTCGTGAGCTACCGCTGGTTGCGTGACGGCAAGGCCATCAAGGGTGCGACCCGGCGCACGCACCTGGTCGTCGCCAAGGACCGGGGGCGCCACCTGACGGTGCGGGTCGTCTACAAGCGGTCCGGATACCTCGCCGCGGTCAGGACGAGCCGGGCGACGCGTCGCGTGGTCTAGGAACTCCGGATTCCTGCTCCCCGCGAGGAGGACCGCTGGTCGGCGCCAGGTGCGCACCACTGCCGAACCGGGGCCAGGGCCGGAGGTCCGGCGCTCGCATGACCCGGGTCACCGGGAGAGCCCGGCACCCCCGGCGCGTTCGGGTGCGGCGTCACGCACCCGGTGGTTGAGGAGCGAGCTTGCGAGCGTCTCGAAACCACCGGCACGCCATGTCAGGCCAGGGACAGGAACAGCCGTTCCAGCTTCCTGGTGTCGATGCTGTCCGGTCCGCCGTCCTCGAGGCAGCGCTGGAGGCCGGTGGCGACCAGGGCGTAGCCGCCCCGGCTGATGGCCCTGTCGACCGCGGCCAGCTGGGTCAGGGCGTCCTCGCACTCGGCGCCGGCCTCGAGCATCCGGATCACCGATGCCAGGTGGCCGTTGGCCCGCTTGAGGCGGGCGATCACCGCCTTGGTCTCCTCCGGCTCGAGCCGCATGCGGGCGTCCTCTCCGTCACGGGAATCATCCCCCTAGGGGGATATGCTACCCTTCCACTATCCCCATGGGGGGATGCTGGATCGCCGGAGTCCAACGAGTCTCGGCGCCACCCCTCTCCAGTTCGCCACCTGTCACCGCCCGAACTGAGGAGGACCGAGGATGACCGCGGCCACCACCACTACCATGGCCACCGAGCCTGCCGACTGCCGCCACGGCCGTGCCGTGCTCCGCGAGCTCGCGCCGCTGCACCGTGCGCTCCGCGGCGCCATTCCCGAGGTCTACAAGGGCTTCGGCGAGCTGTCCAGGGCCGCCTTCGCCGACGGCGCGCTGGACCGCAAGAGCAAGGAGCTGATCGCCCTGGCGATCGGCGTCGTCGAGGGGTGCGACGGGTGCGTCGCCTCGCACGGGCAGGCGGCCGCCCGAGCCGGCGCCACCCGGCAGGAGGCGGCCGAGGCGATCGGCGTGACCTTCCTGATGCACGGCGGTGCGGCCACCATCCACGGGGCCCGCGCGTACGCCGCCTTCTGCGAGTTCGCCCACGCCGCCGAGGCCGGCGACCGCCCTGCCTGAACCTGCCGGGCCACCGCGCTCACATCAGGCCGTGGCTGACCGCCCACGCGGCGGCCGCGGGCCGTGACGGCACGCCGAGCTTGGTCCTGGTGGCGACGTGCCGGTGCTCCGAGGAGTCGACGGGCGCGCGGCTGCACGTCCCCCGAACCGACCGTTCGCGCATCCGGGGCGGGCAGTCGGATCGACCTGCCTGCCCGCCCCGGTCATCGGGTCGAGCGCGCCTGGCTGACCAGTGCCACCCGCCCGTGCGCGACCAGCCGGTCCGCTTCGACGATGGCCAGCTGCCCGCCCCTCAGGATGACCGTCTCCATGAGGTCGTCCACGAGGTCGTGCACCGGCCGGCCGGCCTCGCTGCCGCTCCTCGGCCCGGACCCGTCAGGACTGTGCCTCCGTGGGGGCGCTCCTGGACTGACGTACCCCTCCTCCACCAGCAGCATCAGCGGGGCCCGGTCGTGCACCGCGCGCCAGCACTCGGCCACTCCGACCGCGACGTCGCTCGGGCGCCGCGCCAGCGTGTCGGCCAGTAGGGCGAAGGCGTCCTCGGCGCGGCCACGCAGGTAGCTCTCCACGGCCAGCGCCGCCTCGCGGGCCAGCGTCACCACGCTGCCGTTCTCGACGGCCACCCGTCCGGCCAGGCGGTGCAGCTGGGTGCTCACGCCCGTGAAGCGGTCGAGCACCGCCGGGTCGCCGCTCAGGACCAGTGGGCTGGGGTGTTCGGACCGGTAGTCGCCGAGCATCCGGTCCACCCGCCGCAGGAAGCCGTCCACGAGGTCGCCTTCCAGCTCGGCGGCCGACATGGCAGGGTCGGGTTCGTCCACGCCCGGGATGGTGATCGTGACGGTGGTCGGCATCAGGTCGCGGTGGCTGACCGGATGCATCCGCCCGTTGCCGGCCTGGTAGAGGTGAGCGCACCACGGATGCATCACCAGGACCACGTGCGGCGGCAGCCGGTGCAACGCCTGGACCAGGTCACGTGTGGCGAAGGTCTGTTCCACGACTGCTCTGGGCGTGACCGGGTGGGGCAGCCGGAACGCCCGCGTGGTGGCCTGGCTCACGTACACGGCGAGGGCCCGGTCGGTGGGCTGTCCAGCCACGCGAACCGCGAGCAGCCTCAGCTCGGCGAGGAGCCGGTCCCTGGCCAGAACACCCTGGTCGTTGAGCTCGTCGGCCACCTGAGCGACCAGCGTCCGCAGTCGGCTCGCGTCGGGTGCGGTCATCCTCGGCGCGGGTTCGGTGGGCATCAACAGCGAGATGCAGGGAAAGCCTTGCATCACCGTCAGCTCGGCGACGTCCCGGGCGCGGAGGACCCCTGGGGGAGAGGGTCGCCCCGCGGCCCGGGCGTCGCTTCCGGGAACAGGCGTCTCCGTGCCGGGCGGCACCGGCAGGGCGCCCGCCGCCCGGGCTTCCGCGACTGCGGGGGTGGCGCTCATCGGAGGACTCCCGCCGAGCTGCCGTGTCCGGGCCCCGCCAGAGGCGGGTCCACCAGGGCAGAGACGACCTCGCCCGACCGCAACGCGCGGCGGCGCCTGTCCAGCGGCACGGCCGGACTGACCCGCGCGGCCACCAGTCCTCGCCGCCACGCCCAGCTGTCCCAACGGCGTCCCCACCAGCCACGCTCCCACTCGAGAGTCACCAGCACCCTGGCGGCGGAGTGTCCGGCAACCTCGGCCAGCTCGTCCAGGCGCTCGCGCACGGCCGCCTCCAGCCACCGGCGCCGGAAGGCGTAGTAGCTCGCGTCGATGGTCAGGAGCGCCCGGGGGACGATGATCCGGACGCGCGCATCCAGGCCGAGGAACAGCCGGCCGGAGATCACTGCGGTCGCCTCGGGCGTCAGCGACTGGTAGGCCAGCACGTCGACCGGCTCAGCCGACAGGTCACCCGCCTGCGCCGACAGGGACACTGCGTCCGGCGCGGGCTCGGAGTGCGGGCTCGCGCGGTCGGGCAACCCCGGCTCCGAGGCCGTCCGCGCGGACGGGATGGTCGACAACGAGGACAACGTCCACCTCCAAGATCCAAAGGATCGTCGGAGGTCTCTCCCGCCGCGCGGGAACGCGGCCGGCACAACCGGGCCGCCATGGGACGGCCGTCTTGACGGTGGTGCCGTTCTTGGGGTACTCCCCTCTCGTGCGCACTAGTATTCATGAAGCAGGGTTCGTATGTCAAGGGGCCAACGGCGAGGTTCCTGTCGAGGGCAACCACGTGCACTCCGAGTACGCCAACGGGGGGAGGGGAAGCCGGGGACTCGGCAGGTGCGCAACGGGCACGGAGGGCCCGGCGAGACCACGAAACCGCAGGTCACAGCGTGTGTGACCTGCGGCTTCGGGGGTGGCCAGGGGCGGGGTCGAACCGCCGACCTTCCGATTTTCAGTCGGACGCTCGTACCAACTGAGCTACCTGGCCGGGCGGGGAGACTCTACCCGACCCACGGGCTGCTGGGCCGCCGGCCGAGAGTGGCCGATGCCCGCAGCCATCGTCGGCGTGTCGTTGTGGGCAGAGGCCACAAGCCGGCATCTTTGCGGTCATCGGCCACAACCCCGCAGACCTGGCGGAAGGGCCGACGCGGAGGATGTGGCGACCCCGACGGGACTCGAACCCGCGACCTCCGCCGTGACAGGGCGGCGCGCTAACCAACTGCGCTACGGGGCCAGGGTGGTGCTCGGCTCGACGCCGGCCGAGCCAGGAAACTGTAACAGCCCGCCGCGCGCGCACCCGAATCCAGGGCGGCGGCATACCCGGCGGCGTACCCCCAACGGGATTCGAACCCGTGCTACCGCCGTGAAAGGGCGGGGTCCTAGGCCGCTAGACGATGGGGGCCGGCGTCCCCCGGCCGCGACCGCGGGAGGCGCACCAACTGTAGGGGATGATGACGCGGTGATCGAGATGAGCCGCGAGCGCTTCGAGGAGCTGGTCCGCGACGCGCTCGACACCATCCCGGTCGAGCTGGCCGCCCTCATGGACAACGTCGTGGTGCTGGTCGAGGACGACCCGCCGCCCGAGGACCCCGCGCTGCTCGGCGTGTACGACGGGACGCCGCTCACCGAGCGCGACAGCGGCTACGTGATGGTCCCCCCGGACCGGATCACCGTGTTCCGCAACCCGACCCTGCGGATCTGCCGGACCGACGACGACGTCGTCGAGGAGGTCGGCATCACCGTCGTGCACGAGGTCGCGCACCACTTCGGCATCGACGACGACACCCTGCACAGCCTCGGCTACGCCTGACCTCACCCCACGGCGCCGACCGCCGCCCACCCGGCGCTCACCGCCGCCAGCCCGAGGACGACGCTGAGCGCGACGTTCAGCAGCGCCTCGGCCCAGGACCCGTCCTCGACCAGCCGGAACGTCTCGTAGCCGAAGGTGGAGAACGTCGTCAGCGACCCGCAGAAGCCGGTGCCGAGGAGCACCAGCAGCCAGGACGGCGCGCCCGCGGTCCGGACCGCGCCGGCCACCACCCCGAGCAGCAGCGACCCGGCGACGTTGACCGACAGGGTGCCCCACGGCAGCACGCTGTCGACGCGCCGCTGCACCCACAGGTCGGCCAGGTAGCGCAGCGGTGCCCCGACCGCGCCGCCCACGAGCACCAGGACGACGGTCATGGGCCCGCCGGGCCGTCGCCGCCGACGTACCTGACCACCTCCACCGGGTCCAGCATCACCAGGCCCTCGGTCACCAGCTCGTCGAGCTGCGGCAGGAACGCCCGGACCCGGTCCTCGGTGTCCACGATCACCACCGAGCAGGGCAGGCTCTCGGCCAGCGACAGGATCCGGGCGGTGTGGACGTGCTGGGACTTCCCGAATCCCTCCACGCCGCGGAACACGCTGGCTCCGGCCAGGCCGGCCCGGTGCGCTCGGTGGACGATCTCGGTGTAGAGCGGTCGGTGGTGCCACTGGTCGTCCTCCCTGACCAGGACCGTGAGCCGCAGCGCGGGTCCGACGAGGGTCATGGCGACCTCCTTGGTGGTGGCTGTCGGCCGCGGCCGGAGCGGCTCACGACGGCCCGGGCGACGCTCACGCCGGCGACGACCGCCGCCAGGCCGGTGAGCAGCGTGCCGCCCAGGTAGAAGCCGGCCTCGGCGGCATGGCCGCCGGCCAGCAGCGCATGGGTGTCCAACATGTACGTCGAGAACGTCGTGTACCCGCCGAGGACGCCGACGCCGAGGAACGGCCGGACGTACCGGCTCGGCGGCCACAGCTCGAGGACGAAGACCATCAGCAGCGCGAGCAGGAAGGCGCCGCTGACGTTCTCCACCCAGGTTGCCCACGGCACCTCGCCGGCGCTCGCCGGCAGGGCACGGGTCACCGCCCAGCGGGCCAGGCTGCCCAGCGCGCCGCCGGCCGCGACGACGGCCACGACGTCCCGGCGGTCCCGCAGAGGCTGGGTCACGGCTGGTCCGCGGACGTCGCGGCGGCCAGCCGGTAGACCTCCAGCGGCACGCCGTACCACCGGGTCGAGGGCCCGAGGTGCTCCATCCCCAGCCGGCGGCACACCGCCCTCGACGCGGTGTTGTCCGGCCTGGTCACCGCGAACACCTCGGGTACGCCGCCGGCGAACCCCCGGTCGACGACGCCGCGGGCCGCCTCGGTGGCGAGCCCCTGGCCCCAGCTGTCGGGATGCAGGTGCCAGCCGACCTCGAGCTCGCCGTCGCCGTTCGGCAGCGGCAGCCAGATCACCGTGCCGGCGACCACGCCGTCGGCCTTGCGCTCCACCGCCCAGCGCCCGGTGGCCGGATCCTCCGCGTTCGCCGCCCGCCAGCGCCGGACCACCTCGAGGCCCTCGCCCGGCTCGGTCAGCGGCCGCGGGGTGGCGCCGAGCCAGCGGGCCACCTCCCACCGGGAGTAGATGTCGAAGACGCGGGCGGCGTCCCCGTCGGTCCAGTCCCGCACCAGGCACCGCGCGGTCTCGAGCACGGGCTCCGGTCGCGGCACAGCCGTCACAGTAGGGGAGATCACCGTCGGGGAGAATGGAGCCGACAGGTCCTTCGAACCGACCCAGCGAGGAGCGACGCATGGCGGACACGCAGGCATCCAGGCACCGAGTGGTGATCATCGGCTCGGGCTTCGGTGGCCTGTTCGGGGCCAAGGCGCTGCGACGAGCCGACGTCGACGTGACGCTGGTGGCCAGGACGACCCACCACCTGTTCCAGCCGCTGCTCTACCAGGTGGCCACCGGGATCCTCTCGCAGGGGGAGATCGCGCCGCCCACGCGGGAGGTGCTGGCCGCCCAGCGCAACGCCCGGGTGATCCTCGGCGAGGTCACCGAGATCGACCTGGATCGCCGGGTGGTCACCTCCCACGTGCTGGGCCGCGAGACCGACACGCCGTACGACTCGCTCATCGTCGCGGCGGGGGCCGGACAGTCCTACTTCGGCAACGACCGGTTCGCCGACTTCGCACCCGGCATGAAGACCATCGACGACGCCCTGGAGCTGCGCGGCCGGATCTTCGGCGCGTTCGAGCTCGCCGAGATCGCCGAGACCGACGAGGAGGTCCAGGCGCTGCTGACCTTCGTGGTCGTGGGGGCCGGGCCGACCGGGGTGGAGATGGCCGGCCAGATCGCCGAGCTCGCGCACCGGACGCTGCACCGCGACTTCCGCCGGATCGACTCCCGGGACGCCCGGGTGATCCTGCTGGACGCGGCGTCGCAGGTGCTGCCGCCGTTCGGTGCGAAGCTCGGCGCGGCCACCAAGAAGGCCCTGGAGAAGATGGGTGTCGAGGTGATGCTCGGGGCCATGGTGACCGACGTCGACGAGGGCGGCCTGGTGGTCACGCTGAAGGACGGCACGGCGCGGCGGATCGCCGCAGTCACCAAGGTGTGGGCCGCGGGCGTCCAGGCCAGCCCGCTGGGCCGCACGCTGTCGGAGCAGACCGGCGCCCCCCTGGACCGGGCCGGACGCATCGCCGTGAACCCCGACCTGACCCTGCCCGGCCATCCGGAGGTCTTCGTCGTCGGCGACATGATCGCGCTGGACAACCTGCCCGGTGTGGCGCAGGTGGCGATCCAGGGCGCCAAGTACGCCGCGAAGGAGATCGTCCGCAGGCAGCGCGACCAGGCCCCGCAGCGCCCGTTCACCTACTTCGACAAGGGCAGCATGGCCACGATCTCCCGGTTCAAGGCGGTGGCCATGGTCGGGAGGCTCCGGCTCACCGGCTTCGTCGCCTGGCTGATGTGGCTGTTCGTCCACCTGCTCTACCTCACCGGCTTCAAGAACCGCCTCACCGCGCTGGGGCACTGGGCGGTCAGCTTCATCGGCACCGGCCGGGCCGAGCGGGTCGTGACCGAGCAGCAGATCTTCGCCCGCGCGGCGCTGCAACGGCTCCAGGGCGGCACCACCGACCTGGTCGGCACGCCGGGCCTGTACGACGCCACCCGGCAGCTCCGGGAGGCGACCCGCCGGGCCGAGCTCGAGGCCCAGGCACGCGAGGAGGCGCGGCTCACCGACTCCGGCGAGCGGGGCGTGCGGCGCCTGGCCCCCGGTGGCTGAGCGCGTCGACGGGCTAGGCAGAACCGGGATTGCCGTTTCAGCGCCCCCCCGCCCCGGGTGGTTGAGGAGCGAGCTTGCGAGCGTCTCGAAACCACCGGCACGCTCGCAGGGACTGTGCCCCCGCCCGGTGGTTGAAGGAGCCGGGGCGCTAGCGGAGGCGTCTCGAAGCCAACCAGCGGGACCGTGGCACCGTCCCAGCCCGGGTCCGTTGGTTTGCTTCGTGACACTCGCCTAGCGGCTCGCTCCTCAACC
>JBIOUF010000251.1:0-10233 GCA_044866695.1 Nocardioidaceae bacterium | reverse complement strand
CCGGGACGCTCCGGCTGGTCCAGCTCGCCGGCGGACCCGCGGTGATGCCTGCCGACGACCGGTTCTCCGGGTTCCCGACCGCGCTGGTGGTGCACATCGTGGGCGCCGCGGCGTACGCGCTGGGTGGCGCGTTCCAGCTGGTGCCCCGGTTGCGGCGCCGGCACCTGGCCTGGCACCGGCGCGCAGGCCGAGTCCTCGCGGTCGCCGGTCTGCTCGTGGCGGGGTCAGCGCTGTGGCTCACGCTGTTCTACGCACCCCAGCCCGGCACCGGAGACCTGCTGTACGTCCTCCGTCTCGGGTTCGGCTCCGCGATGGTCGCAAGCCTGGTCCTGGGGCTCACCGCGATCCGCCGCCGCGACATCACCGCGCATCGCGCCTGGATGATCCGTGCCTATGCCATCGGCCTCGCCGCGGGCACCCAGGTGTTCACCGAGGGCTTCGGCGGTGCGCTGTTCGGCACCGGCGGAGTCCGCGGCGATCTTGCCAAGGCAGCCGGTTGGGTCGTCAACCTCGCCGTCGCCGAGTGGGTCGTCCGCCGGTCCGCCCGCCGCCGGCCCCGTCGGCCGCGCGTCCCCACTGCGCCGACCCAGCAGCACCCCGCAGGAGCACCCGCATGAGCACCGAGACCCGCAGGACCCCGGCCGGCTACGAGATCACGGTCGACGGCCACCTCGACGACCACTGGTCGGAGTGGCTCGGTGGGCTGACCATCTCCCGCAACGATGACGGCACCAGCACCCTCGCCGGACCGGTAGCCGACCAGGCGCAGCTCCATGGTGTGCTCGCCGTTCTCCGCGACATCGGCGCCACCCTCCTGGAGATCCGCCCCGGGCAAGCCGCAGGCCCGACCGGGTGAGGGGGCGCGGACCCTCCGGTGCTCGACCGTCCGCGGCGCACCCGTCGCCCACCCTCCCGCCGTACGGAGCCGTCGGCATGCGCCATGAGGCCCACGCCCGTCCGCGAGTCCTTCCACCGGCCAGCGAGTGGCGCCGCGCCGTGGTCACGCCGTGCAGGCTGATGAGGGGCGGCGCCCTGACCCGCGTCCGGCCGGGCAGCCGAACCATCTCGCCACCCACCCAGACAAGAACTCGCACTGCCGAAGGCGGCTGACGGGGACCTCGACGCCGTCACCTCGGACACGCTGGTCAGCTGCTCCCTCGTGGTGGTGGTCATCGCCGTCATCCCCTGGCGGTACGTGTGGCGCAGCTGCGCCCGCGAGGGGCGGCCAGCCAGGATCCGGAGCCGAGAGCTGCATCTTCTGGTACGTGACGCGCTCCCGCGGGGACTCACCACCGGCTCCAAGCCGTGGTCGAACCTATAGTCCGAGCGATCTCTCCACCGCGGGGTCAGGATGTCCTGAACCCGCGACGGCCGGCTGGCGGGTCAGCCGACCGTGACCACGAGAGTCTTGAGCTCGTTGGGGGCGAGGTTGACGGTCTGGGTCGTGCTGAGGGTCCCGACGGTGACCGACCGGTCGATCGCCGTTGGCGTGAACGTGACGGGCTCGTCGAAGAACCCGTTGGGCGCGATCCGCGCGGGCGGGTCGGTCGCTCCGGGCCCGGTGTAGGCCGGGTGGGAGAAGCCGAGACCGTCGACGATGAGCTCGGCCTGGCCGGTGTTGGAGATGCGCACGTCCCTCGTGGTCCCGCAGGAGACTCCGCAGGCCGGGGTGATGACGGTCGGGTCGAAGATCACCGGGTCAGGCAGCGCCCCGATGCCGGAGAGCAGGCCCGTGGCCGACAGCGCGACGTCCTGGGAGGCGGTGGCCGGGTCGTCGGTACCCACCGTGAGCGTGGCCGTGCGCGCCCCGTCCGCGGCCGGGTTGAACGCGACGGTGAGGTCGAGGTGGTCGCCTGCGCCGATCGTGGCCGGCAGTGCAGGCGCACCCACCACGAAGTCGCCAGCGTGCGGGCCGCTCACCGCCAGGGATGTCAGCCGAAGGTCGCACAGCGGGCAGGAGGCCTGGTTGGTCAGGCGCAGCGTGATGGAGCTGGTGCTGGGCGCGGTCCGGTCGTCGACCGGTACGTCGCCGAAGCGCAGGTCGTTGCCGGCCAGCACGGCGACCGGGACGCCTGGGGTGCCTGTGGCCGCGGGGTCGACGGTCGGCGGTCCCGACGTTCGGACGGCGACGTCCCGGCTGGCCGTGGTGCCGGGTGATCTGGTGAGATGTCTGGCAGTCAGACGCCGAGTTCGACGACTCCTGTTCTCAGGGGCGTGCACGTGCTCGGGCAGCCGGAAGGACTCCACCTTCGATCCAGGGTCAAAACTGCTCAAGCCGACTTAGGATCGCGAAAGCAGGCCGGACTGCTCCAGGTGGCTGACCCCCGACACGCCATCGCGTGTGGCTGGTCGCCCAGGGCACAGGGTGACGGCGTACGAAGGGGCACGCGGTGAGCATGACGGGGAGCGGGATCCGGAACTCGTCGGGCACTCGTCGGGGGCGAGCGGCTGCTCTGCTCACCGGTGTGAGCATCGCACTGTCGCTGTCACTGGCAGGCCCGGTGCCCGCCGCGGCGTCGCCGGTCGCGACGGTGACTGCGCCCCGGGCGAGGCCGTTGTGCGGCGACGTGAAGGCGACCATTGTCGGCACGCCCGGGGATGACCACCTGGTTGGCACGCGCGGGCCCGACGTGATCGTGGCCGGGAGGGGCGACGACGTCGTGGCGGGGCGCGGCGGCCGGGACCTGATCTGTGGCCGGAGCGGCGACGACGTGATCGTCGGCGGCATCGGCGCGGACGTGTTGCGTGGTGGCCGGGGGAGCGACCGGCTCGTCGGCGGTCTGGGTGGGGACGAGCTGCGTGGTGGCCGCGGGAGCGACAGTCTCCTCGGTGGCGTGGGCGCGGACACGCTGCGCGGCGAGCACAACGGCGACACCCTGCGCGGCGGTCCCGGCGACGACTTCCTGGACGGCGGTCGGGCGACCGACGACTGCGAGGGCGGGTCGGGCTTCAACAGGCTCACCCGGTGCGAGGTGACCAGGAACCTGCCTCCGTCGGCCACCGACGACACGACGTCGACCGACGAGGACTCGGCCGTCGGCGTCAACGTGCTGGGCAACGACATCGACCCGGACGGCGACGACCTGCTGGTCACGGCGGTGAACACGGCAGGCACGAAGGGTGCAGTGACCGTCATCGGCGGCGGGACCCGGGTCCGGTACGACCCGCGTGACCGGTTCGAGTCGCTCGCGGCGGGAGCCTCCGGCTCCGACACGTTCCGCTACAGGGTCGCGGATGGCCAGGGCGGCGCGGACACCGCGACGGTGAGGGTCACAATCGCGGGTCGAGACGACGCACCCAGGGCGGTGGACGACGCCGAGACGGTGCCCGAGGACTCCGGTCCGACCACCATCGACGCGCGCGCCAACGACACCGACGTCGACGGCGGCCCCAAGACCATCACCGGCCTCACCCAGCCAGCCCACGGCAGCACGGTGATCACCAACGGCGGCGACGACCTGACCTACGAGCCCGACGCCGACTACTGCAACGCCCCCGGCGCCGAGCCCGTCGACACCTTCACCTACACCCTGAACGGCGGCGACTCCGCCACCGTGAGCGTAACTGTCACCTGCGCCGACGACGCCGCCGTCGCGGTCGACGACACCGCCACCGTGACCGAGGACGACTCCGCAACTGCGGTGGACGTCCTGGGCAATGACACCGACGCCGACGGCGATGCGATCACGATCGAGTCGGTGACCCAGCCGGACAACGGCACGGTGGCCATCACCGGCGTCGGCACCGGCCTGACCTACCAGCCGGACGCCGACTACTGCAACACCTCCGGCGCCGAGCCCGACGACACCTTCGCCTACACGGTGAACGGCGGCGACCAGGCCACCGTGAGCGTGACGGTGACCTGCGTGGACGACGGCCCGACCGCGGTCGACGACTCCGCCACCATCGCCATGGACGCGCCTGCGACCACGATCGACGTGCTCGCCAACGACACCGACGTCGACGGCGGGCCGATGACCGTCACCCAGGTCACCCAGCCGGCCAACGGCACGGTGGTGATCACGAACGGCGGCGACGACCTGACCTACCGGCCGGACGCCGGCTACTGCGACGACGACGCCCCGGACACGTTCACCTACACCTTGGGTGGCGGCTCGACCGCCACGGTGTCGGTGACCGTTCCCTGCGACGTCCCGCCGACCGCGGTCGACGACACGGCGACCGTGACCGAGGACGCCGCCGCGACCAGCGTCGACGTGCTCGCCAACGACACCGACCCCGACGGCGGGCCGATGACCATCACCCAGGTGACCCAGCCGGCCAACGGCACCGTGGTGATCACCAACGGCGGCGACGACCTGACCTACCAGCCCGACGCCGACTTCTGCAACGCCCCGCCCGGCACCACCACCGACGACTTCACCTACACCCTGGGCGGCGGCTCCATCGCCACCGTCACGGTCACGGTGACCTGCGTGGACGACGACCCCGTCGCCGTCGACGACTCCGCCACCGTGACCGAGGACTCTGGCGCCACCGCGGTGAACGTGCTGGCCAACGACACCGACGTCGATGGCGGCCCCAAGACGATCTCGTCTGCCTCCGACCCGGCCAACGGCACGGTGGCGCTCACCGGCGGCAGCCCGGGCGCCCGCACCGGGCTCACCTACGCCCCCGACCCGAACTCCTGCAACGACCCGCCCGCCACGAGCCCGGACACGTTCACCTACACGCTCAACGGCGGCTCGACCGCCACCGTGGCTGTGACGGTGACCTGTGTCGCCGACGCGCCGGGCCTGACCAGCTCGGCAGGACCGACGGCGTACACCGAGAACGGCACTGCCAAGGTCGTGGACCCGGCTGTCGACATCACCAACCCCGACGGGCTGACCATCACGGCTGGGTCCGTGAGCATCACGCAGGGCAGCTTCCAGGCCGGCCAGGACGTGCTCGACTGGACCGACAACAACCTGGCCGACTCCATCACCGAGGGAGCCAGCACCAACCAGACGGTGCTGCTGACCGGCAACGGCACCGCCGCCCAGTACGAGGCCGCGCTCGCGGCGGTCACCTACGTCAACACCAGCGACAACCCGTCCACTGCCAACCGCACGGTCAGCTTCTCGATCACCACCGGCGGAGGCTCTCCGAGCGACACCATCGACATCACCGTGACCGCGGTCGACGACCTGCCCACCGCGGTCGACGACTCCGCGACCGTGCTGGAGGACGCCGCCGCCACCGCGGTCGGGGTCCTCGGCAACGACACCGACCCCGACGCCGGCCCCAGGGCGATCTCCTCTGCCTCCGACCCGGCCAACGGGACCGTCACGCTCACCGGCGGCAGCCCTGGCGCGCACACCGGGCTGACCTACCAGCCGGACCCGAACTACTGCAACAACCCACCGGGCACCGCTCCTGACACGTTCACCTACACCCTCAACGGCGGTTCCACCGGGACCGTGTCGATGACGGTGACCTGTGTGAACGACGCGCCGGTCGCCGACGACGAGACCTTCAACGGTGCCAACGGCGCGATCGGGAACACCACGCTCGTCGGCAACGACCCCGACGACGGGGCGCCCGGCACGCCGGACCCCACGGACACCGCACCCTCGGCCGACCGGCCGCACAAGACGATCAGCGGCGACATCACCGCCGGCGACACCGACATCGACGGCCCGGGCCCGCTCAGCGTCACCGCCGGCACCTTCTCCACTAGCGACGGCGGCAGCGTGACCATCCAGGCCGACGGTGACTTCGTCTTCGAGCCCGCCCCTTCCACGAGCTGCACCGACACCAGCGACTTCTTCGACTACACGGTCAACGACGGTGGCACGCCGAACCTGACTGACACCGGCCGGGTCACGATCGCCGTCGCCGGCTGCGTCTGGTACGTCGACAACGACGACGCCCAAGGCAACGCCGGCACGTCGGAGAAGCCGTTCGACACCCTCGCCCAGGCCGAGACCGCCTCGGGCACCGGGCACACCGTCTTCGTGTACGACGGCAACGGCACCTCGACCGGGTACGCCGCCGGCATCAACCTCAAGGCCAACCAGCAGCTCATCGGCGAGGTGGCGAACCTCGTGGTCAGTGGCGACACCCTGCACGCCGGCGTGGCAGGCAAGCGGCCGACCCTGACCGACACCAACGCCGACGTTGTCGACCTCGACGACAGCGACACCGTCCGCGGCCTCGCCATCGACCCGCAGGGCACCGGCGGCGGGATCGCCGGCAGCAGCGGCGACACCGGTGGCGGCGTCATCGACAACGTCACCATCGTCGACGCCGGCACTCGCGGCACCCAGCCCGGCCTCGAGCTGGACGGCACCACCGGCACCTTCAACGTCTCGGACCTGACGATCGACAACGGTGACGCCAACAACGCCACGAGCGCCGACCTCGGGATCCGGCTGAGCAACGCCGGCACGGTCGTGTTCGCCCCCGGAAGCACCATCTCGGTCACCACGCACGGCGCGAAGGCGCTCGACCTGACCGGCACCGCGCTGGGGACCAGCACCTTCGACGAGGTCACCGTCGACGGCTCCGGGTCCGGCGGCCTGTCCCTGGTCAACACCACCGGCACCATCGCCCTGGGCGACGACGTCGCGGCCGACATCAGCCTGACCACCGGCGGCGCGGCCGCGGCGTTCCTGCTCAACAACGCCGGCACCGTCACGGTCGGGACCGGCGGCACCGACTCGGTATCCGCGACCGGCGGCCCCGCCGTCGACATCACCGGAGCCGGTAGCTTCGCCTTCGACGACACCGACTCCACCAACAGCAGCACCGACGGCATCAACCTCGACAGTTTCGCTGCCGGCACCTTCAGCGCCGGCAGCGGGAGTGCCATCATCGGCGCCGCCGGCATCGGCTTCGACATCAACCAGGGCAACGCAGGCGTCACCTACGACGGAACCATCAACACCAGCGCCGCCGCCTCACGCCCGGTCGAGGTCACCAACCGCGGCGGTGGCACCGTCGACCTCAACGGCCTGGTCACCGCGACCGGCAGCGGCGTCAACCTCGCCACCAACCCCTCGGCGAGCATCCGCTTCGACGGCGGCCTCACCCTCTCCACCGGCACCAACGCCGCGTTCGACGCCACCGGCGGTGGCACCGTGATCGTGACCGACCCCAACGCCAACGGCACCGCCCCGGACAACACCCTGGCCACCACGACCGGGGTCGCGCTCAACGTGGCCAACACCACGATCGGCGCCGGCGGGATGCTGTTCCGCAGCATCGCCTCGAACGGCGCCCCCAACGGGATCGTGCTGACCAACACGGGCAGCAACGGCGGCGTGACCGTCACCGGCAGCGGCTCCGCCACCCAGGGCGGTGACCTGTCGGGCGGCACGATCCAGGGCACCACCGGGTCCGGGATCTCGCTGACCAACACCACCTCCGCGTCGTTTCGCAACATGCGGTTGCTCAACACCGGTGACAGTGGCGTCAACGGGACCCAGGTGAGCGGCTTCAGCTTCGTCGACGGCACGATCACCGGTGCCGGGGATGCCTCGGACGAGAACAGCATCACCTTCGACGACAGCCTCACCTCGACCCCGAACCTCACCGGCGTGGTGACCATCACCAACAACGTGATCAGCCTGACCGAGGCCGAGGGCATCGACATCGAGAACTGGGCCGGCACGATCAGCAACGCCACGATCTCCAACAACGCGCTCTCCGACACCGGCGACGTCGCCACCCCGGGATCCGCGATCACCCTCATCGGGAGCGGCCTGCCGGCATCGGCGGCCAGCATCACCAGGGCGACGGTCGCCAACAACACCATCACCGACTTCCGCGCCGGCGTCGGAGTGCAGGTGCGGGCCGGCAACCCGAACGCCGGCGGGCCGACCGGCAGCGCTGGCGTCGCGGGCAGCGGCACCGACGTGATCGCGGTCACCGGCAACTCGATGAACGGCGGCAACGGCGGCATCGGCAACCAGCCCGACCGGTTCTTCACCGGTGGTGTCTCCGGGAACGGCGGTCAAGGGAACTTCAACGTCTCCAACAACGGGACGGCGACGAACCGGCTCAGGAACATCGACTGCATCGCCATCGAGGTCCAGATGGACGGCCCGGTCACCATGACCTCGACGGTCCAGGACAACTTCGTCAACGCCAACAGCGCGGTCGGTTGTGCCGGCATCGCCGTCGGCACCGACGATCCGGGCGATCTCGGCGCCGGCACCCACACCACCCTGATCTCCGGCAACAACGTGATGGGCACCGACGGGCCCGGCATCTTCCCGATCGTCCGGGACTCCGGCAGCACCATGATCGCTCGCGTCCTCAACAACACGGTCGCCGCACCGATCGCCAGCAACGCAGCCAGGGCGGGCATCCGGGTCGACTCCGGCTCGGCAGCGGGTGACACCACGATGTGCCTGGAGATCAGCGGCAACACCACCGCCGGCAGCACCAACTCCGGGACCGCCACCACGTCACCGGGCATCAACCTCCGCAAACAGGGCACCGACCCTGCGGTGAACACGTTCGGAGTCGAGGGCATGGCGGCGACCAGCTCACCTGGCGTCGAGAACTACGTGAACTCGCTCAACACCAGCACCTCCGGCACTTTCGGGACCGGTGGGACGGCACTGCTCTCCGCCCAGAGCGGCTTCACCAGCTGCAACGCACCATGACGTTCGTGGGCGTGCACGACCGCCACGGCGCCGGACGCGACAAGGTGACCGCGCTCGTCGCGAGCTGACGGGATCGCTGGGCGAGCTGACGGGATCGCTGCAGAAGGGCGATGGGTTAGCTCGGGAGAAGCGGGATGTTGTGCGGTGTCACGATGTGGATGGGGGACCGAACCGACTCGATCGGACCGTCGATGGCCCTGCACCTGCATGATCACGTGGCAGGCGAGGCGCATGTCGTACCTGAGGTCGTGGTGTAGCACTGCGGTCAGGCGCCCTGCTGGACCCATGCCGGCGACGCGATGCCGGTCCACGGACGTCACCTGAGCCCGGTCGACCTCCGGGTCCGCGCCGAGGCGGTCGCCGCCGCAGGCCTCACCGGCATCGGCTTCACGATCGATGACCTCGACGCCGCGCGGGCGTCGTACGGGCTGCCACAGGTGAGACAGCTCTGCGACGACCTCGGCCTGGTGCACGGCGAGGTCGAGCTCCTCGAGGACTGGTGGACGAGCGGCAGCCGCCGCCACCACTGTGCCGGGCGAGGGCGCATCGCATCTCTGCCTGGCGCGGGTGAACGCCTCGGTGACTCGTGTCAGTCGCCGCCTATCCACGATCTCGACGTAGACCGGCCCGCGCTGCAGATGCGGCCGATCGAGATCACAGGATCGGCCCAAGCTCAGCCCCGGATTGGCCTACGGTGGTCTCGAGGTCTCGGGAACCCGTCTACCAGGAGGCTTCCTGCCATGGCAGCTGTCGAGTCCCAGAGCATCGACCACCCCCACGAGCGCCGGCCCTTCCAGGCTCACGGCCACATGGACGTCGTCACGTTCGGCGACTTCACCATCGGGAAGGGCACCTTCGAGCCGGGCTGGCGCTGGTCGAGCGACGTCAAGCCGATCGCGGGCACCGAGTCCTGCCAGGTCCTGCACACCGGGTTCTGCCTGTCCGGCCGGATGACGGTGCGGATGGACGACGGCACCGAGGCGACCGTGGGTCCTGGCGACGTGGTCCGGATCGAGCCCGGCCACGACGCGTGGGTCGACGGCGACGAACCCTGCGTCCTCCTCGACACCGGGGTTGCCAGGTACGCCAAGCCCACGACCTGACCGGGGGAGCGGCGCAAGCCTTCTTGCTCCCGGTCACCCCGCGCCGAGGTCCGTGACCACGGTGAGCTCGAAGTCGCGCTCGGAGGAGACCAGCTTCCACAGCGTGGTGTCCCACTCGAAGCGCCGGCCGGGCTGGTAGGTCGGCAGGTCCTGCGGAGTGTCCACCCGGGCATCGGCCTTGGAGAGCAGGTTGGACTCGTTGCCCGAGACCTGCAGTCCGTTCTTCCTGCGGCCCTTCCCGTCGACCACCTCGAGGGTGTAGATGGTCTGCACCGAGGCGACCCGCCAGGTGTACCCCGCCCAGTCGAACGTGTCGTCGGGGCCGGCTGTCATGGCATTCGGCGGAAGGTCGGCGTCGGTCTTGAGGGACGCCTTCAGCTTCGCTGGGCTGCCGAACACCTTCTGGCCGGGCTTCTTCCGCGCGACCGTCCGCGTCGCCTTCTCCCCGCGGACGAGCCGCATCCCCAACGCCTGCAGGTGACCTTCGAGGAGCTCGAGGCCCGGGTTGACGG
>JBIOUF010000250.1:0-18684 GCA_044866695.1 Nocardioidaceae bacterium | reverse complement strand
ACCTGATGCTGCCCGGGATCAACGGCTACAAGGTCTGCCAGACCCTCCGCGACGAGCAGGACTGGACGCCGATCCTGATGCTCACGGCGAAGGACGGGGAGTGGGACCAGGTGGAGGGGCTCGACACCGGGGCCGACGACTACCTCACCAAGCCGTTCTCCTTCCCGGTGCTGGTGGCGCGGCTGCGCGCGGTGGCCCGGCGGGGCGCCCGCGAGCGTCCCACCCGGCTGGTCGTGGGCGACGTCTGCGTCGACCCCGCCGCCAGACGGGTCTGGCGCGGGGAGGTCGAGGTCGGGCTGACCGCGCGCGAGTTCTCCCTGCTCGCCTTTCTGGCCCGGCACCCGGGCGACGTGGTGTCCAAGCGACAGATCCTCGAGGCGGTGTGGGACTTCGACTTCGAGGGAGACCCCAACATCGTCGAGGTGTACGTCGGCCACCTCCGCAACAAGCTGGACCGGCCGTTCGGTCGCCAGGCGATCCAGACGGTTCGCGGCGCGGGCTACCGGCTGGCGAGCGACGGTGGCTGAGGCGCGCTGGAGCCGCGCCTCGGTCCGGCTGCGCACGACGGCCGCGGCGGTGCTGGTCGTGGCGGTCGCACTGCTCCTCGGCGCGGTCACCCTGGTGACCCTGGTGCGCGGGTCGCTGCGCGACGGGCTGGAGGCCACCGCCGACCAGCGCGCCTCCGCCCTCGCCGACCAGATCGAGACCTCGGGAGTGCCAGAGCCGGCGCCGACCGACGACGAGGAGGACCAGGGCGAGCCCGACGAGCTGGTCTGGCAGGTGACCGACGCCGACGGCACCGTGGTGAGCGCCTCCCAGCCGCTCGAGCGGCCGCTGCCCACCCAGGACGCGGACCAGGTGGAGCTGCCCGGCGCCGACCAGCCCTACGTCGTGGTGACCGACGACGCGCGTGCCGGAGGCCGGGCGTACACCGTCTCGGTCGCCGTCTCGCTGGAGGACGTCGAGGAGTCCACCGGCGCGCTGCTGCCTCCGCTGCTGGTCGGGCTGCCCCTGGTGCTGGTGCTGGTGGGAGGGACGACGTGGATGGTGGCCACCCGCGCGCTGGCACCGGTCGAGCGCATCCGCCGGGAGGTCGACCGGGTCACCGGGGACCGGCTGGACAGGCGCGTGCCCGAGCCGCCGTCGCGTGACGAGATCCGCCGGCTCGCCGAGACGATGAACCAGATGCTGGCCCGCCTCGAGGACTCCCGGGACCGGCAGCGTCAGTTCGTCGCCGACGCCTCCCACGAGCTGCGCTCCCCCCTCGCCGGCATCCGGCAGACCGCCGAGGTGGCCAGGACGCACCCGCACGCCCTGGCGGAGGGCGAGCTCGCCGATGCCGTCCTGGAGGAGGCCGCTCGCATGCAGCGGGTCGTGGACCAGCTGCTCCTGCTGACCCGGGTCGGCGAGGGCGCGGTCTCTCGCGCCCAGGACGTCGACGTCGACGACCTGGCACTGGCGGAGGCACGGCGGGTGCGCCGCTCCGGCCTCGCGGTGGCGACCTCGGCGGTGGGTGCGGGACGGGTGCGGGGGGACCGCACCGCGCTCGCGCAGGTGGTGCGCAACCTGGTGGACAACGCGGCCCGCCATGCCGAGGCGGCGATGGCCGTCGCGGTCCGCGAGGACGAGCGGGGCGTCGAGATCGTGGTCGAGGACGACGGGCCGGGCATCCCGGAGGAGCAGCGCCGGCGCGTGTTCGAGCGCTTCGTGCGCCTCGACGAGGCCCGCGCCCGGGACGCCGGAGGGAGCGGGCTCGGCCTGGCGATCGTCAGGGAGATCGTCCTCGCCCACGGCGGGACGGTCGCGGTCGGGTCGTCGGCACTGGGCGGCGCCAGGTTCGTGGTCCGGCTCCCCGCGCCGGGGACCCGGCTCGACGGCCGCGCCGGCTGAGGGTCCGGTGGCCGCCCCGCCCCGGGCCTCGCCGCCGGCGCGACCTTGACGCCGATGTGACGTGGCTCATAGAGTCCAGGCGGTCTCGTTGGAGCGCTCCAAACGCGCTGCTAACCATGAATCGATTCAGTCGACTCGGGAGGACTGGTCTTGAGGAACACGTCGCACTCGCGCCCCACCGCCCGGCTGGCAGCCGTCGCGGTCGGGCTGGTCGCCGCGCTGCTCGCCTCGGTCCCGGCCGACGCCGCGGCGGCGCCGTCGCGTCCCGCTCCGGCCGCTCGCGGCGGCGGAGGGGGCTTCGCGGACCCGGCCGCGGAGGACCGGCCGTTCTACCGGTTCTGGACGACCGGTGGGCTGATGACGCCGGCGTCCGCGGCGGACCAGGTGTCCCAGATGGCCGCGGCGGGCGCGGGCGGGGTGGAGTTCAACCAGGTCAGCCTCGGCGCGGCGCAGTACGTCGCCGCGCTGCACGACTGGACCAACGACTCGTGGGCCGCCGCGATGAAGGCGACCTTCGACGCCGGGGTCGACGAGGGCCTGCAGGTCGACCACATCTACGCGCCCGGCTGGTCGGCGGGCACCACGACGGTCTCGCCGGACGGTCCGGGCTCGGACAAGAAGATCGCCTTCGCCCGCGCGCTGGTCCCCGCCGGGTCCGCCTTCGCCGGCGCCGTGCCCGCGCCGGCGCTTCCCAACGGGGTGACCCGGCGGGAGCTGCAGGCCGTGGTGGCGTACCGGTGCCAGGACGCCTGTGCCGAGGCCGTGCCGCTGCTGATGGCCGACAGTGCCGTGGACCTGACCGGCCAGGTGGTGGGCGGGACGCTCGACTGGACCGCGCCCGCGAGCCCGGCGGGAGCCACCTGGGCGGTCGTCGGCAGCTGGATGACCGGCACCGGGCACACCGTGTTCCTGGCCGGCACCGCCCGTACGACGTACCTGGTCGACCACTTCTCCAAGGCGGGCATCGACGCGATCAGGGACTTCTGGGAGGACGTCGTCCTGACCCCCGAGCTGGAGGCCTCGATCGAGGCGGCCGGCGGCTCGATGTTCTTCGACTCCCTGGAGCTGAACAGCTCCGGGGCCCAGGTGCTGCACTGGACCCCGGACTTCCTCGCCGAGTTCGAGGCGCGCCGCGGCTACTCGCTGGTGCCCTACCTGCCCGTGGTGGCGGTCACCGACCCGGCCTACGACTTCCCCGGCGAGCTCGGGGACCGGGTCCGCGAGGACTACCGGACCACGCTGAGCGAGCTGTTCCGCGACAACCACCTCCTGCCGCTCGCCGGCTGGGCGCACGAGCGCGGGCTCACGCTGCGGGGCCAGCCGTACAGCTCGTGGGGTCCGTCTCCGTTCGACATGCAGGAGCTCGCCGGACTGCTGGACGTCGCCGAGGGCGAGGACCGGTCCTTCACCTCGGGCAGCGACGTCAACCGGCTGGAGAACCGCTCCTCCGACGTCTGGCGCGCGCTGGCCAGCTCGGTCGCGCAGGCCGGCCACACCCTGCTCTCCACCGAGTGCTGCGCCGAGGGCGCCGCGCACCGCTACCCGCGCGAGACGCTGGTCTCCCACGTGAACCAGCAGATGGTGAACGGGGTCAACCTGGTCGTCTGGCACGGCTGGGGGGACCAGACGCCCGGCGCGGCGCGGACCTGGCCGGGCTTCTCCCTCTTCAACGGCGGCGTGGCCGACGCCTACGGCCCGGTGAGCCCGACGTGGGCGGACGACGCGACGATCAACGACTACGTCGCCCGGCTCCAGACGGTGCTCCGGCGCGGCCTGCTCCGCGACGACGTGGCGATCTACCGCCAGGGTGGCGGCCACAGCCGGGACGGCTCGACGGGGGACCTGTACTTCGTCGACCAGTCCCTGGCCCACGCGGGCTACACCTACGGGTTCATGGGCCGCACCCAGGTCGCCGACGAGGCGGCCACCGTGCGGCACGGGCGGCTGCTGGCCGGCAGCCTCGGCTACCGCGCGTTCGTCCTGAACAACACGCCCAACGTCAACTACGAGACCACGCTCGACCTGGCGACCGCCCGGCGGATCCTCTCCTGGGCCAGGGACGGGCTGCCGGTCGTGGTCGTGGGGGAGACCCCGCAGCGGGTCCGCGGGCTGGCGCCCGGGCAGGACGCCCGCCTGCAGCGGGTGCTGGGCCGGCTGGCCGGCCAGCCGACCGTCACCCAGGTCGGCACCGAGGCCGAGGTTGCCGCCGCGCTGCGGGCGGCGGGGGTGCGGCCGGCCGCCGAGTACGCCGACCCCGTCCCGCTGCTCGGCATCCGGCGCCAGACGCGCGACTCCGACTTCTACTTCTTCTGGAACGACAGCGACCAGCGCACCACGGCCCGGGTCCGGCTGACCGGCGAGGGACGGCCCTACCGCTACGACCCGTGGACCGGACGCGTGACTCCGGTCGCGGAGTTCACCAGGACCCGCAACGGCGTGAGCACGGAGATCTCGGCCAGTAGTGGCAACGGTGTTCTGGTCGCAGTGACAAACGGCAACTCCGACACCCGGAAGCTCGCGGTGCCGCGGGTCTGGGCCACCAGCACGACCGCCGACGAGGTGGTCGCCGACGGCGGTCACCTGGAGGTCCGGTCGGACCACGGCGGCACGTTCCGGACGACGCTGAGCGACGGCCGAGCGGTGCTGTCGCGGATCGGCGCCGTGCCGGCGGCGACCACGCTGCCCGGCTGGGCCCTGCGCGTGACGGCCTACCAGCAGGGCGCGACCGTCGACGAGACGGCCAAGGTTCCCCTCGACCCGGTCCAGGTGACCGCCGGGCCGGACGGACGGCTGCCGGACTGGCAGCACATCCCCGGCCTGGCCGGGCGGTCCGGGACGTCGGCGTACGAGACCACCGTGGACGTCGACCGCGACGTCCTCCGCGAAGGCGGGGCTCGTCTCGACCTCGGCCAGGTGCTCGGGACCTACCGCGTCCGCGTCAACGGCCGCCGGCTGCCGGACCTGGACCAGATGGACGCCTCGGCGGTGGACGTCACGCCGTACCTTCGCGCCGGCGAGAACACCGTCGTCGTCGAGGTCGCCACACTGCTCGGCAACGCCGCCTACAACGCCGGCCAGCCCTACGGCCTGGTGGGCCCGGTGGTGCTCCGACCGTTCGGCGCCGACCGGGTGCGCTGAGCCACAGCCCGTCCGAACCACAACGAGAGGGAGCCCGTCCATGCGCAGAAGGACCCCGCTGGCCGTGCTGGCCGCAGCGGCGCTCACCGCGACCGCGACGATGACCGCGCTCGTCGCGCCGTCCTCCGCCGACGAGCCAGCGGGGGACGCCGCGGTGGAGGGACCCTGCGCCGACGTGCCGTGGGCCGACCCGGCGCTGTCCCCCGAGCGGCGGGCCACAGCCCTGCTCGCCGCGAGCACCCTGCACCAGAAGTACCGCTGGCTGGTCGAGCAGCCCGCCAACAGCCCGCAGCAGACCGTGTTCAGCGGGGTCACCTACCCCGTTCAGGTGCCGTGCACCCCGACCGTGGTCTACACCGACGGGCCCGACGGCGTCCGGCTGTTCGTCCCGGGCGTCACGGCGTTCCCCGCCACCATCGCCAGCGCCGCCACCTGGAACCCCCGGCTGCACTACGTGAAGTCGGCCGCGCACGCGGCGGAGGCCTACGACAAGCGCCGCAACGTCCTGCTCGCCCCGGGCCTGGCCGGTGGCCGCACGCCGCTGTCGGGCCGGACGCCGGAGTACCTCGGTGAGGACCCCGTGCTCACCGGCGTGCTCGCCGCAGCGGCGGTGCGCGGCATGCAGGAGGGGGACCCCGACAAGCCCGTGCTGGCGACGCTGAAGCACTACGTCGCCAACGAGCAGGAGCTCGACCGGCAGCTGAGCTCCTCGAACCTGGACGAGCGGACGCTCCGGGAGATCTACAGCCTGCCGTTCGAGATCGCCGTCGACCTGGGCCGGCCGGGCAGCGTGATGTGCTCCTACAACCAGGTCAACGGGCGCTACGCCTGCGAGAACCCGATCCTGGACCGGGTCCTGAAGGAAGACGCGGGGTTCGACGGCTACGTGATGTCCGACTTCGGCTCGGTGCACTCCACGGCCCCGAGCCTTGACGCCGGGCTCGACCAGGAGCTGAACCGGCCGGTGTGGTTCACCCCGGCGCTCCTCGACCAGGCCCTCGCGGCGGGCGACATCACCGTCAGGCAGGTGGACCGGGCCGCGTTCCGGGTCGTCCGCGCCTACATCCGCGCCGGGCTCTTCGACCACCCGCTGCCGGACGCGCCGGTCGCCGACGCCTCCACCGAGGCGCACAAGTCGGTCGCGCAGAGGGTGGCGGAGCAGGGATCCGTGCTGCTGAAGAACGACGGTGCCCTGCCTCTGGACGCCGGCGCCGGCGACACGGTCGCGGTCATCGGGCCGACCGCCACGGGCACCGACCTGACGACGGCGACCGCGCGGGCGCTGTGCTCGCTCCCGTTCCGCTTCGGCGGCGGGCTGACGCTGCAGTGCGAGGACGTCGTCACGCCGCTGGACGCGATCGAGGACCGCGCGGCCGAGGCCGGCGCCACGGTGGTCTACGACGCCGGGGCCGACCCGGCCGCCGCGGCCGCCACCGCGGCGGGCGCCGACGTGGCGGTGGTGTTCGGCTACCAGCGGATGGGCGAGTTCGCCGACATCGCCGACCTGCACCTGCAGGGCAACGGCGACCAGCTGGTCTCCGCCGTGGCGCAGGCCAACTCGTCGACCGTCGTCGTGCTGCAGACCGGCAGCGCGGTGGAGATGCCTTGGGTCGACGACGCCGACGCGATCCTCGAGGTCTGGTACGCCGGGGAGCGGATGGGCCCGGCGATCGCCCGGCTGCTGTTCGGCGACGTCAACCCCTCCGGCAAGCTGCCGATGACCTTCCCGAGGTCGCTCGCGGACACCCCCACCGCGGTCTCTCCCGAGCGCTACCCGGGGGTCTTCGGGAACGGCTCCACCACCCGGCCCCCCGGCGACACCACCTCGATCCGCCAGGTCGAGTACGACGAAGGGCTGCAGGTGGGCTACCGGTGGTACCTCGCCCAGGGCATCGAGCCGCTGTTCTCGTTCGGGCACGGCCTGTCCTACACGAGGTTCTCCTACGACCGGCTCAGGGTCACTCCGGCCAGCACCGACGGGAGCAAGACGCTCAGGGTCGACTTCCGGCTCCGCAACACCGGCGACCGCGCCGGCACCGAGGTGGCGCAGGTGTACGTCGAGCTGCCCGGAAGCGCCGGCGAGCCGTCGAAGCGCCTGGTCGGCTGGGCACGCGTGCGCCTGGCGGCGGGGGAGTCGGAGAAGGTCCAGGTGGTCCTGGACCGGGAAAGGCTCGAGCAGCTGCACCTGCTGCAGTACTGGAGCCAGGACCGCGGCCGGTGGGTGACCCCGTCCGGAACCTACGAGGTGACCGTCGGCGGGTCGGTGGACACCCGGCTCTCCGACACCTTCCGGGTTCACTAGGGAAGGGCCCCGCTCACCGGGTGCTCGGGCGGGCGCTGCTGGCCCGCACGACCAGCCGCGGCTCGAGCACCACCCGGCGGTGGGCGTGCGCCTCGCGCCCTTCGCGCGCGACGCGGACCTCCTCCTGGAGCAGCCGCGTCGCGGCGCGGCCCATCTCCTCGCCGGGCTGGGCGAGCGTGGAGAGGGGCACCACGCTCTCCCAGGCGGCCCGGTTGTTGTCGTACCCGACCAGGCCCAGGTCGTCGGGCACGCGGAGGCCGGTCTCGGCCAGCAGGACCTGCACGATTCCGAGGGCGACCAGGTCGGCGGCTGCGACGACGCCGTCCGGACGCTCGTCGGCCGGCAGCGCCGCGAGCGCGAGGCCCGCGCGGCGGCCGTCCTCGACCCGCAGCTCGGCCGTGCGGTAGGTGCCCAGACCGACCACGCCCGCGGTCTCCCGGACCGCGCGCCGCACGCCGTCGTAGCGCTGCCGCACCGGCACCAGCGACATCGGCCCGCCCACGAACGCCAGCCTGCGCCGGCCGGTCTCGACCAGGTGCCGGGCGGCGAGGTAGCCGCCCCGCTCGTCGTCGGAGGTCACCGCGCACCGGTCCGGACCGGCGCTGTAGTTGACCAGCACCATCGGCGTGTCGTCGTGGCGGTCCAAGGTGACCGCCAAGGTGACGTCGTGGGCGTGGCTGGGCTGCGGGGCGAACAGGATCCCGGCCACCCGCTCCCGGCGGTACAGGTCCAGGTACACCAGCTCCTTGTCGAGCCTGCGGTCGGAGTTGGCCAGCAGCAGATGGAGCCCGGCCTCCCCGGCCTGCTGCTCCGCGCCCCGCGCGATGTCGACGAACAGCGAGTTCATCAGGTCGGGGACCACCATCCCGACGATGCTGCCGCGCCCGGCGGCCAGCGCCCGCGCGCGGTGGTCCGGGACGAAGTCCAGCGCCCGGATCGCCTCGACGACCCGCTGGCGCGTGGCGTCGGCGACCTTCTCGGGATGGTTGAGGACGTTGGACACGGTGCCCCGCGCGACCCCGGCCAGCCGGGCGACGTCCTCCATGCGCGCCCGGCGTCGGAGGGACCGGGCCGCCGGCGTCCCCCGTGTCATGGCCCTCCTTCGGGTCGGGTCCACTGTAGGGCGGCCGGAGCGGACCGCGAGCGTCCCCCAGGACGTCGTGCTACCAAGCGAGACGCGAGCCCGCCCTCACCCAGAGCCACGTCTCGGCCGTTCTCGACGGTGTGGACCTGTACGAGATGCCGGCCTCGCTGTTCCGGGAGGCGGGCCTGCTACCGGGTGAGCGGCTCAGGTCCCTCGACGCCCTCCACCTGGCGGCGGCGGTGCGGATCGGCGTCGACCGGCTGCTCACCTACGACGCGAGGTTGGGCACCGCCGCCCGCGAGCTCGGCCTCGCCGTGCTCGCGCCGGCGTGACCGAGACCTGGACCCGTGCTCACCGGAACACGACGGTGCGGCTGCCGTTGCGCAGAACGCGGCTCTCGGCGTGCCAGCGCACCGCGCGGGAGAGCACCTGGCACTCGACGTCGCGGCCGGCGGCGACCAGCTGGTCGCCGCTGAAGGAGTGGTCGACGCGCACCACGTCCTGCTCGATGATCGGCCCCTCGTCGAGGTCGGCGGTGACGTAGTGGGCGGTGGCGCCGACCAGCTTCACGCCGCGCTCGAACGCCTGGTGGTAGGGACGCGCCCCCTTGAAGCTGGGCAGGAAGCTGTGGTGGATGTTGATCGCCCGCCCGTCCAGCTCACCGCAGAGCTGGTCGGAGAGCACCTGCATGTAGCGGGCCAGCACCACGAGGTGGACGCCCAGGCCGTCGACCAGCTCCAGCAGCCGGCGCTCGGCCTCCGGCTTGGTCTCCGGGGTCACCGGGACGTGGTGGAAGGGGATGTCGTAGAGGCGGGCCAGCCACTCCAGGTCCGGATGGTTCGACACGATCGCGGGGATCTCGACCTGCAGAGAGCCGATCGACCAGCGGTAGAGCAGGTCGTTGAGGCAGTGCCCGAGCTTCGAGACCAGCAAGAGCGTGCGGTACGGCGCCCGGGCGTCCCACAGCTGCCAGGTCATGTCGAACCGCTCCGCCACCGGGCGGAAGGCCTCCTGCAGCGCCTCCAGCCCCGGCGAGACGCGGGTCTCCACGTGCACCCGCATGAAGAACCGGCCGTGCAGCCGGTCGTTGAACTGCTGGCTCTCCACGATGTTGCCGCCGTGCTCGACCAGGAAGCCGGTCACGGCGTGGACGATCCCGGGGGAGTCGGGGCAGTCCAAGGTGAGCAGGTACTCGGCGGTCATGCGGGCTCCTGGGGGTTTGTTGCGCAAGTCAGAACTCAGTGTGGGATACGCAACACGATCTCGCTATGGTTGCGCCATGGGCAACGAGTCGGCGGCGCCGTCCACGGTGCAGTCGGTGGACCGGGCGGTCACCATCATGGAGATCCTGGCCCGGTCGGGCGAGTCCGGCGTCACCGACATCGCCCGCGAGCTGACCGTCCACAAGAGCACCGCCTTCCGGCTGGTGGCCGCGCTGGAGCGCCGAGGGCTGGTCGAGCAGACCGAGGACCGCGGCAAGTACCGCCTCGGCATGGGGCTGCTGCGGCTGGCCGGCGCGACGACGGCGCGGCTGGACATCGTCCAGGAGGCCCGGCCGGTGTGCCGCAAGCTGGCCACGGACACCGGCGAGACGGTGAACATCGCCGTCCTGTCGGAGAGCTCGGCGCTGTACCTGGACCAGGTCGCCGGCTCGTCGGCGCTGCAGCCGCACAACTGGGTGGGCCAGCACATCCCGCTCCATGCGACGGCGAACGGGAAGGTGCTGCTGAGCGGACTGTCCGAGGAGCAGATGGACCAGACGCTGCAGTCCCTGCCGGCGTACACCGACAGCACGGTGACCTCGCGCCGGGTGCTTCGCACCGAGCTCCGGGAGGTTCGCGTCGCGGGGTACGCCCTGGCCGTCGACGAGCTCGAGGTGGGGCTCACCGCCCTGGCCGCTCCGATCCACAACGCCCACGGGGACGTGATCGCGTCGATGAGCGTCTCGGGCCCGAGCTTCCGCCTCGAGCCACGCGTAGAGGCCGTCATACCGCAGCTGGTGGCTGCCGCCGCGGAGGTCTCCCGCCGGCTCGGATGGGGCCACCGGTAGCGCCGCGTTACCAGAACGACACCGCAGCGGGCCTTGACGGTGACGCCCTGCTGGCGAATGCTGTTGCGTAAGGCACAGTCGGTTGCGAGATATGCAACAACCTGCTAGGGAGCCGTCGAAAGGGGTCGGTGTGCCGGAGATCTTCGCAGGGGGGTCCTGGCGGGCTGCCCTCGAGGGGGGCCGGCGCGAGATCCGCTGCCCCGCGGACGGCACCCTGGTCGCGGAGGTGGACGAGGGCACGGCCGCGGACACCGAGGTCGCGATCGCCGCGGCCCGCGAGGCCTTCGACGACGCCCGGTGGAGCGGCGTGCCCGCCCGCGAGCGCGGCGACCTCCTGCTGCGCGTGGCCGACCTGCTCCAGCGCGACCGCGAGGCCATCGCCCGCGCGGAGTCGCTGGACACCGGCAAGCGCCTGGTGGAGAGCGGCTACGACGTCGACGACGTGACCGGGGTGTTCCGGCACTACGGGCTGGTCGCCGCGGAGGAGGCGGGCCGCCTGGTGGACACCGGCCTCCCGCACGTCCGGTCCCGCGTCGAGCGCGAGCCGGTCGGGGTCTGCGGCCTGGTGACTCCCTGGAACTACCCGCTGCTGCAGACCGCCTGGAAGGTCGCGCCGTGCCTCGCGGCCGGCAACAGCTTCGTGCTGAAGCCCAGCGAGCTCACCCCGCATACGGCGGTCCTGCTGATGCGGCTGCTGGCCGAGGCCGGCCTCCCCGACGGGGTGGCCAACCTGGTGGTCGGCGCCGGGCCCACGGCCGGCGCGCCGCTGGCCGAGGACGCCCGGGTGGACCTGGTGTCCTTCACCGGAGGGGTCCAGACCGGCAAGGGCATCATGGCCGCCGCGGCGGGGACGGTGAAGAAGGTCGCACTGGAGCTGGGCGGCAAGAACCCCAACATCGTGTTCGCCGACGCCGACCGCGAGACCGCCCTGGACTTCGCGCTCACCGCGGTCTTCCTGCACTCCGGGCAGGTCTGCTCCGCCGGTGCCCGGCTGGTCGTCGAGGAGAGCATCCACGACGACTTCGTCGACGAGTTGGTCGAGCGGGCCGGGCGGATCCGGCTGGGCGGTCCGTTCGACGACAAGGCCGAGACCGGCCCGCTGGTCTCCGCCGACCACCGGTCCAAGGTCGAGAGGTACGTCGCCGAGGCGCTCGAGGAGGGCGCCGTCCTCCGGGTCGGCGGCAGCCGCCCCGACGACGCGGAGCACCCCGGCCTCGCCGACGGCTACTTCTTCCTGCCCACGATCCTGGACCGCTGCGGCACCGAGATGCGCTGCGTGCAGACCGAGTCCTTCGGGCCGGTGATGACCGTCGAGACCTTCCGCACCGAGGAGGAGGCCGTGCGGATCGCCAACGACACGACGTACGGCCTGGCCGGCGCGGTGTGGACCGACAACGCCGGCAAGGCCGAGCGGGTGGCCCGAGCGCTCCGGGCCGGCACGGTGTGGATCAACGACTACCACCCCTACGTCCCCCAGGCCGAGTGGGGCGGGTTCAAGCAGTCCGGCTTCGGCCGGGAGCTCGGCCGGGCCGGCCTGGAGGAGTACCAGGAGACCAAGCACGTGTGGCACAACGTCGACCCCAAGCCGCAGCGCTGGTTCGGAGGCTGATCGGGCATGGCCAAGCGGACCTACGACTTCGTGATCGTCGGCGGCGGGTCGGCCGGCTGCGCGTTGGCCAACCGGCTCAGCGTCGACAAGGGGACGTCGGTGCTGGTGCTGGAGGCCGGCCGCTCCGACTTCAGGTGGGACCCGTTCATCCACATGCCGGCGGCGCTGCCGTTCCCGATCGGCAGCCGGTTCTACGACTGGAGGTACTCCTCCGAGCCCGAGCCGCACATGAACGGCCGGCGGGTCTACCACGCCCGCGGGAAGGTCCTGGGCGGCTCGAGCAGCATCAACGGGATGATCTTCCAGCGCGGCAACCCGATGGACTACGAGCGCTGGGCCGCCGACCCGGGCATGGCGACCTGGGACTACGCGCACTGCCTGCCCTACTTCAAGCGGATGGAGACCTGCCTGGCCGGCGCGGACCTGTGGCGCGGCGGCAGCGGGCCGCTGGTGCTCGAGCGCGGCCCGGCCAACGGGCCGCTGTTCGGCGCGTTCTTCGAGGCCGTGCAGCAGGCCGGTCACCCGCTCACCGACGACGTGAACGGCTACCGGCAGGAGGGCTTCGCGGCGTTCGACCGCAACGTGCACAACGGTCGCCGGCTCAGCGCCGCGCGCGCCTACCTGCACCCGGTCGAGGACCGGCCCAACCTCCGGGTCGAGACCCTGGCCATGGTCACCGGGCTGGTGCTCGACGGCACCCGGGTCACCGGCGTGGAGTACGACCACAAGGGCCGCGGCCACCAGCGCGTGCAGGCCGGCGAGGTGATCCTCTGCGGCGGGGCGATCAACTCCCCGCAGCTGCTGCTGCTGTCCGGCATCGGCCCCAAGGCCGACCTGGAACGGCTGGGCGTCCCGGTGGTGGCCGACCTGCCCGGCGTGGGCAGCAACCTGCAGGACCACCTTGAGGTCTACATCCAGTACGGCAGCCTGCAGCCGGTCTCGATCGGCCCGTGGCTCAAGCACCGGCACAAGCCCCGCATCGGCCTGGAGTGGATGCTCCTGCGCCGCGGGGTGGGGGCGACCAACCACTTCGAGGCGGGCGGGTTCATCCGCAGCAACGACCGGGTCGACTACCCGAACCTGATGTTCCACTTCCTGCCGATCGCCATCCGGTACGACGGCTCGCGGCCCGCCTCCGAGCACGGCTACCAGGTGCACATCGGCCCGATGTACTCCGACGTCCGCGGCACGCTCACCCTGCGGTCCTCCGACCCCTACGAGCACCCGGCGCTGCGGTTCAACTACCTGTCGACGGAGAACGACCGCCGGGAGTGGATCGAGATGGTCCGCGCCGCCCGGCACATCCTCAACCAGCCGGCGTTCGCCGCGTTCAACGCCGGCGAGCTGTCGCCGGGGCCGTCGGTGCAGACCGACCAGGAGATCCTGGACTGGGTGGCCGAGGACGCCGAGACCGCGCTGCACCCGTCGTGCACCGCCAAGATGGGCGACATCGCCGCCGACGACCATTCCGTGCTCGACCCGCTCAGCATGAGGGTCCACGGCGTCGACGGGCTGGGCGTCGTGGACGCGTCGTCCATGCCGTACGTCACCAACGGCAACATCTACGCCCCGGTGATGATGCTCGCCGAGAAGTCCGCGGACCTGGTGCTCGGCAACACTCCGCTACCCCCGCTGCACGCGCCGTACTACCGCTACCGAGACGGTTCACCGTTGAACCCCCCGGCTGACGTGACCGACACCCGTCTGTACTCCGGAGGTGCACCATGACCGACACGCTCGCTGCGAAGCCCGGCACCGGCGTCGACGAGAGCGAGGGGGCGCTGGTCGTCCACGACCTCTGGAAGATCTTCGGGCCGCGGGCCGACAAGATCGTCGGCACCCCGGACGCGGAGCTGTCCCGCGCGGAGCTGAAGAAGAAGACCGAGTGCGTCGTGGGGGTCAAGGACGTCTCGTTCGAGGTCGCGCCGGGGGAGGTCTTCGTCGTGATGGGCCTCTCCGGCTCGGGGAAGTCGACCCTGGTGCGCTGCCTGACCAGGCTCATCGAGCCGACCGCAGGCACCGTCCGCATCGACGGGAAGGACGTCACCAACGCCTCGGAGTCCCAGCTGCGCGACCTGCGGCGCACCCACGTCTCCATGGTCTTCCAGCACTTCGGCCTGCTGCCGCACCGGCAGGTGCTCGACAACGTGGCGTACGGCCTCGAGGTCCGCGGCATGGGCCGCAAGCAGCGCCGCGCGAAGGCAGCGGAGGTGGTCGAGCTGGTGGGCCTGGGCGGCTACGAGAAGTACTACCCCGACCAGCTCTCCGGCGGCATGCAGCAGCGGGTGGGGCTGGCCCGCGCGCTGGCCGGGGACCCGTCGATGCTGCTGTTCGACGAGCCCTTCTCGGCGCTGGACCCGCTGATCCGGCGAGACATGCAGAACGAGGTGATCCGGCTCCAGCGCGAGGTGCAGAAGACCATGGTCTTCATCACCCACGACCTCGCCGAGGCGCTCAAGCTCGGCGACCGGATCCTGATCATGCGCGACGGGGAGATCGTCCAGGTGGGCACGCCCGACGAGGTGGTGGCGGCGCCCGCGGACGACTACGTGCGCGACTTCACCTCCGAGGTGCCCAAGAGCCATGTGCTCACGCTGAAGTGGGTGATGCGCGAGCCCCGGCCCGACGACCCCCAGGACGGGCCGGTGATGAGCCCGGACACCATCGTCAGCAAGGCCGCCAAGGCGGCGCTGGCCTCCGACAGCCCGGTGCGGGTCGTCGACGGCGACCGCCTGGTCGGCATCGTCGACGACGAGGCGATCCTGCGGGTCGTCGTGGCGGAGGAGGAAGGATGACCGCGCCCACGCTCGACCGGCCCGAGTCGGCCGCCGCGGAGGCGCCGCCTGAGGCCGCCCCCGCGGGCACGCCGGTCTCGCGGGGCGTGTGGGTGCTGGCCATCCTGGTGCTCTGGTATCTGGTCTGGCTGTTCACCAAGGGCACCAACACCCTGGAGCTCCCCGGTCGCGAGCACACCGACCTGCACCAGTCGCTCACCGAGTTCCGCGACTCGGTGATCGCCAGCCGCGACACCAACCCGGTCATGCAGGTGACCACGGCGATCGCCGACGGCTTCCGGTCGGCCGTCGCGTGGCTGCAGGAGCTGGTGTCGGTGCCGGCGTTCCCGCGGCCCGTGCCGCAGATCGGCTGGCTCGGCGTCACCGCCATCGCCACGCTGGTCGGCTACGCGATCGCCAACTGGCGCATCGCGCTCCTGGTGGCGGCGACCTTCTTCTCGTTCGGGCTGTTCGGCTACTGGACCGACTCCATCGACCTGCTCCTGGTCACCCTGTTCTCCGTCGCGATCGCCGTACTGATCGGCATGCCCCTGGCGGTGTGGATCGGCACCAGCCCCCGGGCCAACGCGGTGATCTCCACGCTGCTGGACCTGATGCAGACGATGCCGACGTTCGTCTACCTGATCCCCGTGGTCCTGTTCTTCGGCATCGGGGTCTCCGGAGCCGTGGTCTGCACGCTGGTCTACGCCCTGCCCCCCATCATCCGGATCGCGGGCCACGGGATCCGCAGCGTCCCCGCGACCACGATCGAGGCCACCGACTCGGCGGGGCAGACCTCCTGGCAGCGGCTGCGCAAGGTGCAGCTGCCGATGGCCCGCAAGACCATCATCGTCGGCCTCAACCAGACCACCATGGCCGCGCTGTCGATGGCGACCATCGCGTCGTACATCGACGGCCCGGGGCTGGGCAAGCCGGTGCTGAACGCCCTGATCAAGAACGACGTCGGCGCCGCGGTCGTCCCCGGTCTGCTCATCGTCGCGATGGCGGTCATGCTGGACCGGGCTACCACCGCCGCCAGCGAGCGGGGCGAGATCGTCGCCCGCGGCGGTGGTGAGGACCCCAAGGTGCGCCGCATCATCCTGGTGGCCGGCGCCGTCGCCGCCTTGGTGGCGGTCTACCTGTCCCGGTACTACACCTGGGCCGCGGAGTTCCCGGAGAACGACCTCGCTCGCAAGGTCAGCGAGGTCGCCGACGACTTCGTCTCCTGGTTCACCGACACCTTCGGCCCGGCCGCCGAGTGGGTCAAGGACGTCATCACGACGCTGGTGCTCAACCCACTGCAGGCGTTGCTGGCCGACTCCCCGTGGTGGCTCGCCGCTGGCGCGATCACCGCGATCGCCTTCGCGGTCGGCCGCTGGGCCGCCGTGCTGCCCACGGTGCTGTGCCTGGCCGGCATCTGGTACCTCGACCTGTGGCACGACGCGATGATCACCTTGACGATGACCCTGGTCGCCACGCTGCTGGTGATGGTCCTCGCCATCGTGTTCGGGGTGTGGATGGCCCGCAGCAAGTCGGTCGACCTGTCCCTGCGGCCGATCCTGGACGCCGGCCAGACCATCCCGCCGTTCGTGTACCTGATCCCGGTGCTCGCCCTGTTCGGCTCGACGCGGTTCACCGCGATCGTGGCCGGGATCATCTACGCCGCGCCCGCCGCGGTGAAGCTGGTCGCCGACGGCGTCAAGGCGGTCTCGCCCACGACCCTGGAGGCGGCGCGTGCCGCCGGGTCGACGACCTGGCAGGAGATCACCAAGGTGCAGCTGCCGATGGCCCGCCCCTCGCTCGTGCTGGCTGCCAACCAGGGCCTGCTGTACGTCCTGGCGATGGCGGTGATCGGCGGCATGGTCGGTGCCGGCGCTCTCGGCTACGACGTCGTGCTGGGCTTCTCGCGCAGCGAGGAGTGGGGCAAGGGCCTGGCCGCGGGCCTGACCATCGTCCTGCTCGGGATCATGATCGACCGGATCTGCCGGGCCGGCGCGCACTTCGACCCCACTGCCGTCGAGCAGTCCGAGCGGGCCTGGCTTCGGTGGCCGGGCACTCCCAGGTCCCGGGTGAGCTGAACGGCGACCCATGTCATAACGACAACGACAACGACATCCATGACGACGACGACACGCAGGTAACGGAAACCGGAAAGGACATCGATGAGGACGAGCAGGAAGCGGGGGGCGTCCCTGGCCGCAGTGATGGCCAGCGCCGCACTGGTGCTGGCGGCGTGCGGCGGCGGCTCGATCGACGAGCAGACCCAGGAGAACGAGGAGGCGGCGGGCGCGGGTGGGGGCGACTGTGGCGACCTGAACATGGCGGTCAACCCGTGGGTCGGCTACGAGGCCAGCGCCTACGTGGTCGGCCAGGTGGCGCAGGAGAAGCTGGGCTGCAAGGTCAACTACAAGGAGCTGAAGGAGGACGTCTCCTGGCAGGGCTTCGGCACCGGCGAGGTCGACGTCGTCATCGAGGACTGGGGACACCCCGACCTGGAGAAGAAGTTCTTCGCCGACCAGGGCGACGGGTCGGCCGAGGACTTCGGCGAGAACGGCAACGTCGGCATCATCGGCTGGTTCGTGCCGCCGTGGCTGGCCGAGGCACACCCCGACATCCTGGACTACCAGAACCTGAACAAGTACGCCGAGAACTTCAAGACCTCGGAGTCCGGCGACAAGGGCCAGTTCCTCGGCTCAGACCCGTCGTACGTCCAGTTCGACGAGGCGATCATCAGCAACCTCGGGCTGAACTTCAAGGTGGTCTTCTCCGGCGGCGCGGCAGCGTCGATCCAGGCGTTCACCAAGGCCGAGAAGAACAAGGAGTGGGTGATCGGCTACTGGTGGGAGCCTCAGTACTTCAACGCCGAGGTGCCGATGCAGCAGGTGAAGCTGCCGCCGTACACCGACGGCTGCCAGGACGACCCGGCCAAGGTGGCCTGCGGCTACCCCGACACCCCGCTGAAGAAGATCGTCTCCACCTCGTGGGCGGACGGCGACTCCACCGCGGTGGACCTGGTCAAGAACTTCAAGTGGACCAACGACGACCAGAACGAGGTCGCCCTGGACATCCAGAAGAACGGCATGAAGCCCGAGGACGCCGCGCAGAAGTGGATCGACGCCAACTCGGACAAGGTCGACGCCTGGCTCGGCTGACGCCGAGGTCGGGCGATGTCGTGGTGAGGTGAGCGATGGGTGAGGTACGCCGGGTCACCGGCACGGAGACGATCCTGGACGCGATCGGCGACACGCCGCTGGTCCGCGTCGACGGGGTCTGGGTGAAGCTGGAGTACCTCAACCCGTCGGGGTCGATCAAGGCGCGCATCGCCAAGTACATCCTCGAGCGGGCCGAGCGCGAGGGACTGCTCGAGCCCGGCGATATCGTCGTCGAGGCCAGCAGCGGCAACACCGGCAACGCGATGAGCATGGTGGCCGCGGTCAAGGGCTACCGCATGCTGGTCGTCATGCCCAACGGGATGAGCCGCGAGCGCGCGGCGATCTCCCGGGCGTTCGGCGCCGAGGTGCGCACCGTCGGGGACTTCCACGTCAACGACGCGCTGGCGATGGTGCGCGACCTGGGCGCCCGGCCGGGCTACTTCTCCCCCCAGCAGTTCGACAACGAGTGGAACGTCGAGGAGAACCGGACCTGGCTGGGCCCGGAGATCCTGTCCCAGCTTCCTGAGGGAGTGCTGCCCGACGCGGTCGTGGGCGGGGTCGGCACCGGCGGCACCATCGTGGGGGTCGGCCTGGCCTTCAAGGAGGTCAACCCGGCGTGTCGGGTGGTCGCGATGGAGCCGGACGAGTCCTGCACGATCCTGTGCGGGGAGATCGGCAAGCACCT
>JBIOUF010000249.1:0-12975 GCA_044866695.1 Nocardioidaceae bacterium | reverse complement strand
CGACCAGTCCGCGGGCCCGCTCGGGAGGCAGCCGAGCGGGGTCCTCCCCGGCCACCAGCACGCGGCCGGCGTCGCGGCGACCGGCGCCCTGCAGCGCCCAGAGCAGGGTCGACTTCCCCGACCCGTTGCGGCCCATCACCGCGCAGACCGTCCCGGCGTCCACGCTCAGCGAGACGTCATGCAGGGCGACGACGCCGCCGTACCGGACGCCGAGGTGCTCCGCGGTGACCACGGGCGCGGCGCCGGGCCCCGCGCCGGGGAGCGGGGCGGCGCCCAGCCGGTGCAGCAGCGGCGGGGTACGCCGGCGCGCCTCGCGCACCGAGAGCGGCAGCGGCCGCCACCCGGCCAGCCGGCCCAGCTCGACGACGGGCGGCGCGACCGGGGCGTCCAGCAGCACCTCGCGGGGGTCGCCGGCCCGGACGGTGCCGGCGTCCACGACCACCAGGAGGTCGGCGAACGGGACGACGCGTTCCATGCGGTGCTCGGCCAGCAGCACGGTCAGGCCCAGGTCGTCGACCAGGCGGGCGAGGATCCCCAGGACGTCCTCGGCCGCGGTGGGGTCCAGGGCCGACGTCGGCTCGTCGAGCACCAGCACCCGTGGGTGCATGGTCAGCACCGAGCCGATCGCGACCCGCTGCTGCTGGCCTCCGGAGAGGCTGAGCAGCGGGCGCGACCGGAGGTCGACGATGCCGAGCAGGTCCAGGGTCTCCTCGACCCGCCGCCGCATGGTCTGCCGGTCCAGGCCGAGCTGCTCCATGCCGTAGGCCAGCTCGTCCTCGACCAGGTCGCCGACGAACCCAGACAGCGGGTCCTGGCCGACGTACCCGACCTGGTGCGCCAGGTCGCGCGGCGCGCGGCCGACCACGCTGACGCCGTCCAGGCGCACGTCGCCGTCGAGGCGACCGCCGGTGAAGGCGGGCACCAGGCCGTTGACCGTGCCCAGCAGCGTGGACTTGCCCGAGCCGGTCCGCCCGGCGACCAGCGCCAGCTGCGCCTCGTCGACCAGCAGGTCGACCTCGCGCAGCACCGGTCGTCGCGGCGCCTCCCCCGGGTGGTCGTAGGAGAAGGTGACCCCGCGCCACTCGATCACCGCTCGGTCAACCCTTCGGTCACCCCTCGGCTACCCGGCCCCCACCCGGCCCGGGGCGGCCGGGTCGTGGCCGGCACGCCCGGCGGCACCGGCGTGGCGACCAGCGGCACCAGCCCGACCAGCGCCGCGGCCAGGGCGAGCAGGGACAGCGGCGGCCAGGAGCCCAGGTCCGGCACGACCACGAGCGGCGTGCGCGCTGCGGCCAGCTGCATGAGCACGACCGCGGCCAGCCCGGTCGACGCGGTCAGGGTCTCCGGCAGCCGCCACGGGTCCGGCCGGTAGCGGCTGCGGTGCACCCTGCGTCCGGCGATGACGAACCCCGCACCGACCAGCAGCAGCCCGGCCGACAGCACGGGCAGCCCGAGCACGCGGGGGGCGGTGTCGTCCAGCAGGGCGTAGGAGCTCACGCAGAGGCCGGCCAGCCCGGCGACCAGGAGCAGCCCGGTGGTCCGCCGCTCCGCGGGGGTCTGGGCGCCGGCCCGGCCGTAGCCGCGGACGTCCATGCTGGCGGCCAGGGCGATCGAGCGCTCCAGCGCGTCCTCCAGCACCGGCACCACCACCCGGCGGAGCCCGGCGACCGCGCCAGGGGGGTCGCCACGCAGCCGGCGGGCCCGGCTGACCCGCTGCACGCTCTCGGCCAGCTGCGGGAACACCGCGAGTGCGACGACCAGGGCGGTGCCCACCTCGTACAGCGCGGGCGGCAGGGAGGCCATCAGCCGCTTCGGGTTCGCCAGCGCGTTCGCCGCGCCCACGCAGATGACGATGGCGGCCAGGCGCATCCCGTCGTAGAGACCGGCCAGGACCGACTCGGCGGTCACCGGCCCGAGCAGGCTGACCCCGGCCGCCCACGACGGCAGCGGGACCGACGGAAGGTCCACCAGGACCGTCCCCCCGATGTCGCCCCCGAGCAGCACCCGGAACAGCACCCGGAGGACGACGATGACCAGCCCGAGCCACAGGTAGAGGCGGAACGCCAGCGCCCACGGCGCCTCCGTGCGACGGGCCTGGACGACCAGACAGGCCACCAGCACCAGGATCGCCAGCAGCCACGGGTTGGTGGTGCCGGAGGCCGCGGCGGCCAGGCCGAGCGCCCACGCCCACCAGGCCCCGGGGTGCAGGTCGCGGGGCAGCTCTCGGTTCAGCCCTCGGCGCAGCCCTCGGTCCGACCCTGGGTTCGACCCTCGGTTGGACACGGCCGGGCTACCCGGCCCGCCGGCGCCGGGCGGTCAGGTACACCGCCACCAGCAGCCCGCCGACCGCGACGGCCGCGACGGGGACCAGGACGGTCACCGGCCCGCCGCCGGCCTCGGCGGCCGTCGTCGCGCCCGTGGCCGCCGGTGCGGACGCGGTGCGAGACGACGGCGCCGCGCCGGCGCCCGACGCCGCGCCGCGGGGCACCGACGGCGGGACCTGCTCGGTGCCGTCCTGGAACCGCAGGCCGACCAGGCTGCCGGGCGCCGGCTCGAGCGAGGCGACGCCGACGGTGGCATAGACCCAGGGGGCGCCGGCGCGCTCGGCGGTGAACAGCCCCCAGTACGCGTCCCCGGGCGGGGTGCGGCGGCAGCTCTCGTCCTGCGGCGCCGGCCTGCCGTCGACCCGGCAGACGAACCCGGCCACGCCGGTGACCCCGGTGACCTCGAACCCGGCGGCGGCGACCAGGTCGGCACCGGACCGCCCGGCCCCCGGCTCGGCGCAGCCCACCTCCGCGCCGCCGCCGAGCGGCCCGTAGTCCACCACGACCGTCACCTCGGTGCCGGCACACCGCTCGCCCACCGCGCCACCCACTGCGCCATCCACTGGGCCACCCACTGGGCCACCGGGTACCGAGGCGACCGCGCCCGGTGCCCCGAGGACCATGCCGAGCGTCGACGCGGCGGCGGCCAGCGCGAGGGCGGGTGCCGCCCGCCCGCGTCGCGCACCAGCCACCCGTGCCATCGCTCAGCCGGTCCCCGACCCCGCCGCCGGCCCCGCCGCCAGCCCCGTCGCGGCCGGCGCGGTGGCGCGGCGCCACTGGTCGCGCTGCTTCACGGTGATCCCGGCCCGCTCGGCCTTGGCCAGGGCGGCGGCGTCGTAGGCGACCGCGCCCACCTCCGCGGCGAGGCGGGTGCCCTCCGCGGAGTCCTCGGTCACCTGCAGCCCGGCGAGGTACTCCGCCGCGCGGGCCGCCGCCTCGTCCCGGCCCGCCGCCGCGAGGGTGGTGGCGGCCAGCCCGGTGCTGTTGGCGTTCGGCGCCCCGCCCGCGGCGAAGGAGCCGTCGGCGGCCTGCTGTGCCTCGAGCCAGTCCACGGCCGAGGAGACCGCGTCGTCCAGCCCGCTCGTTCCGGAGTCCTCCGCGTCGCCCAGGGCGAGCACCGCGAACGCCGTGGCGTCCACGCTGCCCACCTGGCCGGCCGCGGGCGCGCCGTCGCAGGTGAAGTCGCCCGGTGCGCTGCGGGTCATCGCGTCGCGGAAGAAGCCGGCCGCGCACTGCTGGCCCAGCAGGAAGTCGGTGGCCGGCTGGGCCAGGTCGCTGTCCGCTCCGGCGAGCGCGCGGACCACCCAGGACTGGCCGATGGTGTTGGAGTAGTCCGCGCCGCCCCGGTCGACCCCGCGCCCGGCCTGCGGCCCGGCTGGCCGGACCAGGCCCTCGAGCTTCGTCACCAGGTCGACTCCGCCGAAGTCCGCCGGGTCCCCCCCGGTCACCTCGACGGCGGTGGCCAGCTTCGCGGTGCTGCCGGCGGCCACCGTCCCGAACGCGTCGGTATAGGCCGCCGGGTCCTTGGCGAGGGTGGTGAGGATCTCGGCGACGCTGTCCTCGGCCGTGTCGAGGTCGTGGAAGGCGAACAGGAAGTCCAGGGTCAGGCCGTGGTCGTCGATGTCGAACTGGTCGTTGTGGACCAGGCCGTTCTCACCCAGCTGGGTCTGCATCCAGTCGGCGGCGGCAAGGGCGGCCGCCGGCGTCTCGGCCGGTTCCGGGTCGGTCGACGTACCGGACTGGTCGTCGCCGCATCCGGCCAGGACGGCGGCCAGGACGAGCGCGGCCGCGGCGGCGCCCCGTCTGCGCAGGTGGGTCATCGGTGGTCCTCCCGCTGCTGCAGGAGGGCCGAGGCCGACGTCAGCACGTCGCACCGCTCCCACCTGCGTTCCTCGACAGCGTGGTGTCAGGCCCGTCACGACCGGGTGCTCCGGCTCGCCGCCCGGCTCCTCGAGAAGGGGGGCGGCCTACGGTTGCGGGTCAGCGCCGGACTTCGACCGGCTTCCCCCGCGTCGTGCGGTCGGTTGGTCGCCCGCCGAGTGGCGGACGCCGCAATCTAGCACGCAGGCGACCAGCACCGGTCCGTCGAGGCACGCACCCGCCCGCGAGCCTCACTGACCCGGGTCGACCCGTCAATGTTGGTGCGCCGACCCGTCAATGTTGGTGGGTCGAGCCGTCAATGTTGGTGCGCCGACCCGTCAATGTTGGTGGGTCGAGCCGTGAAGGATGGTGGGCCGGGCAGGCCCGGGTCGACGGGTTCGACAGCGGGGCTGGTAGTCCGGTCGAGGGGCTGCAGGAGCGGGTCCAGTTGGCCGTCCAGGAGGACGTGGGGTGGGGGTGCGTCGAGCGCGCTCCGCTCGCCGGCGTGACCTGCACCACTGCCACCAGGGGGCCAAAGGCCCCTCCGCGGTTACCGGTCGGTCACTATCCTGGGCGCCGAGGACAGGTGATCTCGATGACCGACCCCAGGGTGCTGCATTCAGGCAAGCCAGGGCCCCTCGAGGTCCAGGGAAGCGTCCGCGACGGGTTCTCGGCAGTCGCGGAGGTCTTCGCGAAGCAGGTGATGCACACAGACGGTGGCGCGTCGCTCGCCGTGTACCACCGTGGCCGGCTGGCGGTGGACCTGTGGGGCGGGTACCGGACGGTCGAGGGCGATCCCTGGACCCGCGACACCCTGGCGATGTGCTTCAGCACCACCAAGGGCGTGGCCGCCACCGCGGCGCACATCCTCGCCGACCGCGGCCTGCTGGACTACGACGAGCGGGTGGCGACGTACTGGCCGGAGTTCGCCCAGAACGGCAAGCAGGACATCACCGTGCGGCACGTGCTCAGCCACACCGCGGGGCTGCACCGGTTCGGCACGATCATCGACCACGGCTCGGAGATGCTGGACTGGCAGCACATGACGCGGGCGCTCGAGGAGGCGGCGCCCGCCTACCCGCCGGGCACCGCGGTCGGCTACCACGGGCTCACCTTCGGCTGGCTGGTCGGCGAGATCGTACGGCGGGTGTCCGGGGTGCCGATCGGGCAGTTCGTCCAGGACGAGATCGCCACGCCGCTCGGCCTGGACGGCCTCTACATCGGCTGCCCGGTCGACCAGCGCCACCGGGTCGCGCCGCTGTTGCCCATGCTTCCCCGGCTGCCCGCCGTGCTGCGGCCCGCGGGACGGCTGGCCTTCAACGGCCTGTCGCGGTCGCTGTCGCTGGCCCGCTCGCCGGTCAACCTGCGCCGGATCACCAACACGCTGTTCTCGCGCGGCATGGAGGACGTGCTCTACAGCCCCGAGCTGCTCGACGCGGTGGTGCCGGCCATGAACGGCCACTTCGACGCGGTCTCCCTGGCGCGCATGTACGCGATGCTGGCCGGTCGGGGCCGGCTGGACGGCGTGCGCATCCTGTCCCGGCGGACCGTCGCCCGGGCATCGGAGGTGCAGAACAACCAGCGGGACCGGGTGCTGGTGCTGACCATGCAGTGGCGGCTGGGCTACCACCGCCTGATCGGGGCGTCGGCCCGGCTGTCCAGCGGCTTCGGGCACTACGGGCTGGGCGGGTCGGGCGCCTGGGCCGACCCCGAGCACGAGCTCTCCCTGGCGATGGTGTGCAACCGGGGCTGGGGCACCCCGATCGGCGACCGGCGGATGTATGAGCTCACCGAGGCGGCCGCGGACGCGGTCATCGGCGTGGACGGCGCCGCCGGACGCCGCGCCGGCTGAGCCCTTCGACGGGCTCGCGGCCATGCTCGTCGAGCCGGTCAGCGCCGGTCCTTGGCCCCGGTGTCGCCGGTGGACAGGGCAGCGACGAACGCCTCCTGGGGCACCTCCACGCGCCCCACCATCTTCATCCGCTTCTTGCCCTCCTTCTGCCGCTCCAGCAGCTTGCGCTTGCGGGTGATGTCGCCGCCGTAGCACTTGGCGAGCACGTCCTTGCGCATCGCGCGGACGGTCTCCCTGGCGATCACCCGAGAGCCGATGGCGGCCTGGATCGGCACCTCGAACTGCTGGCGCGGGATCAGCTCCTTGAGCTTGCCGGCCAGGGCCACGCCGTAGGAGTAGGCCGAGTCGCGGTGCACGATCGCGCTGAACGCGTCGACCGGGTCGCCGTGCAGCAAGATGTCCACCTTGACCAGGTCGGCGGCCTGGCTGCCGGTCGGCTCGTAGTCCAGCGACGCATAGCCCTTGGTGCGGGACTTCAGGGCGTCGAAGAAGTCGAAGACGATCTCGGCCAGCGGCAGCACGTAGCGCATCTCGACGCGGTCCTGCGACAGGTAGTCCATCCCCTGCAGGCTGCCGCGCTTGGCCTGGCAGAGCTCCATGACCGTGCCGATGTACTCCTTCGGCGTGAGGACGGTCGCGCGTACGACGGGCTCGCGGACCTCGGCGACCTTGCCGGCGGGGAACTCGCTGGGGTTCGTGACGGTGACCCGGCTGCCGTCGTCCATCGCCACGTCGTACACGACGTTGGGCGTGGTGGAGATCAGGTCCAGACCGGACTCCCGCTCGAGCCGCTCGCGGACGATCTCCATGTGCAGCAGGCCGAGGAAGCCGCACCGGAACCCGAAGCCGAGCGCGCCGGACGTCTCCGGCTCGTAGGTCAGTGCCGCGTCGTTGAGCTGCAGCTTGTCCAGGGCCTCGCGAAGGGCCGGGTAGTCGTCGCCGTCGATCGGGTAGAGACCGGCGAACACCATCGGGTGGGGGGGGTCGTAGCCGCTGAGCGCCTCGGCCGCCGGGCGGACGTGGGAGGTCACCGTGTCGCCGACCCGCGACTGGCGGACCTCCTTCACCCCGGTCATCAGGTAGCCGACCTCGCCGACGCCGATCTGCGCCGCCTTGACCGGTTCCGGGCTGATCACGCCGACCTCGAGCATCTCGTGGACGGCGCCGGTGGACATCATCCGGATCCGCTCCCGGTGGCTGAGCAGCCCGTCGACGACGCGGACGTAGGTCACCACGCCGCGGTAGGTGTCGTAGACGGAGTCGAAGATCAGCGCCCGCGGCGCAGCCTCGGGGTCGCCGACCGGGGCGGGGGTCTGCGCGACGATCTCGTCGAGCAGCCGGGGCACCCCCTCACCGGTCTTCGCGCTCACCTGCAGCACCTCGCCGGGGTCGCAGCCGATGACGTGCGCCAGCTCCGCGGCGTACTTGTCCGGGTCGGCGCTGGGCAGGTCGATCTTGTTCAGCGCCGGGATGACGTGCAGGTCGGCGCCCAGGGCGAGGTACAGGTTCGCCAGGGTCTGGGCCTCGATGCCCTGAGCCGCGTCGACCAGCAGCACGGCCGCCTCGCAGGCCTCCAGCGAGCGGGACACCTCGTAGGTGAAGTCCACGTGGCCGGGCGTGTCGATCATGTTGAGCACGTAGGTGCCGGGCTCGGCGGCGGTGTCCCCGCCCGGTCGGACCGTCCAGGGCATCCGCACCGCCTGGCTCTTGATCGTGATGCCGCGCTCGCGCTCGATGTCCATGCGGTCCAGGTACTGCGCCCGCATCGAGCGGGCGTCGACAACCTCGGTCAGCTGCAGCATCCGGTCCGCCAGCGTCGACTTGCCGTGGTCGATGTGCGCGATGATGCAGAAGTTCCGGATCACCGCGGGGTCGGTGCGGCCCGGCTGCGGGGCCCGGCCGGGGGACGTGGCAGACATGGTCCACCCAGTCTCCCAGGAGGCCGGGCGCGTTCGCGAACCGCCGCGGCCCCTCCCCCGGTGGGCTCGGCTGGTGGGACCGGCGCCGCTGCGGGTTGCCACAATCGGCCGCATGACCGAGCCCACGCCCTTCGACCCGGAGTCGCTGACCGACCTGGCCGCGGTCCCGGCGGTGCCGCACGGCCGCACCGCGGTGCGGCTGGAGTGGCGGCACCTGCCGCGCGAGGTCCGGTCCTACGTCGAAGGCCGGGTCGGGTCCCCGGTGCTGGCCGCGGAGTCCCAGGGCTCCGGCTTCACCCCCGGCTTCGCGTCCCGGCTCACCTGCCAGGACGGCAGCAGGGTCTTCGTGAAGGCCGCCAACAAGGTCGCCCAGAAGCAGATCGCGGGGTCCTACGCGACCGAGGCGCGCATCCTTGCCCAGCTCCCGCGGACCCTGCCGATGCCGGCGCCGCTGTGGGCCCACGAGGACGACCGGTGGGTGGTGCTGGCCTTCGAGTGCGTCGAGAGCCGCAACCCGCGGCGGCCCTGGCGGGCCAGCGAGCTGGTGGCCTGCCTGGACGCGGCCGCCGCGGTGGCGGCCGTACTGCCGGAGCCGCCGGCAGGGCTGACGCTGGCCGCGATCCACCAGGCGCTTCCCGAGCTGGTCACCGGATGGGACGCCGTCCGGGCGGCCGGGGTCGCGTGGCCGCGCCTCGGCGAGCTCACGACGCTGGCCCGGGCGCTGCCCGACCTGCCCGGCGGCGCCTTCGTCCACGGCGACATCCGCGACGACAACCTCATGCTCACCGGCGACGGGCGGGTGCTGGTCTGCGACTGGAACTGGCCGGCCACCGGCCCCGCCTGGCTGGACGCGGTCGACCTGCTGGTGTCCGCGCACGGCGACGGCCTGGACGCCGACCGGGTGCTGGCGGCCCACCCGTTCACCCGCGACGTGCCCGCCGAGCACGTGGACACCTGGCTGGCGGCGGTCACCGGGTTCATGGCGGCAGCCAGCCTGCGGCCGGAGGTCCCCACGTCGCCGTACCTGCGACGGCACACGCGCTGGTACGCCGCGGCGGGCTGGTCGTGGCTGGCCGGCCGGCGGGGCTGGCGCTGAACGGGCACGCTCATGGGCGATGTGGGCGGGACGGTTTGGGCGGCTCGGCACGGCGCTGGTATCGTGGCCGGTCGCGTGTGCGTCGACCTACGGGTCCGCACAGGCTCCCCGGACGCAGGCGACCCGAAGGTATGAGAACCACGTGGCGAACATCAAGTCCCAGATCAAGCGCAACCGCCAGAACGAGGCGGCGCACCAGCGCAACAAGTCGGTCAAGTCCGCGCTGAAGACCGCGGTCCGGCAGTTCCGCGAGGCCGCGGCGGCGGGTGACGGCGAGGCGGCCAAGGCGGCCGCGGTGCGCGCGTCCCGCAAGCTGGACAAGGCGGCGTCTGCCGGGGTGATCCACAAGAACCAGGCCGCGAACCGGAAGTCCGCGATCACCAAGCAGGCCGCGAAGCTCTAAGCCTGGAACGAGAGGCGCCGCTCCGGGTCCCGGACGGCGCCTTCGTCGTGCCCGGCGGTCGCGGGCCGCTCAGCGTCGGCCGTGGGCCTCGCCGATGGTGAGCACCATCCGCTCCAGCGCGTACGCGGGGTCGGCGGCCGCGCCCTTGACGTCGGCGTCGGCGCGCGCGACCGCCGTGACCGCGGTGGCGAGCCCGAGGTCGTCCCACCCATGGGCCTGCTGGCGCAGCAGGCGCACCTTCCACGGCGGCACGCCGGCCTCGCGCGCCAGGTCGGCGTCGCGGAGCCCGGCGGCCGCGCCGCGGAACCGGGCCAGGCCGCGGACCGCGCCGGCGAACGACCCGGTCACCAGCACCGGCGGGGTGCCGGTCTCCAGCGCCCAGCGCAGCTCCTCGAGCGCCTCGGCGGTGCGGCCGAACAGCGCGTGGTCTGCGATCACGAACGCCTTCACGTCGGCGCGGCCGGCGAAGTAGCGCCCGACCACCGCGGGGGTGATCTGCTCGCCCGGGAAGTCGCTGGCCAGCTGCTCGGCGGCACCGGCCAGCGCCCGCAGGTCCGCGCCCACCGCCTGCACGAGGTGTGCGGCGCCGTCGGCGCTGATCCGCCCGCCGTGCGAGGCGACCTCCGCGGCGACGAACCGCGGCAGGTCGGCGGGCTTCGGCGCCGCGGACCGGCGCTCGACGACCGCCGGGAGCTTGCGCAGCCGGGTGAGCAGGCCGCTGCCCTTCTGGCCGCCGGCGTGCACCAGCACGACCGCGATCTCCGCGACGGGCGCGGCGGAGTAGCCGAGCAACGCGTCGTACGACGAGTCCGGCACGTCCTCGAGAGACCGCACGACGACGCATCGCGTGGCGGAGAACAGCGACGGCGCGGCCAGCTCGGCCAGGGACGCCGCGGTGACCTGGTCGCCGGCGATCTCGCGCACCTCGGCCTCGGAGGCGGTCGCGAGCACGGCCGCACGCACCGCGGAGACCGCTCGGTCGTTGAGCAGCTCCTCGGGCCCGGTGACCAGGGTGACCATCCCCAGCCCGCCGGCCGGCTCGTGCTCGGGTGGCTTCGCTGGCATGGCGCGGCCAGCCTCGCACATGCCGGCGACGAACCGCTCACGACCGCGGAGTGATACTGGCCGACGAGCGAGGAGGCGACATGGCAGGTGGCGTCATGGCAGGTGGCGTCCCGGAGGCGCTGGGCCGGCTGACCCCGGTGGCCTCGGCACGACGGCGGGCCGCGCTGGCACTGCGCAGCCGCGTGGCGGGCGACCGGGCCGCCGACCGGGCCCGGCTGATCTGGGACAGCCCCGGCGACCGCTGGTTCACCCGAGACGACCCGGTCTGGTGGGTGCACGCGGACGCGTCGATGTTCCCCGGTGGGATCCGGGCGCTGCTGCTGCAGTCGCTGCACCCCCTGGCGATGACCGCGGTGACGGAGCACTCCGACTACCGCGACGACCCGTGGTCCCGGGTCCAGAACACCAGCGCGTTCCTCGCCGCCACGACCTTCGGCACGGTCGGCGTCGCGGAGCAGGCCGTCGCCGCCGTACGCCGGGTGCACGCCACCGTGCGCGGAGTGACGCGGGACGGACGACCGTACTCCGCCGACGACCCGCACCTGCTCCGCTGGGTGCACCTTGCGGAGGTGGAGAGCTTCCTCACCTGCTACCAGCACTTCGGCCGGCGCCGGCTCAGCCCGCGGCACGCCGACCGGTACGTCGAGCAGACCGGGAAGGTGGCCGCCTTGCTCGGCGTGGTCGACCCGCCGAGGACCGAGGCTGCGCTGCGGGGGCAGCTGGCCGGCTACCGGCCCGAGCTCGAGGCGACCCCACCCGCGCTGGACGTGGCCAGGTACCTGCTGGTCTCACCGCCGCTGCCGTGGGCGGCCCGGCCCGGGTACGCCGCCCTGGCCGCTGGTGCGGTCGCGACGCTGCCGGGTTGGGCCCGGCGGATGCTGCGGCTCGGGCCGCTGGACGGGGTGCTCGCCGTGGTCGGCCGGCCGGTGGGGCGGGCGGCGACCTCGACGGTCCGATGGGTGATGGCCGACCCGTCGGTCGCTTGACTCCCTGACCCCGCCCGAGCGTCGGGGTCAGGCGAAGATCCCGGTCTTCCCGGCGCTGTCGCCGAGGTGCCAGTCCTCCTTGCCGCACCTGGCGCACCGGCGGTAGCGCGCGCCGTCCTCGGTGGACACGGTCCGGTAGTGATGGTGCAGGTGGGTCCGGCACAGCAGTGGTGGCTTCATGGGGGACTCCTCGGTGAGGGCGGGGTCTCCGGCGACGGCGGCGCGGAGGGAGAGGGCATGGCCGAGCAACCCGAGCGCGTGCTCGGCCTGCCGCGAGCCGGTCATGCCGTAGAGCTCGGCGACCAGCTCTTGTCGGTAGCGGTCACGGACCGCGCCCGCGGGTAGGGCCCGGGTGGCGGCGAGCACCGACCAACGCGCCCAGAACCGTGGGGTCGACGTCGCTGCTGCGCCGCCCGGCGCGGAGCCGCTCATGGCTGCTCCGGGAGCGGAGAGGGCAGGATCCGGCGCTTGGACCGGTAGGCGCGGGCCAGGGCCGTCCGGGCCTGCTGCGCGCCGTCCTCGGTCAGGCGGTAGTAGCGGCGGGCCGGCCGCTGCTCCTCGCGGGGGTCGATGTCCTCCCATCGCGACTCGACCCAGCCGACGCGTTCCAGCCGGGCCAGGATCGGGTGGACGGTGCCGCTGGGGAGCTCCGCGCCGGCGCCGATCTGGGCGCCGTACTGCTCGGTGCCGAGGCCGCCCAGCAGGACCTTCAGCACGCGCTGCGTGGGGATGGTCATCCGGAGGTCGGGCACAGTTGTACTCTACCTAGCCCCTAGGTAGAGTACAACTGTCATCCGCATGTCTCGGAGCCAGTGTCGAGTCAGCCGCGGGTTCACGGGCGTCGCCACCCGGCGCAACCAGCCGACTCGACCCGCCCCCCGGCGCAACCAACGCCCACTCAACCCGCGAGTCGGCTCAACCTACGCCGACTCGACCCGCCACCCGGCGCAACCAACGCCCACTCGACCCACCACCCGGCGGAACATGTGCCGACTCGGCCCCCCACCCGGCCCAACTCACGCCCACTCGACCCACCACCCGGCGGAACATGTGCCGACTCGGCCCCCCACCCGGCGGAACATGTGCCGACTCGGCCCCCCACCCGGCGGAACATGTGCCGACTCGGGCTCCTCTGCTGAATGTGTGGGTGCTTGAGCGTGCCGTTAGCAGCGCACGCCGTTGTCCTGTCTAGGTTTCTGAGCTGTCGACGAACAGGAACCCAGGTGATCAGGAGAACGGCGTGCGTGAGGTCAGCCTATGGCGTGAGTTGTTGGGCCTTGAAGACGCGGTGATCGAGGGCGTGGCGTTCGACGCCGCTGCTCGGACGGTGACGGTGTCGGCGCGGCCTCGAGCCCGGTGGCGGGGCCGTTGCGGGGCGTGCCGGCGGCCGGCGGCCGGGTATGACGCCGGGCGAGGCCGGCGGCGGTGGCGGGCCTTGGACCTGGGCACGATCCAGGCCTTTGTCGAGGC
>JBIOUF010000248.1:0-8569 GCA_044866695.1 Nocardioidaceae bacterium | reverse complement strand
GTGACCTCTCCTGGCGCCCCACCCCTCAGCGTGGACCGACTCCACACGATTCTGAGAACAGGACCTCGACGACTTGGAAAGCGTGTACACCACAGACCGGCTACGACTATGAGCGCCAGGACCAGAGCACTCGCTCACTCCCCGTGGATGTGGCCTCCACGCCACGCTTTACGCCACGTCCATCAGCGGCGCAGTGCGCGAACTCCCCCGTACGTAGCCGTCGCGTTTGCAGGGCGTTCGCGCAGGTCAGGAGGCACATCGGGGTCAACGCGCGGAGTAGCCGAACACCTGCGACGGTTCTCAGCGGGTTCGGGGTTCGAGTCCCTGATGGCGCACAAACCCCCAGGTCAGCGGCCTCCCCACCGGTGCACCGCTCCTGAACAGCTGGGCCCGACCACGAGATGTCGAGCCGTCAATCCTGGTGCGTCGAGCCGTCAATCCTGGTGCGTCGAGCCGTCAATCCTGGCGGGCCGAGCCGTCCATGTTGGTGGGATGGGCCCGGCCGTGTGTCCGGCGACGAGCAGACAAGCCGCGCCCGTCCCGGTCTGCCGGTGCACGACAGGTCGAAGGGCGAAGGTCGCGTCTGGGTGATCCGTTCGCCCCTGGCGGACCTCGGTGGGTCGCATGAGGGTTGTCGTGGAGAGCCAGGTCTCCCGGCTTTCACGCCTACGGAGTCGCGGTGAGAACGATGTTGCCGGTCCACGCCCCGGCACCCCGTAGCCGCGACCCGCTGGACGAGTGGGTCGGGGCGGGGCTCATCGCACCCGACCAGGCCGACCGCATCCGGGCGCACGAGCAGGCCCGCCATGACTCCTCTCCTCGGCCGGCGGTCGGGTCCGCCCCCGCCGTCACGGCGGGGATGTCGCTGGTCGTGGAGGCCCTGGGCTACCTGGGCGGCGTCATCATGCTCGTGGGGGCAGGCATCCTGGTCGGCCTGGTCTGGGAGGACGTCCCGGTCGCCGTGCGACTGGTTCTGGGGGCCGGGACCGCGCTTGCCCTGGTCGCCGCCGGGCTCGCCGTACCCGACGGCCTGGGTGCGGCCGCCGGTCGGCTGCGCTCGGTGCTGTGGGTGCTTGCCGTCGCTGCGACGGCCGCCGTTGCCACAGTGTGGTCCAACGACGTGCTGGGCCGGTACGACGAGGCCGCGCTGGTCGTCGTGTTCCCGCCGACGGCCCTCGTCGCGGCCGCGCTGTGGCGGATGCGACGTACCTGGCCCCAGCAGCTCGCCCTGCTGGTGACCTTGGTCCTGTCCGCCGCCGCGGTCGGCGTGCAGGTCGCCGAGCCGGACTGGGTGCCCGGCATCTCGGTGTGGGTCCTCGCCGTCGCCTGGACCGCGGTGGCGTGGACCGGCCGGCTCCAGCCACGCGCGACGGGGCTGGCGTTCGGTGGGGTCGCCGCGATCTTCGGCGCGATGACGACGGCGTCCGAGCCGGGCATCGTGCTGGGGCTCGCGACCGCCGCGGCGATGCTGGCGATGGCACTGTACGAGCGCAGTCTGCCCCTGCTCGCCGTTGCCGCGGCCGGCCTGCTGCAGGCCGCGCCGCGAGCTGCGTTCGAGTGGTTCCCCGGCCGCCTCTCGGCGTCCCTCACGCTGATCGTGGTCGGCGGCACGCTCGTGGGTGCGGCCGTCTGGGTCGCCCGTCACCGGGGTGGGAAGAGGCCACCTGCCGAACCCTTGGTTGGCGCCGGCTGACGCTGGCGCGCCGTCCTGCCGTTGCCCGGCTGACGACCCGCTGACAGCCGCGGTCAGCCACCGGCATGCCGGTCCGCCAGCCGTCGCTGGTGCACTGGTGCCGTCGGACCGTCCGGCATCGACACACCGGGACGAGGGGTACACCCATGGAGAACGACCAGAAGCTCGGCGCCCTCGCGGCGGAGATCTCCTCGCTGGAGTCGGAGACCTTCCAGATCGCCGACTACGCCGAGACCAACGACGTGTTCATGGTCGGCGGCCCCAGCGCCTGCAGCACGAGCAGCACCTGCAGCACGACCAGCTGCACCGCCTGACCCGACGCGCCGCCTGACGCCCGGCGGCCTCCTGCGCGACCGGACCGCCGGTTGCCGGCACCGCCCGGCGCGCGGCCCGCGGTTCCCCCTGGGCGGCGGATGTGGTTGCATGGTCAATGAACGGCCGTTGGTCGCCCGAGACGCCAGCGGCCGTTCCTCGTGCCCGCGCTGCAGCGCACCCCGCGCGCCACGCCTCGGGGCGGGGGTCAGCCCTCCCTGGCCATGCGCGACGCCAGCAGCCTCTTGCCGAGCTCACCGCCCTTGCGGCTCACCGCCTGAGCCTTGCGAAAGAAGTCCGCGAGCTCCTGGTCCCCGTCCCGCTCGGCGTCGCGGATGTAGACGTCCAGGCGCAGCGCGTTGCTGAGGGACTGCTCGGTGAACCAGATGATGTTGTAGTCCTTGTCCCTGACGCCGGTGACCTGCCCGGTCTCCTCGGTCTGGCTCATCGTCGGCTCCTACTCGGTGGCTCGTCGGTGCGGGTCAGGGCATACCCTACGAAGGCCACTGGGCGGCCGGGTCGCGAGCCCGGCGACGCCGGCCACCGGTCGAGCCAGGGACGGCATCGGTTCGCGCGAAAACCGCCCGGACCAGCCGCTCGCGCGGGATAGTCGGGGGACGCCGGTGGCGTCGCCACGGACCGACTCTCTCGGGGGAGACATGTCTTCAGCCCGCGCCCGCCGCCTCTGCGCCATGGCCGCCGGGGCGACCGCCCTCGCCGCGCTGACCGTCGTGACACCACACGGTACGACGGCGGTGGCGGCACCGGCCGGGTCGCCGCACCTGCCCGACCTACAGACGATCATCCCGACGGACTCGTTCTCGGTCGTCAACGGCGCGGACGGCCGGGAGTTCCGCTACACGCACCTGATCTTCAACGCCGGCGCCGGGCCCCTGCAGATCCAGCCGTTCTACCGCGCCACCGCGGGGAGCTACCTGGGCCGGCAGGAGGTGGTGACCCATGACGGCGCCGACGCCTGGTCGGTGGTGCGCACCAAGCGGGTCGCCGACGCGTTCGTCTACCACGCCGAGCATGGGCACTTCCACTTCCCGCTCGCGTCCTTCGGCCTGTACCGGGTCGCCCCCGGCGGTGGCTTCGGCGCTCCGGTCACGATGTCGCCGAAGGTCGGGTTCTGCATCGCCGACTCCTACATCTACGACACCACGCTGGAGCACGCGGGGGCCGGTCACGACCTGTGGGGCAGCTGCGAGGCTCCGACCACGAAGCGCGGCATCTCCGTGGGCGGCGCCGACGAGTACGACTACCGGGACCCCGGACAGTCGGTGCCCCTGACCGGGGTGAGCGACGGCACCTACTGGTTCCGGGCCCTCTCGGACCCTCACAACGACTTCGTCGAGAGCGACGAGTCCAACAACGAGATGGACGTCAAGGTCACCATCGACGGCGGGACGGTGGTCGCCGGCGAGACACGGGAGCCCGACACCACGCCCTGTACTGCGAGGCTGGCCTCCCCGAGTGAGGGCGGCACGCGCCGCGGCGTCGTCCTGCTGACCGCGCGGACATCGGTCGGCTCACCGGCACGGGTCCGGTACCTGGTCGACGGGCGCGTCGTGGGCCGGTCCACCGGCCCGGCGCCGTACGCCGTGCGCTGGCGGTCCACCGGAGTGGTCGACGGCGGTCACTGGCTGGCCGCGCAGGTGACGACCCGGCGCGGCCGGGTCTGCACCTCACCGGTCGTCGCGCTCACCGTGGACAATGCCCACGGGCCCGACCACACCGGGCCGCGGGTCCGGTTCACCGACCCGGCTGCCGGCAGCACGGTCGGCGGACGGGTCGCCGTCGCCGTGAGCGCCGCCGACACCAGCGGCGTGGCGCGCGTGCGGTTCCTGGTGGACGGCACGGCGCTCGGCCGGCCGCGCCTGCGCCCGCCGTACACCGTGGTGTGGAACAGCCGCAGGGTCAGGCCGGGCCGGCACCTGCTGGCCGCCCGGGCGACGGACCGTCGCGGCAACGTCACCGTCCGCAGCCTCGGGGTGAGGGTCCGCTACGTGCCCCCGCCGAAGCGGGTCCGCGTCGACGGCTCGGTGGTCGCGCGCGGGACCGGCACGCTGACCGCCGGCGGGCTCTCCACGACCGGGAAGGACCGGCTGCTCGTGGCGTTCGTGTCCTACGACGGTCCCCAGGAGGCCGGCGGGCAGGCGGCGACCGTCTCCGGGGCCGGCCTGGCCTGGCGGCTGCAGAAGCGCAGCAACAGCCAGCCGGGGGTCTCCGAGATCTGGTCGGCGCGGGCACCGCGCCGGCTGAACGGCCGTGCGGTCAAGGCCGTGCCGCAGGGCGACGGCTTCGACGGCATGCTGAGCGTGGTCGCGTTCCGCAACGCCGCCCGGGTGGGGGTCGCGGCGGCGGCCGGGGCCACGAGCGGCGCGCCGAGCTTCTACGTCCCGGCCGTCCAGGAGGGTTCCTGGGTGTGGGCGGCCGGCAACGACTGGGACGGCGCCGTCACCAGGGTGCCGGTGGCCGGCCAGCGGCTGCGGCGCCAGTGGCTCGACGACGCCGCCGGCGACACGTTCTGGGTGCAGGCGCTGAACCGGCCCACGACGGTGCACCGGCTGGTGACCGTCGCCGACACCGCCCCCACCGACCACCGCTGGAACTACGTGGGCGCCGAGGTGGTGGCCCGGCACTGAGCAGTGCTCGCAGCCCGCGGGCTTGTGGCCGATGCCTGCAGCCGTCATCGGCGTGTCGCTGCAGCCTCGGGCCACAAGCGCAGGTTCGTGCGGGCATCGGCCACAACCGGGCCGACCCACAGGCTCAGCCCTCCACGCCGGTCGCGGAGTGGGCCGCCCCGACCGGCTTGCTCTCCGGTGACCCGCGCTGGCGCAGGTAGATGGCCAGCACCGCCATGGAGCCGACGGCCAGGAACTCCGACTGCCAGTTCTGCAGGCTCCGGGCCCAGAACTCCGCCATCTGCAGGTACGCCGGCCAGGACACCGGGTCCTCGAGGGACTGCAGCCGCAGCTCGTTGTACGCCGCCCAGCCGGCCACCGACTGCACGAGCCAGGAGGCCACGAAGACCGCGCCCATCGTCAGCGAGAGCGACCAGGAGAACACCGCCGTCCTGACCCCACCCACCCGCGCCCAGGCCGGCGACTCCTCGGTGGCGTACCGCCCGACCTTCTGGTCCTGGTCGCTCTCCAGCCCCAGGCTGCCCGGCTCCTTGGACTCCGGCGACCCGCGCTGCAGCAGCCACACGGTGGCCAGGATGTAGAGCAGGAACTGCAAGTACTCGCTCTGCCAGTTCTCCGCGACGTCGACCGCGAAGCTGGCCGACGCGAGGTAGGACCCAAGGGAGACCGCACCGAGCCCCGCGGCCGTCTGGTCGGCGTTGAACAGCCGCCACCCCGAGTACGCCTGGCCGGTCAGCGCGAGCAGGAAGAGCACGCCGAAGAACAGTCCCAGGGCGTTGTCACGCACGAACCGCCGCATGTCCCGCCCCCTACACGTGCCGCAGCGCGAGGAACATGAAGTACGCCAGCCCGACCCAGATCCCGGTCAGGTAGACGATGAACACGACCCGCATCTCAGCCGCCCGCCAGCCGACAGTCGTACGGACGACCGGACACGGGCGCGCAGCCCGCCGCGACGACTCTCCAGCGCTCGGCGAACCTGCCCAGGAACACGGTGTCGGCCCCGAAGCGGACCTGGGCCATCGTGCCGTACCGCGACGAGGAGCGCAGGGCGCCGGGGTCTTGGAGGTCCTCCGCGGCCAGCGCCTCCGCGCACGGCGTGCCGGCCGACTGCTCGAGCTCGGACCGGGTGGCTGGCGCCAGCAGCGTGCAGGCGGCCGGCCAGCTCCCCTGGCTGACCGCGGTGTAGAAGTCGTCCGCGACCGCCTCCGGGGCGGCGTCGGCCGAGCAGCCGGCCAGCAGCAGCTCGCCGGCCGCGAACGCGGCGACCAGCACGGCGGCCTCACGGCGGCTCACGTCCACCGAAATACCCCACCCACACCACAAGATGCCTACGGCGCGCCACACTGTCCGCCATGAGCGCACTGGACACCTGGACCCGGGGCAGGCACCGGGCCGCGGGGATGGACCACGACACCTACCGCAAAGGGGCCGGTCCGGGCGTCATCGTCATCCACGAGGTGCCCGGCATCACGCCCAAGGTGGTGGCCTTCGGCGAGGAGGTGGTCGCGGCCGGGTTCACGGTGGTGCTGCCGCACCTGTTCGGCCCGCTCGAGCCGCCGATGTCCGTCCGCGAGGTGGCCCGGGTCGTCCCCCGGCTGTGCGTCAGCCGCGAGTTCACCGTGCTGGCCACCGGGCGGACCAGCCCCGTCGCCCACTGGCTGCGGTCACTGGCCCGCGCCCTGCGCGACGAGCTCGGCGGGGGCGTCGGCGCCGTCGGCATGTGCTTCACCGGTGGGTTCGCCCTGGCCATGATGGTGGACGACGCCGTGACCGCTCCGGTGCTGGCCCAGCCCAGCCTGCCGCTGCCGCTCGGCCGCCGGCGGGCCGCCGACCTGGGACTGAGCCCCGACGACCTTGCTGCCGTCGGGCGCCGGGCCGCCGACGGATGCAGCGTGCTCGGCCTGCGCTACTCGCGGGACTGGGCCTCCCGCGGCCGGTTCGACACCCTGCGGGCGCTGCTCGGCGACCGGTTCGTCGCACTGGAGCTCGAGGGGTCCGGGCACAGCACCCTGACCGAGCACCGTCGGCAGAAGGCGGTCGACCGGGTTCTGGAGTTCCTGACCGTGCGGTTGGGCTCGGCCTGAGCCGAGCCGGGAACCGGGTCGCCCGGCGACCCCATGTCGACCCCCAAGTCGACCCCCAAGTCGACCCCCAAGCCAACATCGAGTCGACGCCAAGTGGTGCCCGGAAGGGTGTGCCCCGTCGAAGCACACCACCACGAGACCCGAGGTCACCGCCATGTTCACCATCGCCCACACCGTCCGCCGCCGTACCATCGCCGCCGCCGCCACCGTGGCCGTCGCGGGTGGCCTGGCCGCGTTCACCGCCCCCCAGGCCACCGCGGCCGAGCAGCCCGCCGCCGGCTCCGCCGAGCGGGTCGCGCCGCTGGTGCAGCCCTCGGTCGTCTACGAGACGGTCAGGTGGAGCGGGTACGTCTACGACACCTACAACAAGACCTACCTGCGCACCGACTCCGAGTTCACCGTTCCGACCCAGTGCACCGGCTTCGTGGTCAGCTCCGAGGGGTACGTCGCCACCGCCGGCCACTGCGTGGACCCCGGCGAGGGCAAGGAGCTGGTCAAGCAGGCCGCGGCCGAGTGGGCCCTGGCCAACGGCTACTACACCGACCCCACCGGGCTCACCCCCGAGCTGGTCGCGTCGACGTACCGGGTCGACATCCTCGACGACCACGGCAACGTCTCGCGCAACCAGGCGAACCGCGCCGTCGGGGTCTCCTGGGGGGCGTCGGTCTCCGGAGTCAAGGTGCAGAAGAGCAAGCCCGCCCGCGTGGTCGGCTACCAGAAGTTCAAGGAGGGGGACGGCGCGCTGCTCAAGGTCGACGAGACCGGCCTCAACGCCATCGAGCTCGCCGACACCTCCGAGGTCGCGATCAACGACTCGGTCGTCGCCATCGGCTACCCGGCGGTGATCGACTCGTTCACCGACCCGGACCTGACCCCGACCTTCGACCCCGGCACGGTCAGCTCGATCAAGACCGTTGCCGGCGGCCTGGTCAAGGTCTTCCAGCTGAGCGCGGAGCTCTCCGGCGGGATGAGCGGCGGGCCGACCGTCGGCATGGACGGCACCGTCGTCGGCGTGAACAGCTCCCACTTCGTCGGCGAGCCGTTCAACTACGCGGTGCCGGTCGACAGGATCAAGGAGCTGATGGCCGGAGCAGGCGTGGAGAACACCGTCAGCGAGACCACCCAGGCCTACCGCGAGGGCATCAACGCCTACTTCGACGGTGACCGCGCCACCGCGGTCGAGTCGCTGGAGCAGGTGCTCGAGGAGCAGCCGGCCAACGGCCTGGCGGAGGAGTACCTCGCCAAGGCCAAGGACCTGCCGAAGCCGGCGCCGAAGGACGACGCGGGCTCGTTCCCGTGGCTGCTCGTGGCGGGTGGCGGCGGCGCGGTCCTGCTGCTCGCCGGGGCCGCCGGGGTCGTGGCGGCCACCCGCAGGCGCGGCGGCAAGGCTCCGGCGTACGCCGCGGAGCCCGGTCAGCCCGTCCAGCCCGGTCAGCCCGTCCAGCCCGGTCAGCCCGTCCAGCCCGTCCAGCCCGGTCAGCCCGGTCAGCCCGTCCAGCTCGGTCAGGTCCACCAGGCGGTGAGCCAGCCGGCCGGCGAGGCCGTCGTCGAGCGGGTGCCCGTGCCGGCCGGGTTCGCCCCGGCCGAGCCGGTCGCGCAGGCCGGGTTCACCGCGCCGGCCGCCGGGCAGATCGCCGGGCCGGCCGCCGCGCCGGCCGCCGGGCAGATCGCCGGGCCGCCCCACGGCACGGCGGCGCGGTACTGCACCGGCTGCGGGCACGAGGCCGAGGGCGCCTTCTGCGCCCGCTGCGGAACCAGGGTCACCCAGGTCGCCGAGACCGTCTGACCCGAACCCCGGCAGAGGGTTTCCCCCTCCGCCGGCCAGCCGA
>JBIOUF010000247.1:0-2133 GCA_044866695.1 Nocardioidaceae bacterium | reverse complement strand
CCAGCGGTGACGGTCAACAGCGACGCGAGACGCACGAGCGTGCTCCTTCTCTGCCGGAACCGGAAGGCTGGCGAGTGAGCGGCCCACGGTAGGGGCGGCAGGTCGCCCGTCCGGGTTGCGACACGCGCGGGGGATGCGGTGGTGATCGGAGCGTTAAGGCAGGAGGAATGCCTCCCGACACCGCCCCGACGGCACTACCGGTCGGGCGAATTCGATCGTCCGTCCGGGTGGTGGTGGGCACTGGTTGGCACCGCGCGCGTCGTGGCGTCCCCTCCACGACGCCCGTGAGCTGGCACGATCCCGCGGCGATCGGTTGGTCGGGAGGGAGGTCCGGTGCGAGGGTCGTCGGGACGTACGGCGCTGGTCGGCGCGCTCGTCGTCGGCGCGCTGCTGGCCGGCGCCACAGCCGCCGCGGCCGCACCCCCGCCGCCGACGGACCCGGGTGACGCCGCCCTCGCCCGCAGCCACGCTGCGGTGAGCTCGCGCGCCGCCCAGGTGGGGAAGCTGACCGGGCAGCTCGCTGCGCTCGACGCCCGCACCGACGACCTGCAGGCCGACCTGGAGGCGCGCCGCGAGGACGCCGTGGCCGCGCTGGACGACCTGACCACGGCGCAGGCCGCCGCGGCCGAGGCCGCGCGCAAGGCGGCCGAGGCGCAGGTCGCGACCACCGCCGCGAGCAGGGCCGTCGACGACGCCCGTGCGCGACTCGACGTCTTCGCCACCGCCACCTACCAGGAGGGTCTGGACACGGGACCGTTCGGGCTGCTCACCGGGGCGCAGGATCCCGATGACCTGGTGGGCCGCGCGGAGTTCACCGACATCGTCGCCCGCTCCGAGCTCACCGCCCGCGATGGGCTGGAGCGGGCCCGGGTGGACCGCGCGAACGCCGACTCGCTGGCCCGCGCGGCCCACGCTGAGGCGCAGGTCCGCCAGGCTGCCGCCGCGGCCGCGAAGCAGAACTCCGACGCGGCGCTGGGCGTGGCGGCCGCCGCCGCCCAGGAAAACGCCCGCCAGCTCGCCGACGTCGCCGCCCAGCGCGGCGCGGTGCAGGCCCAGCTCGACGCGGCCGTGGCCCAGGATGCGAACCTGCGGGCGCAGCGCCAGCGGTTCGTGGCCTGGCAGCAGCAGGTGGCCGCCGAGCAGGGGGCCCAGGCGGAGGCGGCCCGGCGCGGGGCGAGCGACAGGATCGGCCGCGCTCCCGCGGGTGCGCGGGGCTCGGTGCAGCAGGCGATCGACCGGGCGCTCGCGCAGGTCGGCACCCGGTACGTCTGGGGTGGCGGGAGCGCTCGCGGGCCGACCACGGGCATCGAGGGCGCGCGCGGAACGGGGTTCGACTGCTCCGGGCTGATGCTCTTTGCGTACAGCGGCGCCGGGGTCTCCCTGCCTCGGGTGAGCCGCAACCAGTTCAATGCCGGCCACAAGGTGCCGATCTCCGGCCTCCGGCCCGGTGACCTCGTGTTCTATCAGCGCCCCGGGGGGCCGATCCACCACGTCGCGATGTTCATCGGCAACGGGCAGATGGTCGAGGCGCCCTACACCGGTGCGAGCGTGCGGGTCGTGCCGCTGCGGCGGGACGGCCTGCTCCCGCAGGCGACGCGACCGCTCTGACGACCCTCGCTCGCACGGTCCCGGCGCGGCGCCCGTGGAGGGAGTCGGGCCAGTCAGGGCACCGGGGTCCTGGCGAACATGCCGTCCGGGTCGACGGCCTGCTGCACCGCAGCCGCGCTCGGTCGACGCGCGACCAGAGTGCCCCGGGCGGTTTGGCGCCCGCGAAGTTCGGCAGCGACCCGCCCAGTCCAGTTGGGTGCCGGGAATGGCGGTGCACGGCGTGGTCGGTGTGGGTGCGGGGCCCGTTGGTGCCGGGGGATCCTGGCGTTTCCGGAGTCCCCCGGGGCCTCAGGTGACCGCGACGTCCCCGACGAGATCCGCGGTGCCGGCCGCCGCGACGCGGGTGATTGACGCGCTGGCGCCCTGGTCCCTGGGCGGGGCGCTGCCGACCCTTCGCGGGCGCGGAACCGCCCGGGGAACTCTGGTCGCGCGTCGACCGAGCGCGGCGCGGTGCAGCAGGCCGTCGACCCGGACGGCATGTTCGCCAGGACCCCGCTGCCCTGACTGGCCCGACTCCCTCCACGG
>JBIOUF010000246.1:0-4476 GCA_044866695.1 Nocardioidaceae bacterium | reverse complement strand
CGCGCCCAGGTCGCGGAGGGCGTGGACGACCTGCCCGGTTGTCTCCAGCAGCGGGCCCGGAGCCGAGCTGCGGAAGTCGTAGAGAAAGCCGCGGACGCCCGACTCGTAACGTTCCAGGTCAGGCACGAAGAACAGCATCGGACGGCCGGAGAGCGCGAAGTCGAAGCGCAGCGAGGAGTAGTCGAGAACCGCGACGTCCGCGGCCAGGATCAGGTCGTTGACCTCCGGGTAGTCGGTCACGTCGAGGACCTGGCTCCCCCCCGTCTCGCGGCGGCGGTGGAAGCGATGTCCGCGCAGCAGCAGCGCGAACCGCTCCCCCAGCTCCTCGGTCACCGCCCCGACGTCCAGCCGGCGGTCCATCGCGGCGGCGCGGTAGTTCGTGGCCAGGTCGTCTCGCCAGGTGGGCGCGTAGAGCACGACCGTCCGGTCCTGGACTCCCAGCCGCTCACGAACAGCGATGCGGGCCCGGTCCGCCCGCACCCCGACCAGAGCATCGTCACGGGGGTAGCCCCGATGATGGATCGGCCCGTCGTACAGGTACTGCTCGCGGTAGTGGACGTCCATGTCAGGCGTGGGGGTCAAGAGCAGGTCCCAGGTGGCCGACGTGCGGCGCAGCTGCTCGGCGATGCGCCGCGGGGTGAGGTTCTTGGCCTTCCAGGCGGCGATCCCCATCGTCTTGGACGGATAGCCGTGGTAGGTCTGCAGCAGTCGCTGCCCGGGCCGCTTCACGAACCAGCGCTCCATGTCGACGTTGGTCACCAGGTAGCCCGCCGTGGCGAGCGCGGCGTACCACGCACGGCTGCGGATCAGCACCGCCCCGGCGCCCGGGGGCACCCTCGCCGCCTGGTCGGCGACCGCCCAGACGAGCCGCAGGTCCGGCCGGAGCCGTCGAAGAGCGTCGTGGATCGCGCGAGGGCTGTCCGTGCACGACTGCCCGGTGTAGGACTGCAGCAGCACCAGCCCGGGATCCACCGGTCCGTGGTCTGAGACGTACCAGCCCTGCAGGCGCCGCTGCGACCAGGCGCCCGTCTCGTCGTCGGACAGCGGGGCCCCGAGGGTGAGTCTCACGGCGCCAGGTCCGGCCTCGACCACGAGCCGATGGGTGGCGGAAAGCTGCCGCTCCACGCCGGCGGCCCTGCCCCCCAGGCCCAGGGGACCGTCCCGGGTCGTCAACCGGTAGACGCCCGACGGCAGCGGCGCCGGCTCCATGCCCCAGCGCTCCTGCTCCAGAGGAATGTGCACGTCGAACGGCGAGGTGACCTCCCGCTGCACGACCAGATCTCCCTGTGGCGCCCAGAGCTCCAGCGTGGTCGAGCCCCCTCGACCGCCCTCGCCCTGGAGGTGCAGCACGCCTCCGGCCAGACCGATGTCGGTGACCCTCCACGGCCTCGGCTCGTCGCGTTCCAAGGCAGAGCAGCCGGACCTGCCGATCTCGGCCACCTGCAACCGCACGTCGAGCTGCCACCGCTCGTCGACGACAGTGGCCGGCGGCAGCGACGCACGACCGACCAGACGTGCCGTCGTGTGGTCCTGGTGGGGTTCCTGCGCCCACCGGTTCACATCGGGATCCCCCGACGTCGCGGTGTCACAGACGTACCGCTCGCCGCCTGGAGCCACCAGCGTGAGCAGTGCACGCACCTGACCATGCTGGTCCCCCACGCCCCGGATGAACGCAGTCTGCTCGACCGCGACGAGACCCTCCCTCTGTTCCACGATCCGCCATGGTCGCGTCACCAGGGGGGTCTCGGCCTCTCGGACCGCCAGCAGCTCGGTCGGGACGTCCCCGACCGGTAGCACGGCCAGCACGCGACCGCCCTCGACCCTGGTCGGGTGGCTGGCGCCGGAGACCCACCTGGACAGCCCGAGCTCGATGACGTCCTGACGCCTGTCCCGCGCCGCGAGCCAGGCGTACACCCGAAGGTCAGCCGGCACGAGCGGCAGCACCTCGGGTGCCATCGTCGTCAGGACCCCCGCTGTCGCCACGAGCGAATGCCACGCCTCGGCGTCGCAGTGCTCGCTGTCGTCGAGGTACTCGGGAAGCGACGTGCCGAGCAGCCACCTCACCAGCTCGTCTCGTGCCGGCCCCAGCCGAGGGTGCGCCAGCAGCGCCTGGACGGCGTCTGCCCACCGGGGCGCCGAGCCGGCCCGGCGGGGCAACGTGGCGAAGCCCTCGCCGCTGCCCCGCCGCGGCTGGGCACGGAGGCGTTCACCGACCACGTCGAAGGCAGGCGCGTCCAGCGTCAGCCGCACGGCGGGCAGCCAGTCCAGCAGGGGTTCCTCGTCCAGCACCGGGGCGAGTGCGGCTCGGCGCACCATCCGGGTGGCGAGATCCACCTCGGCCACGGCCCAAGGCGCCTCCTGCACGGTGCAGCGCCGCGCTGCCGACCTGCCCGCCAGCGCGAGGGGCGAACCCGAGGCGTCCAACGATCCCGCCAGCGACCGGAACGCCCCCGGGGTGAGGACGTCACCGCCGTCGAGCAGCACGGCATAGTCGAGCGTGGACCGGGCCCACGCATGGCGCAGCGCCTGGGCCTTGGTCGCGGACGGCAGCTCGACGAGCCGCACCGCCGGCGATGGGACCTCTGCGGCGAGCGCTCTGGACGTCGCCTTCATGCGGCCGGTGCTCACGACCACGATCTCGGCCGCGGCGCGGGTCTGCCCGGCCAGGGAGCGTAGGCAGTCCCCGGCCACCGCCGCGTTGTCGTCGTCGACGACGACGAGGGCGGCGATTCGTCCGCGGCGACGGAACCATGACCCGAACCGAGGGACGTTCATCGGCTCCTCGGCGTCACTCTCCGCGGACCCGGCAGGCTCGCTCGAGCGACAACGCCGCAGCCGTCAGCAGCCCCCCGGCCAGGCCGGCTACCGCGCAGTGCAGGATCCGCTCATCGGCCAGCTCCGCGCGCACGCCGACCCACGCCAGGGCATAGCCGAGGTAGCCGCCGGTCACGAACGCCCCGGCCAGCGCGCATGCTTTCGCCAGCACGAGCCGGTTGACCGCCTGGTGGGGTGGCAGCACCTCTTGTCGTCGGTGGACCGCGCGGTACGTCGACCAGGCAACGGCGGCCACGATGAGCGCCGCCAGCAGCAGGGCCAGGACCGGCAGCCAGCCGACCCGCGGTGGGGTCCGGTCGAGCCAGATGCAGACGGGGCGGACCAGCCAGCCCAGCACCATCCCGGCGAGCGCGAGCAGGATGACCGGCCCCGGTCCGGTGGTGCGCAGGCGACGAGGGTCGTCCCCGGCGCCGGGCGCCTGCTCCGGGCCGTCCTCGGGGTCGGGTGGCGCGTCGCGGCTCACGCCGGCCGGGGGGCCGCCGGCGAACGGGTCACTGCAGCTCCAAGACGATGTCGTCGCGGCGGACCACACCCTCCGTCCCCACCTTCGCGAGCAGCTCGGCGACCGGCCCTTGGGGCAGCTCGGCGTCCGGCTCGACGTCCGCCCAGGGGGCGAGGACGAAGGCCCGCTCGTGCGCCCGCGGGTGGGGCAGCGTGAGGACCTCGTCGTCGACCGTCCGGTCGCCCACGACGATCAGGTCGACGTCGAGGGTCCGTGGCGCGTTGCGCACCTCCGAGCGCTCGCGTCCGAACGCGCTCTCGATCGCCTGTGCGCGCTCCAGCAGGGTGTGCGTGGACAGCGTCGTGTCGACCAGCACGACCGCGTTGAGGAAGTGCTTGGAGCCGGCCGGCGCGTCCACCGGCTCGGTGTCGTACACCGGGGACACCGCCACCACGAACACGTCGGGGGTGTCCGCGAGGGACGAGACCGCGCCTTGGAGCGTCGACTTGCGCTCGCCCAGGTTGGAGCCCAGCGAGAGGACGGCGCGCCGGACCGGCGAAAGCTGGTCCCCGGCGAGGGTGTCGCTGTCGAACGCGTGCGGGGACTGGGTCATGACCTGCTCCGGTGGATCGTGACGGCCACGTCTGCGAACGTGGCGTCGATGGGCGCGTGCGGCTTGTGGACGGTGACCTCCGTCCAGGACACCCGGCGGTCGACCAGGCACAGCGCCGCGATGCGTTCGGCCAGGGTCTCGATCAGGTCCACGGGGTCCTTCTCCACCGCGGCCACCACCGAGGAGACCAGGCCCGCGTAGTCCACGGTGTCCTCGAGGGCGTCGGAGGCCGCCGCGGGCCTGGTGTCCAGGCCCAGGACGAGGTCCACGCCGAACCGCTGGCCGTCCCGGCGCTCGGCCGCGAGAACGCCGTGCCGGCCGAACGCCTCGATGCCGTGGACGGCAAGGCGGTCGGGTGGGGTGGAGCACGGCTGGACGCTCATCCTGGGCCCGAGAGTACCGGTGAGGAGTGGTGGACCCACAGCCGCCAGCCGTTGGGGGTGCGCAGGAACAGGTTCGTCGCCACGGCCTTGCCGCCGCCGAACTCCGAGGGGCCGGTCGACTCGTCGCCGGTCAGGATGTTCTCGGTGCAGGTCACGCTGGCCACCTCCGCGGCGACGCTCACCGCGACGTCGGTCAGGAAGAA